>CAYWEO010000006.1:0-61912 GCA_964457855.1 uncultured Opitutales bacterium | reverse complement strand
CCCTCGTTTTGAAGCGACCCTCCGGACGCGAGGCCTATCCGGGCGACATTTTTTACCTACACTCACGCTTGTTGGAACGTTCCGCACGTTTGAGCGCCGCTTGCGGAAACGGCTCTCTCACCGCCCTACCCATCATCGAGACTCAGGCGGGCGACATTTCCGCTTACATCCCCACAAACGTCATTTCCATCACGGACGGCCAGATTTTCCTCGAAACCGACCTTTTTAATAAGGGAATTCGCCCCGCAATCGCGATTGGACCCTCCGTTTCTCGCGTCGGTTCTGCCGCCCAGATAAAGGCTCTCAAGCAGGTGGCCGGTCGCTTAAAACTCGAAATGGCCCAGTACTACGAGCTCGCCGCTTTCGCCCAATTCGGCGCAGACCTCGATTCCGCGACAAAGAGTCAGCTAGAACGCGGAGGACGCATCGTTGAACTCTTCAAACAACCCATTTCTAGTCCAAAAGCCGTCGAAATCCAAATCATTCTCATTTGGGCCCTGCAAAATAAGTTTTTCGACGACATCGCCATTCCCAAAACCCTCGAAACCGCAAGGCACATGGAAACCTACCTCCAAGAATCCGCCCAACCCGTTCTCCTCGAACTCTATACGAAAAAAGAAATCACTAAAGAATTTGAAGAAACCCTCCGCGCGACACTAACGGCATGGAAGACAACCCTAACAACCGTCCAATGAAAAAGACGGCATCTATTTTGAGCGGCGAGTTCGTTGCGCATCGGATCTCAATTCCATCACGTACGTCAGTACGCTCAGGAATTGGGGGATTGGATGGTCTCCAATCGACCTCGCGCGCCTGCTCGTCATCTCAAAATAGATGCCGTCTTTTCGTCGCTCAAGTTCCGGGAAACCCATTCTTTACAAAGATAAAGTTTTCCAAAATTTTCAATTTTTTAACGAGGAAGCGCTTCGATTTTGAGATGACGAGCAGGCGCGCGAGAACGAGATGCCTGAGCGTACTAACGTACGTGATGGCATTGAGGCCGAGCGCAACGAACTCGCCGCTCAAAATCGACGCGCTTACAACGATATGAAAGGTTTAAGAGAGATTAAACATCGCATCAGAGCCATCAGGAATACCGCTCAGATTACGCGTGCGATGCATTTAGTTGCGGCGTCGAAGATGAAAAGGGCGCAGAACGCGGCGTTATCGGGTCGTCCGTACAATCTTTTGCTCGCGGAGATCATTGGGTCATTGGCGAAGCAGATCGATTTGCAGGAAATTCGGATCAATCACCCATTTTTTGAAGAGCGGCCAATCGTGCATCGTGGGATTTTGGTCATCGGAACCGATAAGGGCCTCTGCGGGACGCTCAACCAGAACCTTTACAAGCAAATTCACCTCCTGCATCCGCAAGAATCGCGGTTTATCGTCGTTGGAAACAAGCCCATGCAGTATCTTTCGCGCATGCACTGCAACGTCTTAGGTCAATTCTGCGTACCCGATACTGTGCACTTCTCTGACGTCCAAAAAATCGCAGAATTCGTCGTAGATGCCTTCAAAAGTGGTGAAATCGATACCGTCGAAATCCTCTTTCCACGCTTCAAAAACGTCCTTGTTCAAGAAACTTCGCTGCAAAATCTTCTCCCCATGCAGCACTTCCATGAGCATTTGGAGGAACAATTCAAGAACTTCGAATCGCGCAATCTCCCCTCTCCAGACCCGCGTCCCATGCTCATGGAACCCGGGCCTCAGGCCATTCTCGACCAACTCCCCCTCCTCTTCCTCAAAAAGGCCCTCTACCAAATCCTCCTCGAAACAAAGGCTTCCGAACACAGTGCCCGCATGGTCGCCATGAAAGCCGCCACAGACAATGCCGAAACAATCCTCGACGACCTCACCCTCGAATTCAATAAGGCCCGCCAAAGCTCCATCACCCAAGAAATCGTCGAAATCTCCGCTAGCCAACATGAAAATTAATTTTAGAGATGATTTTGTGGATGAGATACCGGAAAAACCATTTTTTGCAAAAATTGGTTTTCCCGGACCCTTTCCAAAAAAACTCTTATTCGGAAGGCATTTTTATGCCTTGCAGGCCCAAAAATGCCTTCCAATACCTTATTTTTAACAAATCTTACGATGACCGCTTCAAGTTTGAGATGACGAGCAGGCGCGCGAGGACAAGATGCCTGAGCGTACTAACGTACGTGATGGCATTGAGGCCGAGCGCAACGAACTCGCCGCTCAAAATCGAAGCGGTCAAAAAGCAACATGAGTACGATACAGCAAGGAACTATAACACAAGTCATTGGGCCGGTAGTAGATGTCCAATTTGACGTTGGGGAGCTACCGAAGATTTACGACGCATTGGAGCTGACGTTTAACGTGGGCGACGATGCGGCGACGTGTTTGACATTGGAAGTCCAGCAGCACCTGGGGGATGGGCAAGTGAGAGCCGTCGCGATGTCGTCGACGGAAGGGGTCGTTCGCGGAATGACGGTGACCAACACCGGAAAGCCGATCACGGTTCCCGTTGGGGAGGGCGTTTTGGGGCGCATCATCAACGTCACGGGGCACCCCATCGACAATAAAGGGCCCATCAAGGCATCCGTTTATTACCCCATACACCGCCCGCCACCGACGTTAATTGAGCAGAATCCGGAATCCATCATTCTTGAGACGGGAATTAAGGTGATCGACCTCATTTGTCCGTTCACAAAGGGTGGAAAAGTGGGCGCATTTGGCGGTGCGGGCGTTGGGAAGACGGTTGTCATCACGGAACTGATCAACAACATTGCTAAGGCGCACGGGGGGCTTTCCGTTTTTGCGGGTGTTGGAGAGCGTTCGCGCGAAGGAAATGACCTTTATTACGAGATGATTTCTGCGGGCGTTATTAATGAAGTGGAACCGGAAAAGTCGAAAGTTGCCCTGATTTATGGGCAAATGAACGAGCCCCCGGGGGCACGTATGCGTGTCGCACTAACAGGACTCGCTGTAGCAGAGTATTTTAGAGACGAGCGCAGCCAAGACGTTTTGTTGTTCATTGACAACATCTTCCGTTTCTCGCAAGCCGGATCTGAAGTGTCCGCGCTCCTCGGACGCTCTCCATCGGCCGTCGGGTATCAGCCCACGTTAAGTCAGGAAATGGGATTCCTGCAGGAACGCATCACGTCGACTAAAAAGGGCTCCATTACCTCATTCCAAGCGATTTACGTTCCGGCAGACGACCTCACGGATCCCGCTCCGGCGAATGCATTTGCGCACTTGGATTCCACAATCGTTCTGGAACGCCGCATTGCCGCGCTTGGCATCTACCCGGCCGTTGATCCGCTGTCATCGACATCGAAGGCTCTTGATCCGAATGTCGTTGGAGAAGAGCACTTTAACGTCGCTCGCCAAGTGCAGTCCGTTCTGCAACGCTACAAGGAACTCCAGGACATCATCGCCATTCTCGGCATCGACGAACTCTCCCCCGACGACAAGCTCACCGTCTCCCGCGCCAGAAAAATCCAAAAATTCCTCTCCCAACCCTTCCACGTCGCAGAGGTCTTCGTCGGTTTCCCAGGCA
Source organism: uncultured Opitutales bacterium (assembly GCA_964457855.1). GTDB lineage: Bacteria > Verrucomicrobiota > Verrucomicrobiia > Opitutales > CAYWEO01 > CAYWEO01. Next base: position 58,386 of record CAYWEO010000006.1, on the reverse strand, counting down.
AATACGTCTCCATCAAAGACACCATCCGCGGCTTCAAAATGATCCTCAACGGCGAACTCGATGACTTCCAAGAAAATGACTTTTATATGAAAGGCCCTATTGACGACGTCCTCGCGCTGAAAAAAAAATAAAATAAGGAGGATGTTTTTCCGGGAAACTTTCTTTTCTTCGAAAAGAAAGTTTCCCGGACCCTTCAAAGAAAAGCATATCGGAAGGCATTTTTCTGGCACTACGTGCCAAAAAATGCCTTCCGAAACGAGAGTTTTTTTGGAAAGGGCCCTGGAAAACTAATTTTTGCAAAAAATGGTTTTCCAGGTCACCACCACCCTAACTTGCCTATTATATGTCACTAACACTAGAAATCATCACGCCGGAGAAAGTTGTTTTCAATGAGAAAGTTGCGTGCGCGTCTTTCCCGACCACTGAGGGCGAAATTCAGGTCTTGCCTGGGCATATTCCCCTGCTGGGAATGGTTGCCCCTGGCGCCATTAGGGCCTTTGAGGAGTGCAAGCGGGAGCACTGCATTGCGATTGATCAGGGGTTTTTTCAGGTAATTGGGGACCGCGTTTCGCTGCTCGTTGAGGCGGCGGTCGACGTCCAACGCACGGATATTTCAACCATTCAGGAAGCTCGCACACGTGCGGAAAAGGCTTTGCAGGAATCGAAAAAACAGGTTCCCGTTGATCCCGCTGAACTCGAACGGCTTGAATCGAATCTCCGCTTTACCGTTCTGCAAGAATTGCTTAAAAACAAGCCCCATTCTTCATGACCGCTCCACAAAACCACATCCCCGAGATCGCTTCGCAAGCGCTTGCTCCTGCAATCACCTCGCAGACTCCTCTCCGCGTGCGCTACGTTGAAACGGATGCCATGGGCGTCGTTCATCACAGCCACTACGTGAATTGGTTCGAAGTCGCTCGTATTCAACTCCTTGACGACATTCATTGCCCCTACGCCTCCATCAACGCTATGGGTCTCCACTGCCCCGTCCTCGAGGTTAACATCCAATACAAAAAACCTGCCTTTTTCGACGATCGCATCATCATCGAGGCTGCCATCCTCGAACCCCCAAAGGCCCGCTACCAAGTCCACTATAAGGTCCTCCGTAACAACGACCTCCTCGCAACAGGCACCATCTCCCACGGCTTTATCAACCACCTCCACCGCCCCGTCCGACCGCCTGCGATCTTTACCGACGCTGTAGAACGATTTTTTGGAAGGTAGGGGGTATAAAATAAAATAATTTCGGAAACTTTTCTTTTCACGAGAAAAGAAAAAGTTTCCGAACCTTCAAAAGAAAAGCGGTATCGGAAGGCATTTTTTTAGCACTACGTGCTGAAAAAATGCCTTCCGAACGAAAATTTTTAGTGAGAAGGGTCCGGGAAACCCGCTTTTTTATAAAAAAGGGGGTTTCCCGGAAAAACTACCCCCCTATCTCCTTCATAAAGTCTTTGTATTCCGGATCAGTCACATCGAGGACCTTACCGCCTTTGACGCGGTCGAACTCTATGCAGCGGAGTTGGTTATTTCTTTCTATGTCGTGACCAATGACGCCGGATTCGCCTTTGAGAGCGGAAGCAACGGCGCTGTCCACCATGGATTGGATGAGGCGGATATCGGTGAGCTCCGCGGGTGCTGAACGGGCAAAATAGCCACTTTTTTGGACCAAAATTTTACTGGCTCCGATCATTTTCCCGAACTGGTCGCCGAACCATTTTCCTGGGTTGATCGCGTCTAATTTGACGTGTCCAAAGGCGTCGACCGGTATGGGGTCGCGATTGCGTTCCATCATCGCAAGAATGTCTTGGATGCCAGCACCTTCGCTCACAAAAATGTTGACACAACCGTACTTTTTCATGGTCGCCTTTAAACGGGCTGCCTCGGCAGGAATATCGATTGTCACCTCTGGAACAAACATCCCGTGAATCGCGTAAAGTTCCTTATGGAATCCGAGTTCAGGAAGAAAAATCTTCTTCGCCCACAGCTCTTTATGGTAATATTGAGCGGTCGCAAATGTTAGCCAGCCAGAATGCCTCCCCATCACTTCATGGACGATCAGCATGTTGGGGTTAGCACTTTGCTCAGCCACAATGTTTTCGAAAAAACGAGCTCCTTGGACGGCAGCGGTATGAGCGCCCAGAGTTTGTTTGATGGGATAAATGTCGTTATCAACCGTTTTTGGCAGACCAACGACACACAGCTCGTAAGCGCTCTCCTTCAAGTACTTAGCTAAATCCGCAGCCGTTGTATTCGTGTCATCACCACCAATCACATGCAGGACATCAACCTTATCCTTCATCAGCTGCTCCGCGGCCACTTTCAAGGGATTCTCTTTCTCTTTGATCAACCCCTTTTTCACGCAATCCGCCGCATTCGTCAATTTAACGCGGCTATTCCCGATCGGACTTCCTCCAAAACCCTGCAAAATATGGGCTTGACGTCTCACAACGTCATTCACTAAGACGCTGTGCCCCAACAACAAACCGTGATAGCCATTTCTATAGCACAGGATTTCAATTTTCGAATCGATCTCTGCGTAACGCTCGATCAGAGCACCTACAGTAGCAGCCAAACACGGCGCAATCCCGCCGGCCGTCAAAATGGCAACCCGCTTCACCTCCCATTCCTTCACATCTGTACTTTCAGTCGCATCTGCGCTTTCATCTGCACTTTCATTTTCAACCGTATCTTCATTTTCAACTTTTTCCATAATACATAAATAATAACTCACTTCACTCTAAACATCACGTTAAAAAACGCAAGTCAGAAAAATTTCCTGACTTTTTCAGCGATTCTTTGCAACGAACTTTCAGGAAATCATTGACGGAAAATCGCATTTACAGTATAATGGTTGGTGCTCTATGACTCAATATCCCCAACAATTCAATTTTAATTTACCTCAAAATAAAGAATGGTTCTCCCCAAAAGAGGTCGCCGCGGTCATCGGGAAAAGCGACCAATATGTCCGAGATTGCTTCGATAACCAAAAAATCCTCGGTCATGCCTCCAACGGCCGAGCAAAAAAAGGCGAAGAAAAACGTAAATCCTATTGGATCCATCGCGACGCCGTCGTCCTCTTTCTCCTCGAAACCGCTAACTACGAACCCCAAGACTTCACCGAACACATCGTCGACCTCCTCAAAAAACAACCTACCTTCCAACTCAAAAAAGTCTTCTCATGGCTGCAGGGTCTTATTATCGATAAGCCAAATCTCTCCGGGAAACCCACTTTTTTATAAAAAAGTGGGTTTCCCGGGGTGCTTACCTGCCGGAGGGGGTGTTTTTTGCAAAAAGCACCCCCTCCGGACCTCCCCCTTAAAAACTCTCAATTCGAAAGGCATTTTTGTTCGGACCATAAGTCCGAACAAAAATGCCTTTCGATATGACTTTTCTTTGAAAGGTTCGGAAAACGTTTCTTTTCTTCTGAAAAGAAAGTTTTCCGAATTTTTAATTGCTCCACTACCAACGTCTCCTACGATTACCGTTTGTTTTATGCTTATCATCGACACCCACTGTCATTTAGAACACTACGTCCACAAGGGGACTTTGCGGGAGGTCCTTAAGGAGGCGACAGCGAATGGCGTTAGCGACATCGTTACGGTTGGGACGCACCCGACGGATTGGCCGATTCATTTGCAATTAGCAACCAATGCGCAAAATCCGAATTGTCAGGAAATTTCTTCTGAAAATGAAGCAAAATTGCCGAATATTCACTGCACTCTCGGACTCCATCCCTGCGAAGTCGATGCGTATTGGGAAAAGGCGATCGAGGAGCTCTCCATTTTGGCTCGAAAATCTCCCATCAAGGCCATCGGCGAAACAGGACTTGATGCGACTCAGCTACCAAACAATCCCATTGAAGCCGAAAAGACCCTCATTTGGCGTATGGAATCCTTTCGACAGCAACTTCTTCTGGCCAGGGAACTTAATCTGCCTATCATCGTCCATTGTAGACATTTATTCAAAGACTGCGTTCAAGTCATCGAATCCACTGGATTCGATTGGCAACGCGTTGTCTTCCACTGCTTTTCCGGTTCCCCAGACGATGCAAAACAACTCCAAGAACGCAACGCCAAAGTTTCTTTCAGCGGCATCGTTACGTTCAAAAACGCCCACAGCGTCCGCGAGGCCCTTAAGATCCTTAACCCCAACAACATCCTCATCGAAACCGATGCTCCCTACCTATCCCCAGAGCCCCTCCGTGGCCAAGAAAACCGACCCGCCTTCCTCCGCCACACGGCTACCTTCTGCGCAAAATTCCTCAACACCACCGACGCCACTTTTTGCTCGCAGGTGACGAGAAATAGCTTAAAGTTCTTTGGGGGTTTATGATGAGAGCTTCCGAATATATCTGCATGTTATTATGAAAAAACATCAAATTATTATTAGCCTTTTACTACTGGTGGTGGTTGGGATTTTCATTGTGCCTCGGGTGAGAAGTCGTGGTGAAATCGTTTTACCGATCGAGCTGTCGCAACAAGGATTCCCGGTGGTAGCCATTGAAATTCAAGGGCATTCGATTCCTGTTATATTTGATAATGGAGCATCCCGCACATCAATTGCTTTGAGTCAAGAAATTGTAAAAAAGTTAGAATTAAAGCTGTTGCCTACGAATGAAAAAGCTTGTTTTCATGACGATACTGGCAAAGAAACCTGTCTCAAAGTTTATACAATTCCTGAGCTTAAAATCGGTCATAAAACTCTGCGCAACATACCCTGTCAGTTGATGGACAAATTATGGGGAGGGCATTACGACGAAGGATTTATCTGGTTCGAAGCCGCTAAAAATGGCGTCCTCGGTTTAGATTTTCTGCGTCAGTTCAATGTTTTGGTCGATTATCCATCCTCGCGGGCTATTTTAATACCATTGGGCGCATATCCCCATCAATACAATGTCAAAAACTGGATACGTATGCCTGTGTCTACTGATGGAATTATCGTCGCTAACATTAACGGTGTTACTACGAAACTTGTGTGGGATACGGGTGCGAACCACTCGATCATGAAATCAACCGCAAAAGTTCTCACAGAGGGGAAAATTGCAACGATTAAAGGCGATCCGCCCTACCAATCCTTTGAAACAACTACCTTCACGGTGTGCGATCAACCATTCCCAAAAACCGAATTCTTTATTCAAAAAAGTGAGTTCCCCTTTGATGGACTCATTGGCTCAAGCTTTTTCAAAGAACACCCAGTATTTTTTGACTTTAAAAATAATGTGATGTGGGTGAAACCATGACTTAAGGAAAGCCGTGAAACCCCCTTTTTTATAAAAAAGGGGGTTTCACGGACCCTTCCCCCTAAAAATTTTTATGGGGGATACCGCTTTTCTTTGGAGGGTTCGGGAACCTTTTCTGTTCGCGGAACAGAAAGGTTCCCGAAATTTTATCATGCGTTGGAAATGTACATGTGCCTATGACGGAACCGACTTTTGCGGGTGGCAGAGCCAGGTGGGGGTCGCGACGATACAGGATGCGATTGAAAAGCGATTGAGGGGGATCTTTAAGGAGCCGGTAAGGATCCACAGCAGCGGGCGGACGGATGCAGGAGTGCATGCGATTGAGCAGGTTTTTCATTTTGATGCCGATTGGGCACATCCGCCGGCGTATTTGTTGCGTGCGCTGCAATCGTGTCTGCCGGAAGCAATTTCCATGAGAAGCGTTGAGGAGGTGGCGGACGATTTCCACTCACGTTTTTCTGCAACGGGGAAGCGGTATGCCTATCATTTGTTTTTGGCAAAACCGCTTCCGCACGAGAGCCGTTATGGGTGGCGCCTGCCGAATCGCGCTTACGATATTGGGCTGATGAGAAAGGCGGCTGAATTGTTGGTTGGGACGCACGATTTTTCGGCGTTCCGGGCCCTGCGGAATGATGGTTCTGAAGAGCGTGCGGTAAAAACGTTACGGAAATTGGACGTCATCGTTCCAGAAGAAACCGTTAACAACCCGCAGTCCGATCCGTTTTCAACGCAATCGCCTGGAACCCAAAAGATATCAATCGTGTTGGAGGCCAACGGCTTTCTGTACAAAATGGCACGATTCTTGGTGGCCACTCTCGTTGACGTCGGTTGTCAAAAACTCACGCTCGGGGACGTCAAAACGATGCTGGAAACGCACCAACGCCTCGCCACCCTCTCCGCAGCTCCCGCAAAAGGTCTGTTTTTAGAGAAGGTTTTTTACGACAGCCTCATAAATTTTTAGGAGGAGAGGGGGAATTTTTTCGGAAACTTTTCTTTTCCAGAGAAAAGAAGAAGTTTCCGAACCTTCAAAAGAAAAGCATATCGGAAGGCATTTTTTGGCACTACGTGCCATAAAAATGCCTTCCGAATAAAAATTTTTAGGGGGAAGGGTCCGGGAAACCCCCTTTTTTATAAAAAAGGGGGTTTCCCGGAAAAAAACTACCCAACACAGCGGGGAAAATTTATGACAACCATCATAAATCCTTGACAAAGGGCTCACAAATCATGGATGATTTACCTTCATTAAACGGTGAGCCCTCATCGTCTAACGGTTAGGACATCGGATTCTCATTCCGAAAATCGGAGTTCGATTCTCCGTGGGGGTACCATTGCGATTATAGGTTTAAAGTGCCTTGATTGGGTGGTTTTTCGGTGGTTTTTTATGAATCAACTTTTCCATAAGCTTTTTGTTATCGGCTTTCTTCTGATCGCTCTTTGTGGTTGCGAAACAAAACATTTCAAAAGCATCGCCGAAAAGGAAGATAGTCGCTTTCTCGCTGCACAGCAACTGATTAAAGAGGGCCAATATGACGCCGCTTTGTCAGCATTTTTGAAGGTCATCGCAAAGCGTGACTCTGCCCCAGAATCGCATTTAGAGGCAGGGCAACTTTATCTCAGCGTTTACAACGACCCCATTTTGGCGATTTATCATTTTCGTCAATACGTCATGATTTTGCCCGATTCGCCGCAGGTAAAAACCGTTTTTCAAATGATCGAAACCGCGAAAAAAGCCTTCTTACGGCAGTTGCCAGGGAATCTTTTGTCTGACAATCCAGCAGTACAAGCGAATTTCGTGCAGACGCTCCAGCAAATTCGCGACGAAAATACATCGTTGAAAGCGCAAGTTGCTGATTTACAACAACGTTTAAAGCAATCGCAATCATCGTCGTCATCTCAGAGAACAACTTCTCGCGCGCCTTACGGTTTGCCAAAAAACATGTCCGAAACGAGCGTAAGAAATCACGTTGAAGCAAAGTACGTTGTCGAAGCAGGCGATACACTTTCGCGGATTAGTGAAAAAGTGTATGGAACGCCGCATCGCTGGAAGGATATTTTTCAAGCGAATCGCAACGTCCTTCCGAGCCCGAGCAGCCTGAAAATCGGCAAGCAGTTGGTCATTCCTCGTCGATAAAACCGTTTATGGGTCGGTCTCGGCGAGCACTTTGGACAAAGCATCTCCTGTCGGAAAGTTCGCAGAATTCGCAGAAAACGCACGGCTGTTCAGACGAGTCCCTGCAAAAAAATCTGCAGGAGATCGTGTATCCTATCGCACAAAAAGCCATTATTTTGGGGATCGATTCCAGTTTGCGCGGGACGGGAGTCGCTGTTATGGAATTTTCACCAGCTTCCTCACAAAATTCCAGTTTACGGCTGCATTTTTCGCAAACGATCAAAATTCCCGCCAAACAATCCTTTTCTTATTGCCTTGCAACGATTTTTCAAACGATCGAAGGGCTGATAAAGTCATATCCAATCACGCACATCGCGATTGAACAACCGATTTTCGTCCAAAACGTGCGTACGGCGCAAATTTTGGGAGCCGCTCGAGCAGCCGCGATTCTTCCGGCGAGTTTAGCGCAGTTGCCCATCGCGGAATACCCTCCCCTACGCATCAAGCAAGCGGTCGTGGGTTTCGGCCGTGCCAGCAAGGAACAAATGACTAAAATGGTCATGGACATCCTCCTCCTACCAGACCCCCTCCCTCACGACGAATCCGATGCCGCCGCCGCCGCCCTCTGCCACGCGGGTACTTTGAGGCTCTGGAAGGGGTGAACGCATGAGATTTTATTCGTTGATATTCAGCTTCTTAGATTAGTTTTTCAAAAAAGATTTCTTTCTTCTTGACATTGGAGAGAGAAAATATTTTCACTCTCCTTGAATTGAACCTCGGGTTCAGTTTAGTAATGTTATTAAAATCCAACAGAAGGTTTTATATGGTAAAGAAATTAAATACATTTGTGAATGCGTTAAAAATACGTTCGAAAATGATGACTCAAGTGTTTTGCTTAACGCTTTTCGCTGTGTCTGGACTGTACACGTCGGTTTTGGGGATGATAGAGAAAAATAATCTCAAGGAAAATGAAATCCCTAAAAATGAAAAAGAGAAGGAGGACCCCTTTAAAAATCTCCTTAATCTTAAAACATTGAGCAACTTTAACAATCAACCCACCTTTCTAGACAGTCTTTATCTGTTTTCGAACGCTATGATTAGTTTGTTGCGGATGGCAGATAAGGATACTCGCATGGGTGTTATAAGCTATTTAACAAATACGTTAAACTCTTCCGACCAAGATGTGAAATCGACAACGAATAAGATCGAGCTGGACGTCTCCTCGTTTGCCAATGGTAATAGTCAAAATATGCTGCTCACCACTAATGGTGATCAAAAAAATGAAAAGATAGAGAATGAAATCTTTGCTAACAAAACGATAGCAAAGGAAATTCCCCAGTATAAAGCTTACAACGGTGATAGTGTTACTTATTTTAAGGATGCTATTGATTACTTGATTGGCTTACTAGATAAGTACAGCGATCAATACGATAAGTCGTCGGATACCAATGAAACACTCGAGGTGTTCAAAAAATGGGGAACAAGCTTAGTATCTTTTGTAGCTACAGAAAATGCGATAGCAGCGTGCGACATTGAATCGACAACTAGTAAAGGGCTCGTTCAAAAGAAATGCAAGATGATGCAATCTTGTAATGGCTTAAGCCTGCTAAATCCTAGTGTACTCGTTTCAGATTTCTCTAAGCTTGTAAAATTTGTTTTTGAGGTCACGCGAAATGAAAAAATAAATGAGTGCTATAAAGAAATTGATGAAAAAATAGTGGAAGCTCAGTACAAACAAGTGCAGAAATCAGAAGCACGATCAAACAAGGAATTAGAAATCATTAGCAATAATTTGAAGAAATCAGGGAATGGTTTTAATGATAATAATAATGATGATAATTTCAGCTTTAATTTTAACTTTGGCCTTAATGAAACAACCAAGAAGTGAAATTTAATCAAAAAGTGTAATGTATTATGAAAATTAAAAGTGCTCAAAGGTATGCCATGCTGCGCGTAGCATGTTTCGTGGTTCTCGTGAATTTTGCATCTGTAAATGGGATGATTAATAATAATGGCCCCTTTATGAACAATAGTGGCTCCTTTGATATTAATAACCCATATTCTCCTCAAAATGCCCCTGTTTGTAGCTCTTTGTCTAAAAAGGACGCTGCATGGTACGTAGTCAGTGGAACTTGGCATTTCATTTATCTTCTTCAACAGTATGCAGAAGCTTATGCCCTTGTTAATGACGATCAACTTAAGCAACAGAAAATCGAGGACATAATCAACAAGCGGGCATCACTTGCTCCTTTTACTGACACAATCATCCAAAAAGCAGGAAGTAGTGTAAAACAAAAGTTGCTGATGCAAGATGCAAAAGGGCTTGAAAAAATAAAAGATGAGGAACCTCAAGCATTATTTAGAACATTTGCCACTTTTATAAAAAACGTGGCCTACGCGACCACTTTTGGTGGAAACAAAATAATGAACAATGAATTTAAGTGAACATGGTATCATCAAGATATGGAAAATTTGTATTTCAATATGATTCAAAAGATTGATTTTTTTATTAATAATAAATTTAATATTAAAAGCATAAACGAGGGAAAAATAAAAACTAAAATGGATGAATTAAGAACAATGATCAATAAGATGCAATAACTATTCCCTCTCCCCTCTCCAAAAACTCCCTCAAAATAGCCGTGGCGGCCGTCGAATCGAGGTGGCCGGGGGGAGGCGCGGCGGGGCCTTAGTTGACCGCGGCGATTTCTCTTTTACCGTCCCCCCCCTGATTTGAATTGTTCCTCAACGGGATAGACTGGCAAGCCGAACGATTGCGAGCCCCCCTTACTTCCGCTTCCTCTTCCGTTCCAACGACAGCCTCCCCTCGACCCACTTGGAGATGCGGACGAAGGGGAGGCCGAGCAGCAGATATAAGGCAGCGACGAGGAGGCCGGTTCCGAAGTAGTCGTAGTAGGTGGTCGCCAATTGCTGGTATGTTTTGGTCAATTCCACGATCGTGATGATGGAAACCAGCGAAGAATCCTTGATGAGAGAGATGAAATCGTTCGTTACGGGCGGAACGACGAGCCGAAAGGCTTGGGGGATGATGACATACCGAAGTCCTTGGAAATGCGTCATGCCGAGCGCCTGAGCAGCCTCGATTTGGCCATCAGGGATCGACATCAGTCCTGCGCGGTAATTTTCAGCTTCGTAGGCGGAGTAATTAATCCCCAACGCGATAACGCCGGCCAAAAACGGAGAGAGGTTGAAGAGTCCCTGGAAAAACTGCCAATTTTCCGGAAGTGCTTGTCCGATAAGGGGTAAACCGTAGAATACGAACAGAATCTGGATCAGCAACGGCGTCCCACGAACGGTTTCCACGTAGATGGTCGACAAAATCTTCACTGGGCGCGGTCCGTATTCGTGCGCAACAGCGATCATCAGTCCTAAGCCAATGGCTATCAACATCGCAAACAAAGAAATCTCCATCGTTTTGACTGCAGCTCTCCCTAAGGCTGGAAGAAATTTCGCATACAGGAGCATTTTTCCCTGCCACGAACGCTGTTTTTGCAACGCGCTCAGAAACTTTTCGTACTCAACGGGTTGTGTTTTTGTAACAGAAGAGTCATTCAAGTATTGTGCCATGTCGGCATTCCAGAGATTCCAGCGCGCCAGAATAGCTTTCCATTCACCCGTCGTTTTGAGGGTTTCCAGCGCCTGATTGATGGAATCCCGCAACACAAGATCCTCTGCACGAACAAGAATCACGTACCGCAATTTCCCGATGTCTTCTTGCAGCAAACGCACCCGCGTGTTGGCGGCGGAATAGTATAAAGCGCTCGGAAAATCGAATAAAACGGCGTCTAAGCGGCCATTTTCCAGGTCAGAATAGGCATTAATCTCGTCGCCATAAGTTTTAACCACAACGCCGTCGACTGAACGCAATAAGTTCTCAACAACCGTCGATTTTTTAAACACTCCGATCGTTCTTTCCCGGCAATCCGCGAGGGAACGGATGCGCGTCTCGTTTTTGCGAACGGCTAGACGTAGGCTTGTGACGTAATAAGGTATCGACGTCGCAACGATTTTCCGTTTGTTTTCCGAAATATCCTTTTCATCAATGCCGTTAATGGCAACGCGGCAGACGTTTCTCTGCAGACCCGGAATTAACGTATCCCAATCATTCTGGCAAAAGTGGGTCTGAACCTTCAGAATCCGCGCAATGGCCTGCCAAATGTCCCATTCAAATCCGGTGAGTTTCGCGGGATCATTGGGATCGTAAAAAATAAAAGGCGCGCCAGATTCCGTGTCGGCGGATAACGTGATGCTTTCCGCACCTTCATTCAGAGCCGTATCAGCAGTCGCGGTTTTAGCTAAGCCCGTTCCCAGGCTGACAATTACCGACAAAATCCAAAAAAATTTCCCCATTTTCCAATCCAACTCCAACGATTACATAAAATGTTTTAAAAATCGACGCGTTCTCTCATCTTTCGGAGAGATAAAAATTTCATCTTCGTCGGAAATCTCAATGAATTCGCCATGCTCCATGTAAATGATATAGTCTGAGGCATCTTTTGCGAAACGCATTTCGTGGGTCACGATAATTTGTGTCATGCCCTCTGCGTCGAGGTCGCGCATGACTTGGAGAACCTCGTCGACGCGTTCGGGGTCAATAGATGATGTGGGTTCATCGTAGAGCATGACTTTCGGGTTCATGGCGAGAGCCCGAGCGATTGCGGCACGTTGTTTTTGTCCGCCCGACAAACTGTAGGGATAGCGATGGCTAAAGCTTTGCAGACCAACCTTTTGAATGAACTTCATTGCCCAATCTTCCCCATCTTGACGGCTCATTTTTTTGACCACCATGGGCGCCATCATCACATTCTGCAGTAAGGTCTTGTGTGGGAACAAGTTAAAGGATTGAAAAACCATACCCACGTGCTGCCGAAGCCGATGGGCTTTTTCCTGAAAATGCTTATCCACATCGATGTCCGCATTTTTACGACTGAGATGGATGCCATCGATCGTAATGCTGCCGCAGTCAAGCACTTCCAGGCAATTCAAACACCGCAAAAAGGTGGATTTGCCGCACCCCGATGGCCCGATGACGGACACGAGATCGCCCCGCTCGATACAGACATTAATTCCTCTCAAAACAGGAACGTCGTCGTAACTTTTTTGCAGATTCTCCACTTGGATCAGAGGGGCCTTCTCTTCCATAGCGCGCTAAGTAAATTTCCTTTTAAAACATTGCATAGTAATTTCCTATAATCCCTACTGGTATAATCAATCAAAATCTGATACTAAATGATTAAAAAAATAAAGGAATTAAAATCCAAATAATCTTCTCTTAAAAAACGACTGTATGATCCAAACATTTTTCCCAGAATTGTCTGAACCCCAAGTGGTCTTATTGCGCACTTATGCGACCCTGTTGCGTGACTGGAATTCTAAGCTTAACTTGGTCTCTCGCAATGACATCGAACAGGTTGAAACCCGCCATATTGTCGCGAGTTTGGCGTTGACGAAAATCATTCGATTCCAACCCAATGCAAAGATTCTGGACGTCGGTACTGGTGGAGGCCTCCCGGGCATCCCGTTGGCAATCGCGTTTCCCGAGGCGATGTTCTACTTAATCGATTCCGTTGGCAAAAAAATACGCGCCGTTGAGGATATGGCTCACGAACTGGGACTGAAGAACATCCGTACGCTGCAAATCCGAGTTGAGGACCTCCACGAGAACTTCGATTTTATCCTCGGACGCGCAGTGGCCCCTTTACCCACGTTCCTCCAGTGGACGCGAGGGATGCTCTCGCGAACCCATCGTCACGCCCTCGCAAACGGCATTTTTTATTATACGGGAAGCAGTACCGATGTTGAAGAAAGGAAGCCTTTGCGGCCTACGGACAAACAAACTTTCCATTTAGATAAGCTACTGAACGCTCCCTTTTTGGAAACTAAAACGATTGTTTACGTTCCTTAAATAGGTTCTTTTGCATAGGTTCCATTTATTGAGATTTTGTCGTTTGCTGCATCCTATCTTTCTTCATTTCTTTTAGCGCGTTTATTGTAGTTTTTAGCCCGTCTATTTTGCTCTCCGCCCTTTTTATTTCGCGTTCAACATCTTTTGTTTTTGTTGTTTCTGTGAATCCTGTCTTTACCTTGTCCACGTTTTTTCTCAACTGATCCAAGTGATCACTTAGCTTCTCTAAATTTTCCAAACTATTCTCTTTTAAAAACTGATCTATCCCCTCATCACTCCCTTTTGGGAGCTTTTTAGCGATGTCATCTATCACATCCTTAACACCGCTGCGCATCAAATCGAGGGTCAGAGGAGTTTTTGGCAGATAGTCTTTGGGTGGCGATGGCGGTAGCGATGGCGGTTTCGGCTTTGGCGGATTTTTCTCAATCAAATTTGTCAGTTCTCCTGCTAAACTATCGAGTGCATTTTTGGTCACTTCTATTTGCTGTGAAACGTTAGCAACGGACTTACCTTTGCACTCTACCTGATTTTGATGGTTTTCGCTCCATTCGATCGCCTTATTCACATTCTTCAATACACCCTTCTGATCGGTCTGGGGTTTCGTAAACTTCAACTCCCATTTCCCGCTATCGTTCTTCTGTAATTCAATGGCATCAGCAACGTTGTACGCACCTTTTTCAAAGTTATCGGCTATATCTTTGGCATCTTGTTTAACCGCTTCATATTTGTTTTGAATGTCGCCAACTTCTTTTTGATACGATGTTACGTGCTTCTTACATTCTATTAATTCATCGACATTTGCCCCTTTCAAATTCTTTTTTTGGATATCTTCCACAGTCCCTTGTATGGAGCTGAGGGAATTCAAAAATTTGGGGATCTTTAACGTACGTTCCGGGGTGGCGAAATTTGCTGCTAGATTACCCTCGCCAAAGTTCTCTTCCATTTGCTTGTTGGTTAAAAACTTGTCTCGTTGCCCAAAATCCTCAAAGATTTTTTTTCTAAAGCACTCCACATTAAGGGCGCTTTTAGAATCCTTGCCCAAATCGAAATCGGTTTTGTTCCATAAATCGGAAAGCTGCTTGAGATCCTTTTCGAGACTATTTTTGACGTTAGCTTTGAGTTCAAGATTCTTCTCAGCTGTGTATATTTCCGCTTCCAGCTTGCTTTTGGCCATCTTGCTAAGCAGAGGATGCTTTTTGGCTTCATCTGTTTTCTCTTTCAGCTCCTTCCGGGCACCCTCGAGATCCTTTTTGGCTGCACCTATCTTCCCTTGCAGCTCCTCTCGGGAGCCCTTGAGTGCTTTGAAGAATTCGGGGAAATTTTTGCGATTCTTGTGCCTAAATGCTTTTGTGGCACCAAAGCTAACAAAATCCATCATATTTTTCACAGTAAGCACCTTACGATCATGCAAAGGCGTATTTTCTTTCGCCTGCGCTTCCTGAGCAATTGGTGCGTTTTCGCTGTCATTCTTGCGTTCGTTAAAGACTTTCTTCTGCTCTTGATTTTGAGTCTTCTCTACCTCTGTTCTTTGAACATCAAAACCCCCACTCGCCTTGCTTACATTCGATACGCTCATAGTTTCAGTTTATGACCTTCCAAGACGTTAATCAAGCCAAGAAAGCTAAAAAATCACACAACTCTCTGAAAATGGCCTACATCTTCTCAAACAGCCAAAAGTGCTCGCCATCATCCGCCGGTCTCGCTCCTTCCCAAATGAGTCGCCACAAAGCCGGCATGAAATCCGGTGGATGCCGCCAAACTCCTTGAATCAGCAAACACGTGTGCGGAGGCATTTTTAGCTGAAAAAAGCGTTTTAAGGGGTCATTTCCCGAAAAACTTCCCCATTCGGGCCGTAATTGCTGCCAAAATGCCGGATTTTCGATGCGATGCGCCAATTTTCCCGGACAATAATAATCAAAAAGCGCCCTTTGCGGTTCGCCCAAACGGTAGCTCATAACGAGGGTGTTTTTCGGGAAATGTGTCGCCATTTCCGGCATCACTCTGCTGTACCCCTTCCCGTAGTCGATGAAGGGCAGCCAAAGTGTCATGACGAGGGACCACGTCAACGTTACGCCACTCGTCCAGGCTGTGATAATGTTGGGACGGGAAAATAGGTTAATGATGAGCCATAAAATCGTCACAAACAACGCCGTTCCCACAAACAACCCCTCGAATTCGAACACATAACCGGGCGCAAATGTTTCCTGGAATCCCAATAAAAACGCGATAGGCCACTCCAAGAGACAGCCGATCCAAGTCAGCCAGGTTCCGAACGCAACGATTCCGAAGATGCTGATCATCAAACACTTAAATAAACCGCTCCACTTTTTCAAACGTTCGAAACAACAAAACGCCGCTTCACTCCCCAAAATCGCAAGCGGTAGCCCGAGGGGAAGTGCATACAATTGCCGTCCATGTCTCGACAGACTCAACACCGTTAGGCAGACGACAAAATAGCCTAGAACCCATTGCATGGGAACGTTTTGCAGGATATTTTTATGCCGTTTACAAAAAACCACCGCCGCGCAGACCACCGCCGGGAAGAAGGGCCACAAGCCGATCAAATTGTAGAAAAACGGGTCTTTAATCGCAGACACCGCCGTCATCAAACCGAAGTAACGCCCAATGTTCTGCACCCAAAACCATTCATGGAAGAGCTGCGGAGATCGTTGATATAACGCGTAAGGCCAAATCAGCAGCCATGGGAGCGCAAAAACAACGGCAAACAGCAGGTTTTTTGCGTATTGCTTTGAGCGGTATGGACGCAACAGAAAGAGCGCTATGCAAGTAATTCCCAGGAGTCCTGGAGCCAGCAACCCCTTGGATAAGAAGGCGATACCGACTCCAGAACCCAAGAAAAAAGGCCCGCGCATCCCTTTCTCGGCGATACAACACCCTCCGTAGAGAGCGATCGCAATTCCCGCAATCAGAGCAACATCGGTAATTAGCTGATGACAGTGGACGAGGGCCGCCGGACACCCCGCCAAGAGCAGAGCGGCAAAAAGCGCCCTCCCCTTCCCAAAAATTTTCTTCGCTGTCAATCCGACCGCAATGAGTAGAATACTTGAAAAAAATCCAGCAGCCAAGCGCGCAGCATCATGAAAAAAACACCATTTCGAGAACGTTTTTGCGAAAAACGCTGCAGTCATAAAAAACAACGGAGGTTTTTCCATAAACGGTTCCCCTGCAAGCGTTGGCACCACCCAGTCCCCCGTCTTCGCGATGTGATTCACGAGCCCCAATGTATATGCCTCGTCCGGCTTCCACGGATGATGCCCCGTAAGACCAACAACCACCCACGCAATTAGAAGAAGGTAGGGCAGGAGGAGAAGAAATAATTCGGGAACCTTTGTTTTCCATGAAAACAAAAGGTTCCCGAACCCTCCAAAGAAAAGCGGTATCGGAAGGCATTTTTTCGCCAGCATGGCAAAAAAATGCCTTCCGAATGAGAGTTTTTTCGGGGGAGGTCCGGAGGGGGTTGTTTTTGCAAAAAATACCCCCTCCGGTAGCTTATATAAAAATTTCATGATTCAACATTCCTTGTTGGGTAGGGCGAGTACGTTTGGGTAGGGTTCTGGGGGGAAGGGGGTTGCGGGGGAGTTGGACAGGAAGCGGTCACAGACGGCCGAAAATTCGCGCAATGACTGTGTTCTGCGCATGTCTTGCAAAAACTGCCCTTTGGGATCGATTCCCTGGCCGATAAAGTTCGCAAAGCTTTTCAGGGCATTGAGTTGCCTGACGGGATCTTGGTAAGCGGAACCCATTTTTTCGTGCAATCGATGGATGTAGCCACGAACGTCCTTAAATGTTGGCAAATAGGGCTCTTTATTCTCAAAAATGGCCCGTAATTGCGCGAAAATCCAGGGATTTCTGATCGCAGAACGCCCAATCATTACGCCTGCACACGATGTCATTGCAATCACCTGTTGGGCCTTTGTAACTGACGTGATGTCTCCATTGGCAAGAACGGGGCAGTGAAGTCTCTTAACGGCTTGCTTCACAACGTCATAGGAAATGTTTTTACCGTAACCTTCTTTCACGGTCCTGGCATGTAAACTAACGAGATCGATCGAGTTTTGACTAATAACGTCCAGCAAATCACCGAACCCCCGAGTGTCGTCAAACCCCGGGCGCAACTTGACGCTCAGGTGGCCGGTAAACGCCTCACGCAAGGTCGCCAAAATTTCCCCCAGTTGCGCAAGGTCCTTCAAAAGCCCACCGCCAACGGCCTTTTTGTAGATCCTGCGAACGGGACAACCGACATTAAAGTCAATCCCTGCAATGCCGTACGGAGACCATTGACGAACCGCATTCGCAAGCGCCGCGGGATCGTTCCCCATCAGTTGAACAACGACAGGACACGAAATCGCCTTTTGCTCAACGAGTTGCAGCAGAGACTGTTCCGGCCGCGATGTCGCATGCACACGAGAAAATTCCGTGAAAAACGCATCTGGCAGGCCGTATTCATTCAAAATCTCTAGAAAAAACAAGCTCGAAAACCCTTTCATCGGCGCAAAAGCCATCAGCGGCCTCTGCAACTTCACCGACACCAACGACTTACGCGCAGGCAACGCGGGACTACAGCCAGCGCTCTCCAAAGATGCATTCATACCACCAATAACACTGCAACTTCTGACGCATTCTTCAAGAACTTTATTTCTTGTTAAAAAAAGCTTTACTTTCCAACGGAAAATCAGAGTGTTAAATATAAACAAATAACATATTTATAACATTTATGGGAAACCTAAAAAAGACGCGCAGGCTCAAGATGAACAAGCACAAGCTGAATAAAAAAAGGAAGGCGAATAGGCATAGTAAGAGACTTTTGAAACATTTGTAAAATCGGCGTAGGATGCGTAGCGATTTCGAGCGCTAGGGTTCCGTTACAAAGAAATTTAATCCCATCACGTACTACAGTACGCTCAGGAATTAAATTTTTTTGTAGCCGTCCCTATCATCTCGAAATCGACGCACTCAACGCCATTTTTATCAGCAAGGCCGGTTTAAAGGCGAAAGGTGATTTCCAGGGCCGTTCCCCATTAACAACTTTTAATTCAAAAGGCATCTTCATTTGGCCTGTAAGGCCAAATGAAGATGCCTTTTGATACGACTTTTCTTTGGAAGGCGCGGAAACACGTTTCTTTTCTTCTGAAAAGAAATGGTTTCCGCAATTTTTACTAAAGTAGGACCATGTCACCCAGTGAACTTTTCCCGAAAGATGGCGAAATTTTGTCTGTTTCGGTGTTTGTTGAGCGCATTAATGCGTTTTTGAAGGCAGAAGTGCCGAGTTGTTGGATTCGTGGGGAGATTTCGAATCTGAGACAGCAGTCGAGTGGTCACGCGTATTTTTCGATCAAAGACGAGCGGAGTCAGGTGTCGGTCGTGCTTTTCAAGGGCGTTGCGGGAAAATACGTACTAAAAGATGGCAATCAGATTTTGCTGTACGGAGAGAGCAGTGTTTACGAACCGCGTGGGCAATTCCAAATCATTGGGAGGCACGTACTTGAGGACGGCAAAGGGGCCTTACAGCAGACATTCGAAAAGCTGAAGGAGAAGCTGCAGGGAGAAGGGCTTTTTGATGCCGACAGGAAGAAACCAATCCCCCCATTACCGAAGCGAATCGCGGTTGTCACGTCGCCAACTGGGGCCGCGATCAGAGATTTTATCGAGATTTTAAGGAGACGCGAATGGAAGGGCGAGATCGTGCTTTTTCCCTGCCAAGTCCAGGGAAGTTCGGCACATTTGGACATTATCGAGAAAATCAACCAGGCGGAACGGTTTGGAGGTTGCGATCTTCTCGTAATCATGCGGGGCGGCGGGAGTTTGGAAGATCTGTGGTGTTTTAACGAAGAGGCCCTTGTGCGCAGGATCGCAAACTGCACTCTACCAACGATTTCGGCGATTGGGCATCAAATTGATTTCGTGCTGTGCGATTTTGCGGCCGATCTGAGGGCAGAGACACCTTCTGCTGCAGCGGAATGGATCTCTAGTCACTACATCGACGCCCTGCAGCAATTGCAAACGTTGGAGCATCGTTTGGATGAAAAAATGACCCAGTATTTGCAAAAAAAGAAGCATGGTGCGGAAATTCTTCGTGAGCAACTCCTTAAAAACAGTCCTGTCGCGAAAATCGAATATTTTTCTCTCAAACTCGATGATCTGCAGGGTCAATTGCAACGTCAGTGGGATGCGTTCCATCAAAAGAAGGCGCTCCAGTTGGAATCCCATCGTAACCGCTTTCAAGTCGCTCCCTTGCAACGTGCGATTGCAGATCATTTCAAAAACCTGACCTCACTAAAAAGCGTTCTTACAAAAAATATTGAGCAAGGAAAAGAGGAAAAACGCTCTGTGTATGCGTCAAAAAAGGAAGTTTTTCAACATCTCCACTTCGAAAACACGTTAAAACGCGGTTACTGCCTTGCGCAAGACGTTGAGGGCAGTCGCGTTACGTCCGTTCACCAACTCCTTGAGGGGCAAACATTGGACGTTTTTTTCCAGGATGGGCATTCTGAAACAATCATTGAACGGATTTTTCCAAAAAAGAACACTTTAACCTTGCAAAGCTGAGGCTTTTCAGGGGAAATACTCAGTGCTTTGAAGCAGTGTGCGTTCGCTGTGTTGGGTGATTTTTCGCAAGGAACATCTAAAACATAGAGGAAAGTCCGGACACCACAGGGCAGGATTCCTCATGAAAAATGAGGGAACTTTGGGCAATATCCCAAGGTTACGGAAAGTGCAACAGAAAATAAACTACTTTGCGCGTTAGTTAGTGATAATCAACACGTTAAGAAAAGGTGAAAAGGAGAGGTAAGAGCTCCCCGCTTTGTGAGTAATCGCAAAGGCATTGAAAACCCAATCCGGTGCAAGGCGAAATAGGGAATCGAGCGGCCCGCTCATCGATTTCGGGTACGCCGCACCCCTCCAAAGGGAAGGGAGCAAAGGGCAACTTTTGCTAGATAAATGGACGTAGTATCGCGTTAGAAACGATATACAGAATCCGGCTTATAACTGCTTCAAAGTATTTTTGGGAGAGGGAATTTCGGGAACCTTTCTGTTCGCGAGAACAGAAAAGGTTCCCGAACCCTCCAAAGAAAAGCGGTATCGGAAGGCATTTTTGATTGGCACTATAGTGCCAATCAAAAATGCCTTCCGCATTTAAGAGTTTTTAGGGTGGAAAACCGTGCGAGGACGTAGCAAGTTCGAGATGATAAGGACGGCTACGGAAGAAACTGAATCCCCTGAGCGCATTAAAATGCGTGATGGGGTTCAGTTTCTTCTGTAACGGAACCTTAGCGCTCGAAATCGCTACGTCCTCGCACGGTTTAGGCGCTTAAAATTGAGGCTGCCGCCCCCTACCATTTGGACTTCCATTCCTTAAACGCCTCTACTTCCTCGATAGAACCACTACGATCGCTCGTCAGTTTTCCATCACAATTGCGGCAAGGTTCTCTAGAAATCGTTCGAGTAACCGCTTGGACAATTTGAGCGACCTTCGCATTGGATGAAAAGCAACGCGTGATACGAACATGGATACTCCCGACCCGATTGGCGCCAAAGCTGTGTTGCATGCGGTCATAAATTTTCCGTTGAAGCTCCTCAATGGACTCGCTCACTTTGCAAGTATCGACGATTTGCACACGAAGGCGGAAATGGATTTTCCCGCACGAAAATCGCACCTTAACGACGGGGGTTCGCCTAAATCCAGCAATCCCCTTGTACGTTTCGATAATCATCCCGCGGATCACTTTTTTGGAAATCTTGAGGGACCCCATCGAGTCTTTTGTGATTTTAATGTAGCGAGAGCGCCACCAAACGACTAAAACGATGACGAAAACGCCCAATAACACTCCAGACACACGAGGATGCTGAAGCGCCAGCTGTTTTACGTTCTCCAAAAATTCCATCCAGTTGATTTGATTCATAACAATCTACCTAAGAAGAAGGTTCATTCAAGTCACCTTTTGATGACGTGTTTTCGACTTTAATGCCATCAACGATAATATCCACGCTCGCAACATCTTTCATCGTCATCCGCTTGATTTGCGTACGAATATTTTGTTGGATTTGCAAGGCAACTTTGGCAATATCGACACCGTAAAAAAGAATGACTCTAACGTTGATAGCATAACGTCCATCCTCATCCTCTGAAATCTTAACGCCACGATCCGACTCTCTTTTAGAGAATATTTCTGTAATGCCGTCAATAATCCCTCCGCCAACGGAATAAACACCCTGAACTTCCAGTGCAGAAAGTCGCACGATGCTACCTACAACGGCATGATTGACCTTAATATCTCCCGTGCCTCCAGCCGCTTGATTCACTTCATTTTTTTTGTCGTTTTTTCCGCTCTTCATGATGTTTCCTCTCTACAACGTTAAATTCTTCTTGATGAAAGACTTCTTTTGGACTCCTCTCGATAAATTGCTCAACATATTTGGTCGTTGCATTGCCTTGCCTAAAAACGGGATCACGCATAATCGCTTGGCAGAACGGAATTGTTGTGGCAACACCGCGAATAATGTATTCGCTCAGAGCACGATACATGCGATCAATGGCCGTTACGCGATCGTGACCAAACGCGATCAATTTGCCAATCATGCTGTCGTAAAACGAAGGAATTGTGTAGCCGCCATAAACGTGAGAATCGACACGCACGCCGTGACCTCCTGGCGCGTAGTATAGCTGAATGGTTCCTGGAGAAGGGGCAAAATTACGCGTAGGATCTTCTGCGTTAATGCGGCATTCGATCGCGTGTTTTTGGATTTTAACATCTTTTTGATCAAACTGAATGCGTTCTCCGGCAGCGATATAAATTTGTTGTTTAACGAGATCAATGCCCGTAATTTCTTCTGTCACACCGTGTTCCACTTGAATACGCGTGTTCATCTCGATAAAGTAGAATTTTCCTTTGGAATCCACAAGAAACTCGATGGTACCGGCGTTTTCGTAGCCACAGGACTCGGCAATTTTGACCGCAACTTTCCCCATTTCCGACCGAAGACTGGGGGTTAAAAACGGCGACGGCCCCTCTTCAATCAGCTTTTGATAACGCCTTTGTATGGAACAATCGCGTTCGCCCAAATGGATCACTTTCCCGTGCGAATCGCCCAGAATTTGAAATTCGATGTGCCGCGGATTTTCGATAAATTTCTCGATGTAAACGGCGTTGTTATTAAAGGACTTTTCGGCCTCAAGACGCGCGGTATGGAATTCCTTTGAAAACGCAACGCTGTTATGGGCCACACGCATTCCACGGCCTCCACCTCCCCCTACTGCCTTGATGATGACGGGGTATCCAATCTTACTGGCCAACTTACGCCCCTCTTCCTCGCTCGTGACGGGGCCATCGCTGCCCACAATAATGGGTGCCTTTGCCTTACGTGCCATTGCCCTCGCAAGCGCCTTGTCGCCCATCTGACTGATCACAGAGGACTTCGGCCCAATAAACTTGATGTTACAGCTTTCGCATTGCTCGGCGAAACGAGCATTTTCCGACAAAAATCCATAGCCGGGGTGAATGGCATCGACATCGGCAATTTCCGCTGCACTGATGATACGATGGGGTTTCAGATAACTCTCCTGTGCCGAAGCCGGACCAATGCAGATCGCCTCATCGGCAAGCTGGACGTGAAGGGACTGGATATCTGCCTCAGAGTACACAGCAAGCGTCTTGATACCCAACTCCTTGCAGGCCCTAACAACGCGCAGTGCAATTTCCCCTCGGTTTGCGATTAAAATTTTCTGAAACATCGTAATTTCAAGATCTTTTCTTAGTTTTTATCGAGCTTAACCTTAAACAGTGGTTGGCCATACTCGATGGGCTTTCCGCTCTCGACGAGAATTTCTTCGATGGTTCCCTTAACTTCCGCAAGAACTTCATTCATGACTTTCATGGCCTCAATGATGCACACAACCGTATCGGGCGACACCTTCGAATTCACCTCAACAAACGACGGCCTTTCCGGCGATGGCGAACGGTAAAACGTCCCAACGATGGGCGATTTGATGTACACGACATTGGGGTCTTCCACTACTGGCTGGGCGGCATTCGCTGCACTCACCGATGTCGGCGCTACCATTCCATGCGAGACAATAACGGGACTCGCCTGAGCGGTTCCAGAACCAGCACCATGCACGTGAGTTTGCCCACGTTCAATGGATAATTTAAAATCGCCTTCAGCAATTTCAAATTTAGTGAGATCAAAGTCTTTGATTACCTGCAATAAGTCTTTAACGTCTTTAATATTCACAATTAATTACCCTCCAAGTTTTTAGGATCTTTAGATAAACTTTGTAAGGTAACGACAAACAATTTTCAAGCGAATTCTCTCATTGTTTGTTATTTTGTGAAGGCCCTTAACCATCACATAAACGCAGAACAACGGTTAAAGTGATGAAGGACGGCAAGATAAGCAGCTACAAGACGCCGAAAATCGAGTATTTTCTGTACAATTAAGGCGTCTCCGTGTCGTTACTATTTTTTGATCTCAATTCCAGCTTCTTTTAGTCGCTTGATGCTTTCTTCATCGTCTATTCCCGAACAAGATACACGAATGTGCTTTAATTTACTGCAGTTTGTCAGCATTTTCACTGCTTCTTTCGTTACTTTCTTACAGTAGTAGATATTCAGATCTTCTATTTGATTCTTTTCCGCAAGTGCTGCAATGACTGTATCGTCTATTTTACGACAAAGACACAAGTTGAGCCTAGTGATGGGGCAATTTTTGATTACATTGATAACGCCTTCGTTGGAAACTTGCCAGCAGTCTTGCAGGGAGAGATCTTGCAAAGATACCGACCCAGCAAGAGCCAAGATGCTTTTATTGGTGACTCCATCAGAGTGATCAAGGTAAAGTGTCTTCACATTCCTGCCATACGTTCCAATATCGATGACAGCTTGTTCACTCAAGTCGTTATACCAAACGTTAAGATAGGTGATATTTGAGCAATTTTTCATCAACGCTGAGACGCCCGGGCCTTTGATTTTATTGCAAGAACCTGCATCAACTATTGTCAGAGATGTGCATTCTGAAAAAGCGATCAAAGTATTGTCTGTTGCTTTGCTATGAGATACGTGGATGCGTTTTAGCTCTTTGCAGTGTTTTGCTATCTCAATGAAACCGATATCGTCAATTTCAGTCTCGATCGCGTAAAACGAGCTCAGGTACTTGCAACTATGGGCGATTGCGACGGCAACTTGGTTTGGGATGTCCATTTTTATGAGCCAAATAACAAGGAGGTTTTGATAACACTTGACGATGGTCTTGAGCGCATAGAATGTAGTCGTGCAAGAAATCATGTCGAAACGCACCAAGTTTTTACAGCATTCAACCAAGCGATTAACCGTTTTTTTTTCAACCAGTATGCAGTTTTCGACATGAATCCATTTAAGTGTTTTCATACGAGGTTCTGATTCCAATAGCTTTGTAATGCACTTATCTGTGCCATATTTCACAGTAAGATATTCATCACTATTGAAGACAATGGATGGCTTTTGAAAATCGGAATTCTCTGCACAATCAAGGAGTTTTTCCTCGTTGCTTCTCTCCTTGCTATCGCCAGCACGCTTACACGGGCCATAGACTTCATTGTCATCTCCATCAGAAAACTTCTGCTCGTTATTCTCGATTTTGCTATCGTTTTCGATCTTGTTATTCTCTTTCATACCGTACGTTGCTGAGCACAGTAGGTTGGCGGCAATAACGGCTCCCATGATGATTTGTTTAGATAAGTTCGTTTTCATAGAATATAGATTGTGGATGGTTATGCTGAATGGTTGTATGGGCCAAAATGGCCAACGAAAGCCAATTTTCACTTTTTGCTCTGATGATTCTTGTCAAAAAGATGGAAAGGGTTCGGATACACCTTCCACTCGGGCTGACTAAACGTCCCTTCCAAGCTGATACTCAACGCGAAAATATTCTTTACTGGCAAAACAAAGTCTAAAAACTTCCTAACGAAGGAGATCGGAACTAATTGCATGGGACTCGTGTGCAAATTAATGTCCAAAGCTCCCGTTTCCAGCGCAACGGTCCCTCCTCCCGCTATCTTCACACTGGGGCCTTTGATGACAAGATTGTTGGACGACAAAACACCCTCTTTGAGAGCAAAATTGCACTTTATTCGATCCAAGGTCATCACACCAAAATTCAAAAACATATTGCCGAGCATTTTGGAAAGCATTCCAAAAAGGTAGAAATTCCCCAAGTCAGCCGCATGCAACGCAAACTTTCCTTCACTCGCCATCCCCTTGATATCCTTACCGTCATTGACTCTGAGGGAAAAGTCAGCATCCAAGAGACCCAAATTCGTCTTATGACTGCTTTTCTGAAAGCGCACCAATAAGGGATTCGCAGCAACATCATTCAGTAACACCTTCCCTTGAAACACTTTTCCATTTCCGCACATCCCGGAAGCCTGAAATGTTCCTTTTGGCGGCACATTCCCCTGAAAGGTTTGCACGGTGCACTGATTGTCATGAAAATTTCCCCCAAAACGGACATTTTCGCAAGGCACTTCAAAGAGATTTACTCGCGGAAGGAGACCAGAAAAGGCAATTTTTTGTCTCTTCCAGTCATCCCCCATAAGCTCCCAAGCGCAGTGAATGCAGGGACGCGTTTTGCCCAAATCCAACCAACTTTTTATCGCCCCTAACTGCTTCATGCCAAACACTGTCTCGAGATCGCTTAACCCCATCAGCAAATCCCCCTGAAAACGGCTCACTGAAGGCCGATTTCCGCCTACAAACCACTGAATTTTACCCAAAATTTGTCCCCCTTGCTCGCAATCAATCCGCGTCCTCAAACTCTCTACCCCCCAGGACCCTCCAGAAATCGTCCCGGAAAAAGTTTTGATCGGAATCTTATTGTAAATAAACGACTGCCCAAACACCTCCGTAGAGAAAGAAAATGTTTGCACATCCTCCCAAGGAACCTTTGCGTAGAGATTGACGATCGGATCCCGCGTGAGACGAAAGTCTTTCCAATAAGCCTGCCACCAAGCTGGCAAATAATCATTGAGCCAATCGTGCTTAAAAGCACCTCGCACCCAAAAAGTCCCCACTTGTGTCCGCAAATCGTGCTCATAAGTAATTTTTGTTGGATTTGTATTGTTGTGTGGAATTGGAACGACTTTGCGGGCAACTTGAGGCGCCTTCAAGTAAAACGTGGCATCTGTCACCGTAAGTCTTTGCCCCTTAAGGATAATGCCCGCAGACGCCTCCAAAACACCTTGTTTTCTCCACCACCCGCCCCGCGTGGAAACTTGCATATGGGCTTTTTGGACGACGACACCACCGTTGTTCAGATGGAGGCTACCTCTCACAAATAAGGGACCTTTTAGGGTAACTTGCTTTAATTCTTCATTAAAAAAATCATTGATGGGAAGATAGTTAGAAATACTCGCTAAGGAACATTCTCCATCGACATTAACGATCAATTTTGACGTATTTTGGCGTATTTTGTTCGCATTGACGTCAACAGGCGCCTTTCGCAGGTTTCCCCTGAGCCAAAAGTCTCGACGATGACGCAAGCCATAGTGCACCAACAACTTGCGTTTTTTATCATTCGCAGCTGCGTGGATGAAAATGTGTTCAATCGCTTTGCCCGCATACCGATTTCCTGACGTCCAAGCGACCATTTCCCATCGATTGAGTGAATCGGGAAAACTTCCTGAAAAACAAGCTTCATTGACGTTGCACCGGAACGTCTTTTTGTTCAAAACGCCACGCAATAGGAACTTACATCCCCTTCCCTTAACAGAACACAAAAGTCCTTGATTATGAATGATCGACACATCGACATCGCATTGCACATCCTCTCCAGAGACGTTCGGAGAATTCAGACGTTTCGCAAGACATTGAAGGCAAATCTTTTGCGGATTCCATTCGCGAATCGCAACAGACGCTCCTTGCATGCGATAACAAGCTTCCTTAACCCGTGGGAGCATTTGACTTGAATCTTCGAGAAATTCCTGCAAAAAATCGCCCCAAGGGAGCATTTTCCCATCCACTATGCATGGACTCAACAACACAACAGGGATTCCAAAAAACTCAAATGAACAGTGCTGGATTTTGCATTTTTTTTTCGCAATATCGATGACCAACGAACCATTTTTTATAATGACCTCATTTGTACCATTTTGGCCATTTTGGAACGCAAAACACCCATTTTTTAAGAAAATTTGCCTCAATTTCCCATATTGTCCCAAAAAAACATCGATTTTTTCAAACGCCAATTTGCCGATATCCTCTCCCGGTAAATCAACAGAAAACTCCCTAAATTGCACATGGCGATTGCCAATCCACAGCATTTCCGAAAAATTTGCTTTTGCATGAAAAGAGTGCAATTTGTTCTGAATTTCCGCCAAAACCCTCTCTTTTGTCATCAATAAACGTATCCAAGACGTATTCCCAAGAACCCCAAAATAGAGTTGATAGCCAACGACTCCCAACAAAAGGCAATTGAAAGTAGCTGTCAGAAAACGTCGCATCGAAACCTAAAAATGTCTTTAATTGTTGGTCGATAATGGTTTACCCGTGCTTTCGAGCAATTTTATAAAATTCGCAATCCAATCCTTAGAAAGCTTGAATACCAATCGTTTACCACGTACACCCCCTATTTGCAAATCGCCTCCAAAATGTTCCGTCAAGTAAAGTGCTTCTTCGCGATGTTCCTCTTGCCCAACAGCATTTTCCACCAAATAGGTTACCTTCAGCAAATACCTCCAATGCAACTGCTTTTGCTCATACAAGTACCCATTTTCATGAAAAACACCTAACACCTCAGCAACGTCTAAGTGTTTGATAGTCTGCAACAAATGGGTTTTAAATGCAGTATCTTGACTGCTTTCATGGTTATCAGTCGTTTCTTTTGGGTTGCTGGTAGAAAAATTCCACAACTGTTTTCCGTCCTTAAGATCTTGAAGGGCAATGCTTTCTACAACCGACTCCTGAGGCAAATCCCACACAACGCGCTCGCTGTAATAAAAAGGTTGCAAGGGGAATTGATCTAAAAACGCTTTCGAAACTTTGTAGACAAAAGGCTCCTCTTGTACCCTAGCGTACAAACCACCATCAGAACCCTCTGCGAGAGAAAGACTTTTTTCATCGTGATTGAATAAGCGAATCACGCAACTGGGCTTGTCTAATCCGAATTTGTGGACATCTGCGGCCGACGGTGCATCGTTCACAAACTGTTCTGCTCGAAAATCTTCCAGCGTCGTAAATAGCCTATTAATCACACGATCATCGGCATGAAGGAACTCCATTTTCCCATTCTCCGGATAAAGCACTTGCCACTTTCCAGTTTCTAATTTTTGTAACGTGATTTTCTTATGATCGCGCACAATTTCGATCCCGAGAATGTGCGTTTTGTCGAAAAACAGGAGCTTTTTTTCGCGCAAAAGACTTTGGCCGTCCTTTAAATGCTCCACCAAACCATTTTTGATCACGAATACACTTGGACGCGTTTCCAGCTTTGCAAAACACTCTGTTGGTTCCTTAACTCCATCACTGACAGGGCTTCCGATCCACAAAATTTCGTCGCGTTTATTGCCCTTAACCTGCAACTTTATTTGCGGAATCATCAACCCAAACTTCACCAAATCAATCTCTTTTTCGTCCACAAAACGCTCCACGGACGTATTTGTGATTTGACCCAAAAGAGTGTTTAACATGTCCTCATTCACGCGCACTTGAATGGGAACTTCCATGTGCCAGCCGGATTCTTTCTTTCCGAGAGACAACACAACATTGTCAACAGCCTTAATATTCAACGACTTCACTTCAAATGGAGGAATTTGGAAAACATGCCGCTCCATAAAATCCCCCACACCTTGAGAAAGCGCATCCACAAACAATTGATCGACAACCAAAATATTCTCTTTTGCGGGATCCAGCGCGTAAAAATGCCCACCGACCTGCGTGGACTGCCCCAAATGAATCACTTTTGTCGTCGTTTTGTCTCCAAACTGCACACTGATGACCGGCCGATCCAGACCGTAATCGGATAAGGCATGTTCTTTTTCCTTTAACTCTTTGACGGGGAATGAGATACTTTTCGTCAGAAATTGCAATTGAGACAAAATCTTTTGAACCGCAAAGGGATTTGCTGGCCATTGAACGGGAGACGCCATCTCCCAAGCTCCATCTCCGCTTGCTTGCAATGTGTAACTCGTTCCCTTAGAAGATACTTTAAGAAAAGTCACTTCCTTGATGCCAGAATTCAAAATTCCGTTATAAGTCGACACTTCTCGCGTTTTGTGTTCGAAATAATAAATCGCGCTGAACACGATCCCGTTCAGGCACAACAAAATAACCGTTAATTTTAAACTCCGCATAATTCAACGTCTCCGTAGAAAACAAACAAAAATCCCCATCGCACCTAAGATCAAAGGTAAAATCAGTAAGTGCGTACCTGCCAACAGCAAATCACGCTTGCTAACTTGCATCTGAAAAACCGTTAATGATTTCGGAGCGACATGAAAGGGATACACTTCCTCTAAAAGCCAATGCATGCTGTTCAAGAGCAACAACTTGTTCCCAAGAGCACCGATTTGACGATTTCCGATGAATTGTGCGTTGCCAAACACTAAAACCCGTTCTCCAGGAATCGCTAAGCCCAACTTATTGCTTGTTGTTTTCTCACTCAAGACAACTAACGGCAAGGGCCCTTTAACATCCACCTCAGGATCAAAGGTTAACGCAGTTCCGAGCGCCTGATAACGCTTTTTCGCAAAACTAGTGTCAGTTGTGAACAATAACGGCACAATGGAACGCCCTGAAACGGCATTGGCTCCGATGTCTACACTAATCGGCCGGCAAAGGCCCATCAACGTCGGTAACTGCGTGTCCAGCAACATCTGCGTGATGGGATGCTGCGCATAACGTTTCACAATGAGGTCTCCATGGACCGTTTTATTGCGCGTTTCCGGATCGACGACGACGCGATCCGCCGCCAAAATCCCGCAGTCAAAAAAGACGTTATCGAGGCCGTGCTGAGTCATCGCATTGAGCAGCACAAGCAAATGCCCCTGCCTTTCCTCAACAAATCGCCTGACAACCTCCTCCTCCTCGGGCAAAAACGCTTTCCGCGGACCCGCAATGATGAGCAAATTGCAATCGCTGGGAACCGTTTTTGACGACAAAAGATTCACCTTTTCAACCGCTAAGTTCCTCTGTGTGAGGCATTCTTGCACCTGACTCAAGCCAGGCACCGCATCCGCGCTGAAAGGATCCATTTCTCCATGGCCATCGGTAAAATAAACTTTGACCTTCTTTTCGCTAACGACGTCCAGCAAGGCTCGCATTAGGACGTTTTCCCCTTGGAATTGAACAACTTTTTGTCGGTTGGAAATGTAAAAATCTGCCGCCTCCAGCAAGTGGAATTTCTCACCGCTTGCGACAATGACAACGTTTTCCTTCTGCACTCCATACTGCTGAACGAGCTCATCGACGCGTTTCCGCTGCAAAAAAACATCCACATACTCAATGGTTAAGGGCAAGTCGGCCTCTTTCTGTCCCCAATAGGCAAATTCTTTCAGCAAATGCCGGACATCCTCGTAAAACGTCTTTACTCCCGCTTGGGTCGAATGCCAAGCGCCAATCACAACGATATTGATGGGCTGCTTTTTGATTTGTTTTAAATGCGCCACAGTTTCTGGACTCAACGAATACCGTCCATTCGCCGTCAAATCCTTACGCGTATAGTAACGAAATGACAACACGTTACAGCCGATCAGCAAGCCAACGATGAGCATCAACTGAACAAAACGATTGCCATTTGACCACCAACGGACCCACTTAAAATCGTTGTGCTCTTTAAGTTTCTTAATCATTGGCCTCCAAAAGAATTGTTGTTGTCTGAAGAATCAACACGCCCAAACTGATGTAAAATACAAACGGACGCGTGTCGATCATCCCACGACTAAACTCGTCCAAATGGTCAAATACCTGAAAATAGCCCTGCATGTCGCCGTTTGGAATTAAGGGCCACTCGACCAATGCACGCCCTCCAACCACAATCACAAAGAGGAAACAGAAGCACAAAATCCCAGCAATCAGCTGACTTTTCGTTAAACTACTCGTAAAAATGCCCAGCGCGATAAAGGAGAATCCGCTCAGTGCGATAAACAAAAATCCTCCGGCCCAAGACCCTACGTCAAGGATGCGCGAATCCACAGCGCCCGTCGATAAGGAATATTTGACGATAAACGGAAATGTGAGCGTTAACCCCCATAAAAACAGGTAAAATACGTACGCAGAAAGGAATTTTGCCCAAACGATCCCCCCCATCGACGCGGGAGTCGCCCGCAAAGACTCCAAAATGCCCAACTGCTTGCTCTCGGCAAAGCTCCGCATCGTCAAAAGAGGAATCATGAAAAACAGTGGCAGCCAAAAAAACTTAAAAAACACAATCGACGGCAAAACATCTTGTTCATGCCCAAGAAAGTCCATCAAAATCAACAGGTAAGACCCACCCATGAGCAACAGGAACAGCATCGTCGTCACGTAAAATGCGGGACTCAACAGCACGCTTTTCATCTCGTGTTTGCACAATGTCCAAAAAACTCTCATCGCAAAAAAATTCCCATAAAAGCCGTTAACGAAGCTCTAACTCCTTTTTCCAATAAACTTGCGTCGCTTCAAGAAAAATCGACTCCAAATTAGGTCTGACTACCCCCCACTCCTCGATACGCATGCCGGGATTCTGCAAAAATTCTTTGTACAAAGCACAAGCATCCAACGATTTTCCAGTATCCACGTCTGTCTCCTTAGGCGCAAAGAGAAATTCCACTGATGCTCCCTCTAACGTCTTCTTATCGAACACACTACAGTTATTTTTCTCAAGGGTTTGTTCCGCGATGGAAGTACATTCCGTAGGAACCACCATACGCCACTTCTGCTTCGGCGCCAACTGCTTACGTAAATCCTCCAGTTTCCCGTCCGCAACGATTTTTCCTTGATGGATAATGATCATTGACGAGCACGTTGCTTCGATTTCCGATAAGATATGACTCGAAAAAAGCATCGTCATTTTGCCGCGTAAATGATCAATCAGCTGCCGCATACCAATGATTTGATGAGGGTCCAGCCCGATTGTCGGCTCGTCCAATATCAACACCTCTGGCTCGGCCAAAATCGCTTCCGCAATCCCCACTCGCTGTCGATACCCCTTCGACAACGTTCCAATCAGCTTCGTTGAGGCCTTCCGATGCAAATCGCAAAGCTCTAACACTTTTTCCACCCGTGACTTGATGCGTTTCTTCGCAATCCCCTTCAAGGCGGCCCGAAATTGCAGGTACTCCATCACTTTCATGTTGTCCGGCAAGGGGTTATTCTCTGGGAGGTACCCCACCCTCTCTTTTACCCTCTCGGGAAACCGCGCAACCGATATCCCAGCAACAGACGCCGATCCCGATGACGCCGCCAACAACCCCGTTAAAATCCGCAATGTCGTGCTCTTCCCTGCCCCGTTCGGCCCCAAGAACCCCACAACCTCCCCACGCTCAATCGCAAACGACAAATCATCAATCGCCTTAAATGAACCGTAACGCTTCGTTAAATTGCAAACCTCTATGGCAAATCGATGGCTCATGTTCTCTGTAAAAGCAATCTAACGTTTGTCGCACAAAAAACAATAGCTTTGTTTGGGTTATTTCCGGAGGGGGGCCAAAGTGCTTTTTCCCTGAGGGGGTGTTTTTTGCAAAAAGCACCCCCTCCGGGCCTCCCCCTTAAAAACTCTCGTTCGGAAGGCATTTTTATGGCACGGAGTGCCAAAAAATGCCTTCCGATATGACTTTTCTTTTGAAGGTTCGGAAACTTCTTCTTTTCTTCTGAAAAGAAAAGTTTCCGAATATTTATAAAACCCTTGTCAACAGGCCGCAGGAGACGGGCGGCAGGTGCAACGCACCTGCCGTCCAGGGGAAGGGGGTTGTTGGAGAGAAGTGTTCGTGGTCAGCGATTTGGGTGAAGTTTGCGGGATTGATGCCGGGGAGGTGGAGAGAGACGGCCTGGTGGTGAGGGTTGACGGCGTAAAGGATTTGTTGGGGGCCGAGAGAGTGATCGGCGTTAAAGAGGGCGCCGATGGAGGATTTTCCGGGGACTTCGAAGAACGTTAGGTAGCCATCTGAAGGGCGTTTGTCTAGGCGCAAAAGACCACCTATTAGCGACTTACGGAACGCGATCCAATTTTTTACGTAGTCGTGAGTGGAGGGGCATTGGAAAATTTGCAGGTAGTCGAGCGCGTTGAGTGCACCGTTTTGGTAGGTATTGGAGACACCGTGTTTGGATTTGAGGAAATCTTGACCAGCGGCGATCATGGGAATGCCGAGCGACGCGAATAAAATCGAGAACATGAGGTGTGTACGCTGGCGATCCAGCTTTGTCCAGGCGTCTCCACGATTGTGAGAGCGCTCGGTCATTTTGTCGATCCAGCAGCGGTCATCGTGCGATTCGGTGTAGTTGATCGTTTGGGTCGGGAAACGCGTTAAGTGCTTGATGGAACCACCTAAAAAGTATTGGATTCCGGCAGAATTCCCTTTTTCGCAGACATATTGAGCGACAAAATCGCGATAGCCGTCGTTCCAAACGGAAAATTCAGTATCTTTTAACGAAATCCCCATGTGTGCACGAAAACTCCAGGGTTCGGCGATCAAAATGATCCCAGGCCTTACTTTTCGCAACTCGCGCTCGATCTCGCACAAAAGCTCTTTCCCTAAAAGCTCTGCCAAATCGAAACGAAATCCGTCCACATGGAATGTTTTTACCCAATAGAGGAGGCTATCCAAAATCAACCGACGCACCATGGGGGACTGCGTCCGTAAGTCGTTGCCGCAGCCACTCCAATTCGTCAATTTCCCCTCTGGCATGCAATGAAAATAGTACCGCTTATCGATGCATAACAGTGGTTTGGGATCTCCAACGTGGTTGTAAACGACATCCACGATCACGGCGATTCCTCGCTCATGGAAGGCCTTCACACAGTCTTGCAATTCAACGATTTGCGACACTTTTTCGGGCTGCGTCGCGTAATCCCTTGCCGGACAAAAGTAATTGATCGGCATGTAACCCCAATGGTATGTGTCCCTGCTGACGCTGTCAAAATCCTGAAGTGGCTGCAGCTCAACGGCATTGATACCCAGGTTCGAAAGATAGCAAGTACTTGATGACCGTAACCAGCGCGTCAGTCCCACAAACCCCAGGCGCTCAGAATCGGCCAAATCCGGCACTTTATTCAACAAATCGCGCACGTGGCACTCCATTATAACCAGATCCTGTAAGGCTGGCGAAACGAAGGGATCGTTTTGCTCAAAATTTTGGAACTTTTTCGAATCCAAAATGATTCCAGGCCCCTCACGGCTCACGGTTGCTAGGGCGTAGGGATCCAGAATTTTCACCCGATCATCAAAATGCGAATCCACTCCCTTGCAAGCACTTGTGACAGTGTAATAATAGCGGAATCCGTCAAGATTTTTGGGATACTTTCCCTCCCAAACACCGTCTTCGGAACGCTGCAATGGAAGTTCAATTCGGTCGCTTTCCGTTTCCGCTACCTTAAAAACTGCAACGCCCACCCGCTCCGCTCTCGGCGCAAACAGCCGGAATGTTGTTTGATCTCCTTCAACGATTGCTCCCAATGGCTTTGACGACCGCAATGAGAGCAAAAATCGCTCATAATCAATGACTAAAGACTCAGTTATACCATCATTCCTATGCAAAACGAGCCGCTGCTCTGCCCAGATATCAACGGGCGACTGAACCTCAAATTTGAACGCATGACGCCCGCTTCTTCGAAAACTGAGATGAAAATTGCGACCTCCCAAGCCATCTGCTACGCCATTCGCCCCCCCCTCCGGAGCATTTAACCAACAATACCTCTCAGACACGAATTTAAAATTCACTCCATCGCCAAATTTTAAAAGATTTTCCACCGGCACACGCAACGCCAGATATTGCCGCCCATTGACTTCCTTTGGCATCAACCTCCATTCGCCTTTCCCAACGGCTGCCCCCCAATCATTGAAATTTCCTGCCACGTAAAACGCGTCCGCATCCCCTTCATTCCCAGATCCCGAAATCCCCACCAACTCGGGGAAATTCCCACGACTCAGCGTGAAATAAACATCCTTACCCTCAATAAAACACCCCCCATGCGCCCCAAACTCCCACGGATCCGCTCGCTTAACCTCAACCACCTCACCGCCATCCCCCAACGAAAAACACGGCAACGCCCCCTCACAATCCGCCTCCAAACACACCATCCCACCACCCCACCCCGTCCACCAAGCTTTGCTTAACATGATCGGTAGTATAACATAAGAGTTGTAACCGGGAAAACCATTTTTTGCAAAAATTGGTTTTCCCGGACCCTTTCCAAAAAAACTCTTATTCGGAAGGCATTTTTTGGCACTTCGTGCCCGCAAAATGCCTTCCTAGGTGTTGTTTCGTAACCTTTACTCGATTGGGCGCCGTAGTCAGTTCGAGATGATAGGGACGGCTACAAAAAAATTTAATTCCTGAGCGTACTGTAGTACGTGATGGGATTAAATTCTTTTTGTAACGGAACCCTAGCGCTCGAAATCACTACGGCGCCCAGTCGAGTAGTTCTAGCTGCGGGTAGCGGCGGCTGTTCCAGTAATTCCAGGAGAGTTTGACGGCTAGGCTGACGGGTTGGTGGATGGGGAGGGAGGGGTCACGCAACCTCCAGCCAACGACGCCAGTGGATTCGCTTGCAGGTAGGCTGAGTTTAAAGCGGACGTGTTCGCGATTTTCGCCGAAGAGTTCGACGGGTTTCTGTAAAATGACGTGTTCAATGACGAAAACGGGTTGCGGATTGCCAATGCCGAAGGGTTGCATGACTTCCATTTCGTCGAAAAGTTGCATGGTAACGTCATCGACAGAAAGCGTGCGGGAAATCGGCAGCTCAATGTCTGTATGTTCAGAAGTACCGCCCTGCTTGGTGACTGCGAGACTGAACTGCGCTCGAAAAGCCTCCAAATTCTCCGGAAGTAGCGACACTCCAACGGCTTGCGGATGCCCACCCCACGTTTCGAGCAAATCCTTGCATTTGGTCAAAATACCGACCAAATTGAACAATCCGGTCCCTCGCGCAGACCCTTTGACGACGTGTCCCTCTCTGCCAAGAATGACTACTGGGCGGTTGAATTGCTTGGCTAATTTGCCGGCAACAATGCCTACGACGCCGGAATGCCATTTTTCCGAGTACAAAACGACACCCGCGGGAATGTCTTTCAGGTCAATCATGCCCAAAGCTTCTTCAACGATTTGCTGCTCAATGAATTGCCGCTTCTTGTTCAAAATATCCAACTCCTTAGCCCATCCAAACGCTTCGCTAAACTGCTCACTCAGAAGCATTTTTAGCGGAAGATGCGCATCAGAAATCCGACCGCTGACGTTGATTCTTGGCGCCAATTTAAAGGAAATGTCGCCCGGTATCAATTTCTGACCGTCCTGCAGACCGGCCACCTTGATGAGAGCTTTTACGCCGGGCAAATGACTTTCGGGAAGCAGCTCGAGGCCGAACTTTGTCAAAATCCTGTTATCTCCTTGCAAGGGAACGAGATCCGCAACGGTACCCATGGCAACGAGATCCAAATATTCCCTCAATTTTATGCGATAAGCCAACTCGGGGTTGATCGTTTTCAGCTTCTTTAAAATCCCATGAGCCAACTTGAACACGAGACCGACGGAACACAATCTACGTGCATCTGCGGTGTCGATGTCGGGATACGCGTGTGGATTGACTATCAAGCACTTCGGTAATTCTCCGCAACTGTTGCTATGATGATCGACGACAATGACATCGACATTGTGACGTTGCAATAATTCGATTTCGCTCAAAGAATTCGTCCCGCAATCCAGCGCAATGAAGACGTTGGGAACCATTTCTTTAAGGATTTTCTCTACAACCGAGCGCGATAAGCCATAACCGTCATCAAAACGATTGGGAACAAAATACGTAACATCGATGTCCAGCTGGCGCAAAATAAGCGTCATTAGCGCAACGCTCGTCAAACCGTCGACGTCATAATCGCCAAGAACAACGACTTTTTCCTTCTTTTCGCGCGCCTGAAATAGGCGATCAACGACTTCCGAAAGGCCATGAATGATGAGGGGATCCTTTAAATACGCCAAACGGGGATTCAAAAATGAAGCGGCTTCCTCGGGATCCGTAATCGAATTTTCGACCAAGAGACACGCGAGGGTCTCCGAAATCGAGAGAGCCTCTTGCAAAGCCTTAACCGCCGTCTCGGAAACTTGCCGACAAACCCATTTCATACGCTAACCCCTTGAAAATGAAGCACTATCGGCCGCCAAAAGCAAACGCTACAACGATTCAAACGACGCCTCATTTGTTGCCCGCATCCCATTCGTATTTCGGCAAAAGATCGTGCTTTTCTTCAACGTGGCGGCGTTCCCCCTTGTGCCACCAAAAGAAGATAGGACTCGCAATAAAAATGGAGGAAAAAGTTCCGGTAATGATGCCGATCACGAAGATGAGCGCGTAGTCCTCGATCGCCCCTGAACCGAAGAAATACAGGCCCAAAGCGCTAATCAACGTCGTCGTGCTGGTCAAAATCGTTCGAGAAAGCGTCCGATTGACCGACAAATTGATGACATCCCCCAGCTTCATAAACGGATTGACCTGCAACTCCTCGCGAATTCGGTCAAAGACGACAATGGTGTCATTAATCGAGTACCCGATGATCATCAAGACCGCCGCCACCA
This sequence comes from uncultured Opitutales bacterium, assembly GCA_964457855.1. GTDB lineage: Bacteria > Verrucomicrobiota > Verrucomicrobiia > Opitutales > CAYWEO01 > CAYWEO01. The sequence goes on along the minus strand of CAYWEO010000006.1, from coordinate 20,362 downwards.
TGGGCGCACTGAACTGCTTCCCCATCAAGACGTAAAGACCGATGGTCATCAAAACGTCGTGTATCGTGGAAATCATCGCTCCAATGCCGTAACCAATCTCAAATCGAACAGCCACGTAAATTAAAATCCCCAGAAGCGCTAAAATAATGGACCAGAAGGCGTTCCATTTGACATGTGAACCAACAGTCGCTCCAATGGAAGTCTCGCCGACGAGCTTCAATTGAGCTTCCGGATAAGCAGTTTTCAAGGCGTCCATCACGATTCGGCTATTGCCTCCCTGGATCTGGATTTTTAAAATTTCCTTGTTCTGCCCCAACAACTTTTGGTACACGGGCATCACTTCTCCTAAATTCTTTTCTTTCGCGACACGCTCAATTTGACCGATGTCCAACTTTTTAACAAATTCCACGGTCATTTCGTCGCCACCGAGGAAATCGATGCTGTAAATCTTATCGCCTTTGAACCAAACACTCAAAAGCCCGATAATAACGATCAAAATGGAACCCCAAAAGGCTGGCTTCTGATACTTGAGAAAATTGATTTTCGTTTCTTTAAATAAACAGAACTTGAACGCATTTTTTAACGTATTTGTATAGATAAGGCACTCCAAAATCACGCGACTCACGACAAGAGCGCAAAACATCGTTGCAAAAATACCAATCGCCAACACGACACCGAATCCTTTAATCGGTCCCGTTCCGAACCAAATCAGAATTCCTGCCGTCAATAGTGTCGTTAGGTTCGCATCCAAAATCGTCGCAAAAGCTCGCTCGTGGCCCGCCAATAACGCCGCGGGAAGGCTTTTCCCAAGCTTCAACTCCTCCTTCATGCGCTCGAAAATCAGAATATTGGAGTCCACTCCCATGCCGACCGTCAGCACCAACGCCGCGACGCCCGGCAACGTCATTGTGGCCCCGATACCTATCAAAATGCCCAACACAATCAAGATGTTAAGCAAAACAGAGACCACCGCAATCACTCCTGGAACAGCGTAATAAGCAATCATGAAAACGATGACCGCGCCGGCTCCTAATATGGACGCATTGATCGCGCTGTGACGGGCGTCGCTGGCCAACGAAGGACCCACTTCGCACATCTCTCTTAACTGCAACTCAAACTCGAGGGGATTATTCAGAACGTTTGCCAATTCTATCGCCTCGCGTTGAGAAAATGTTCCGGAAATGCTTGCATGCCCATTGGTAATTTCGGACTGGATCACAGGATCCGAATATAATTTCCCATCCAAAACGATGCCTAATTGACGATGGAGATTCTTTTTTGTAATTTCTGCAAACGCTTGCGTGCCATGATCTGTGAAGGTTAATGACACTTCATATCCACCGTAGGGATTGATGACGACACGCGCACTCTTGACACCTTTGCCGGTCATTTCGGGAAGCCGTTTCACAAACGTGGGTATTTCAATAATCGCCCCAGTTTTGTCCTCACGTGTCAAGTTAAGGACTTCATAACCAGGCGGATACATGATTTTCGCAATCCTACCCGGCTGCAACGTTGGATGCACCAAACGAAAAGCTAATTTCGCGGGTTTCTTTAAAACACTCACGATTTCCGGATTTTCTTGCGTCGAAACCCCCGGCAATTGCACCTCTATCTCATGATCGCCTTTTGCGCGGATGATGGGCTCGGTAACACCTAAAGCGTTGATGCGACGATTAATCACATCGATGGCCTGGTGCATCTTGCTTTGCCGTTGAAAACGATTATCCTCTTTAATAGTTTCTGGATCCAACGCCAGCGTAAAGGAGACCCCTCCTTGCAAATCGAGACCCTGCTTCAAGCGACTTTTTGACAGGCTTAACAGCTCATTCAACAAAATGTCGTTCTTACGGACGATGTTTTTGACGTCTGCAAGAGGAATCTGAGGGAAAAATTTCGCGTAATCGATCTTCTCCTCTTCGCCCATTTTCTTTAAGGCCACAAAAACGGTCTGATACTTTCCTTTTTCAACGGACTCCTTTGCTCTTGCAAAAATCTTCGAAAATTCCGGCTTATCGACCTGAACTTTCGATTGAATAAACGTATCAAACGGGCGATCCTTTATAGGAAACAAACTGACGACTGCCCAAACGGCAATGGCAAAAGACAAGACAATCTTGCCGAAAACCTTTCCAAACAAACTTTTCTGCATAAAACCGATTAAAACACAATTTTACTTCTTTTCAACTTTCGATTGAACAAAAGAACGTTGTATCTCAAATTTCGTCTCATCGCAGGTTTTGATCACGAAACGATCGTCCTTTATACTCATAATGACACCATAAATGCCACCACTCGTCATCACTGGATCACCAATTTTCAATTCAGCCAGCATTTTTGTCTGCAGCTTCTGACGTTTACGTTGAGGCGCTATCATCAAGAACCAGAAAGCGAGAAAAAATAAGCCTATCATCAATATAGATGAGAAACCGCCATTTGCACCTGCTGTCGCAGCCTGACCGATGAGTAATGTTGTTGTTATTTGCATAAATTCAAAAAAATAATTTTAAAATATCGGAAAATTTAATAATGAATAAACTTGTCCACGATTAGCAAGTTAATTGTATTATTTTCTATGTCATTATTTCAGTTGCTCGTCAAAGGCGGCCCTTTCGTTTGGCCGATCCTTTTCCTCGGAATCCTCGCCCTCGTGTTCTCTTTGGAGCGTTTCTTGTTCCTCCACAAGGGGAAAATTAAGGCCTACGACTTTCTCGAGGGCATCAAAAACCTCCTTAGTAAACAACGCGTCTTGGAAGCCATCACGCTCTGTCAGGAAACTCCTGGATCCGTTCCAAAAATCACAAAAACAGCTCTCTTGCATTGTAAGGAACCGAACGAGCGAATTCTTTCCGAAATTCAAAAAACCGCTCTCATTGAGCTCTTTACGTTAGAACGCCGACTCGGTTCCATCGCCGTCATTGCGAAAATCACCCCTCTTTTAGGACTCTCGGGAACTTGCTTAGCGTTATGCAACGGCTTTTGGAAGCTCGAACTGCTCGGTCCTTACTCTTCTATCCAGTCCTTTGCGCCAAACATCTATTCTGCACTGCTTTGCACACTCTTAGGGCTCGCGATCTCCAGCATCACATTCTTGGTCCATTATTTCCTAAATGGCCGTCTGCGTGCATTAATCAACGACATGGAGTGGGCGACTCACGAAATTCTCGGTTTTCTTGCTTACGAACTGAAACAAAATTCTGCTCCAAGTAACGTCTGACCATGCTCCTCAATCTCCTCAATTTACCCGAACGTCGAATAAACAACTCGTGGGATTGCGTTCCTTTCATCAACGTTTTCCTCATCGTTATCCTCTTGTACGCTCTCGGAAATCGCCTTTTCATGGCCCCTGGAATGTCAATAGAACTCCCCACGACATCCTCCCCTCAGCATTTGCAAGGAACCCTTTATGACAGCGTTCTCACGATCATTAACGCCGACACTATCTTATTTGAAGACAACACATATCATGCAAATTCCATCTCAAGCGCGCTTCAAAAATACCTTCATGGAAAACGCAACAATGCCAACCCAATCCTGCTAATCAAATGCGACCAATCCTGTTCCATACAACAAGTGTTGACGCTGTGTTCTCAGGCAAGGGATGCGGGCTTCGTCAAAGTCCACCTTGCCTCCAGACAGTGCCGATTTTGAGCGGCGAGTTCGTTGCGCTCAAATTTCAACCCCGTCACGTACTACAGTACGCTCGGGGGTTAAAATTATCACGCGCCTGCTCGTTATCTCAAAATCGGCACTGTCTGCGGTTTGTGCTTGCTCATTGACCTCGAAATAAACGCCACGCCCGGGATTTGGACGTATTAACCAACAAAAGCCATGAAAAGCCATAAATTTCTAAAAAATTCGCTGATTTGCCTGTTAGCATCGATGGGTTCCATTCTGCTCGCATGGCTCGTCTTTACGATCCCCCTCCATCCTCCAGCAAAACCCCTCGTCAACGCCCCCGCATTCATCACTTTCATCGACCTCTCAACCGATTCCATTGAAAGCGAGCAGGCTGCCCTCAATGACCTCAGCCCCCTTTTTATTCAAACGTCCCTCAATGACGTCCCGAATGCGATCAACATTGCAAACACCTTCCATGCCCTCACGCACTCTCACTACCCCAAGCCCCTCCTCCTCATTCGCCACTTCCATCCAGAAAAGATGGGAGAAAAGGCCTCAAGGCCCCACTTCGCATCTCTCGCCAACTATCTTCTCGACCACCATTGGAATTTCTTGTCCATCTTCGGCCAAAATCCTTACCCCATCAATACTGCCCTTGCGTCCAGAAACCACGTCCTAACGTTCACAGACACCAACAAATCCACCGAAATGACCTTCCATTTCCCCGCCTCGGTACTGTCAAAAACAACTTATTGGGAAAAACCCATCATCGGCACCCTCATCGAAAACCACGGGAAACGCTACATCATCCTAGAATCCCATTCCGGCATCGAGACCATCGACTCCGCTGTCAAATCCTTCCTCCAAACATCCCCAAATATCCAACTATCCCCCGGCACCTACAAATTCACGATCGGACCTTGATTGGGGGAGGAAGGAATATTCGGAAAACGTTTCTTTTCAGAAGAAAAGAAACGTTTTCCGAACCTTTCAAAGAAAAGTCATATCGGAAGGCATTTTTTGGCACTAAGTGCCAAAAAATGCCTTCCGAATTAAGAGTTTTTTGGCGGAAGGGTCCGGGAAACCCCCTTTTTTATAAAAAAGGGGGTTTCCCGGAAACGTGATGGCATCAAGATCCGATGCGCAACGAACTCGCCGCTCAAAATCAAGGCCGTCAATACGTCGCCAACGAGATAGAGAGACCCCGTAACGAGGACGGTTATGGGTTCGTGTGGGTTGGCTAAGAAGCCTTTTGATGAAAACAATTCAGCGACGTTACCGTCGCGAACGTTGCCTTTAAAGTAAGGAGGAATCAATGTTCGTAAGGCGCTGCCGTCTAGGGCCTTTTCGCTGTTAGGCTGCACGAAGATGAACTCATTGGCGTATTTCGCTAACTTTGGGATCAAACTCTTTGCACGAAACTCGCCAAGGACGCCTACAATAATGACTAGCTTTTCGTGATGGTGTTTTGTCCATTTTTTAAGCAATTGCTCTAAGTAGATCATTCCCAACTCGTTGTGTGTTCCGTCCAAAATGAGTTTTACGGAATTTTTTAGGGAAATTCTCTGCCAACGACCGTCCCAAAGCGTATTTTTCAGACCATTTTCGATAGCATCGTCACCGATAAACACCTGATTGCGTAGAACTTCGCACGTTAATCGCGCAACAGCAGCATTTTCACGTTGGTGGTCACCCTCTAAAGATGCGACTGGATAATCGTCGATATCATCTCCAAAGCGTTCGTAGACAGTGTGTACAGTGCTCTTGATTGATTGCGCCATTTTACGAATGACTCCCTCAGATTCCTCATCTAGGTTGCCCAATACGACGGGTTTCCAAGGTTTAATAATTCCACCCTTTTCCTGAGCAATTTCCCGTGTCGTGTTTCCTAAAAGCTCCACATGATCCAATCCGATGGACGTGATCACTGAAATCGCCGGATCCAGGATATTCGTGGCATCCAAGCGCCCCCCAATCCCGACCTCAATGATCGCTATATCAACGGCTTCGTCGGCAAAATATAAAAACGCGATTGCCGTCATCCACTCGAAAAACGATGGGGTCTCTAAACCGTTCTCGTCCACAGTTTTTTGTATTTTTTGGCAATACAACGCTAGTCGTTCCCATGGAATGAGTTCGCGATTAACTTGAATCCGTTCTTCTATAGCAACAAGATGCGGAGAGGTGTACATGCCCACCTTATAACTCGCATGGCGATAAATGGACTCCAAAAACGCGCAAACAGACCCCTTTCCATTCGTCCCAGCAACGTGAATGGCCAAGTAACGCTTTTGCGGATCCCCTAAAGCTCGCATGAGCCTTTCCATGCCGTCGAGCGCACATCTGCCCCCAAGATGCCTCAAACTGTACAAAAAAGCCTCTAAAGCCTCACGATTTTGCATGCATTCCTCCACTTGCATTTTACGTCCTCACTGTTTTCGATGGTATTGAAAAACGGATAAAAAACCACTCACGCGTTTCTTGAGCTCAAGACGCGAGACTACTTGATCGATCAGGCCGTGTTCGAGAAGGAATTCTGCCGTTTGGAAATTTTTCGGCAGGTCCTGATGCGTTGTCTCCTTGATCACGCGGGCCCCCGCAAAGCCGATCAAGGCGCCAGGTTCCGCCAAAATGAGATCTCCTAAGGACGCAAAGCTTGCCATGACTCCAGCCATCGTGGGGTTCGTTAAAATGGAAATAAACGGCAACCCCTTGCGGCTCAATCGTTGCAGCGCCGCACTCGTCTTTGCCATCTGCATCAGGCTTAAAATTCCTTCGTACATGCGAGCACCACCCGAGGCACTGACGATCACCAGCGGTAGGCCCATCTCCGTTGCGCGTTCGATACTCCGTGTGATCTTTTCCCCAACGACGCTGCCCATGCTCGCCCCCAAGAAGCGAAAGTCCATGACCGCCAAGCTGATGAGTCGTCCATCGATTTTACCAAGTCCCGTAACAACGGCATCCCGCATTCCCGTTTTTGCCTGATATTCCTTAATTTTCTCAGGATAAGCGACCGTAGCCGTAAAATTTAACGGATCCATTGAAGTTAACTCAGCGTCTTTCTCTTCGAAAGTTCCCTCATCAATCATCAAACGGATCCTTGTGCACGCGTCCAACGGAAAATGGTAATGACTTCCAGGCACAACCATCCAATTTTGCTCCAAATCGCGATTGTAAATAATTTCGCCAGTTGCCGGACACTTTGTCCACAATCCCTCAGGAATCGTGTTGCGCCTGACGTCTACCGTTGAATATTTTGGTTTACTGAAGAATACCATACATGCTACGACCTAATGTTATTACTGAAATACTCTTTGCTCCACGAATAGCAAGCACTTTAGCACAAGCGTTCACTGTTGCCCCAGTTGTATAGACATCGTCGACCAAACAATAGGGTTGATCTTTGTCAATTTTCTCTCCCGGTTTCAGGCGAAAAGCTCCCTCAACGTTCTTACAACGCTCTTCACGCTCCAACCCCGTTTGGCTCAACGTCTTTTTGGTCCGTTCCAGGATGTTTTTAACCGCGGAATCGGGATTAATCGATGCCAATAACGACGCAATCCACTCACTCTGATTGAACCCCCGTTCTCGCTTCCTCTGCGCATGCAAAGGGACCGGAACCAAAGTCACCCCGCGATAAAAATCTAAAAAGCTGTCCATTTTCTTCAAAATAGTCATGAAATCCGTCTTTAAGTACCACCCTTTTCGGTACTTTAGTTCGTGAATCAGTCGCTGTCCAACGCCTTTTAGCAGAAAGGCAGACCGTCCTCTTTGAAAATGAAAATCCGCTTCACGGCAATCCAAACAGACGCCCTCAAACGTCACTCCCTCGAAAAGCGGTTTACCGCAAATCTCGCAGCTCCTCTGATCGATGGAAATCAATTGCGCAAGGCACTTCGCGCACACATACCGCCCATCCCCGCCCATTCCCATCCACTGACCGCAATGGATGCAATGCCTCGGGAAAATGGCGTCCAAAAGCCCGTCAATTTTCTTAAGCCAACTCCACTTTTTCACGGCCACCCTTCCCCAATTTGAACATTAAAATGCTGATGCCAATCACCCATACGGCGAACACGAACCACGCATCTGTCACCCGATTAGACCCCAAAAACGCCTTCCAATCAATCACTTCGATACGGAAAAACCGCTTGTACGCCAACATTGCAAACACGATTCCCGCATGGAAGGCAATGCACGGAATCAACGTCCGTTTTCTCAAGAACAGCAGGTTTAAAAACAAACCCAGTCCAAATAAATTCATGAACAAAACGCAGTCGAAGGACTGGAAAATTCCCCACACCGTTTGCATGCCCGCCGGAACAGCGCTGTTCCAAAGCACTTGACCGACGTGCCCCCCAACGGGAGCCTTAAAGTGCGTGTAGGCGAACAATAATGCGCTCAATACTGCCGCCACCAAAGGAGTCTTAGTTGCCGAATAAAACAGTCTCAGAACGATCCCGCGAAACAGCACTTCCTCCACAAACCCCAAAATCAGGCCCGCTAAGACGAAATTCACCAACGACGCCAACCGCCCCCCTGTAAACGTGACTTTTCCCGCAAACCCCTGCGCAAGGCTCAAAAGGATCAACATCCCAATGCCAAAAAGCCCATAACGCCAAAAAGCCTTCCATTCCCAACACACACCCAAGCGCTTCAACGACCCAACACGGCAAGCCCTCAACAACCACGGCAGAAAAACCAAAACCGCGATCCACCTCACGCGCTCAAAGTAATCAATAAAATCCTTCCCGCACAAATAACGATTCAGGTCGTTCGGAAACCAGTCCCTCCACAGCTGCATCGCCCAATAAATCCAAGGAGACACCCCCACCGCCAACAAAATCGTCCCCAAATACAAGACACACAGGTACCAAACCCCCTTCAAAGAGGTCTCCCTAATCGATAAATCGAATAATAAAAACTCCGACGCCCGCTCAATCCTTAATCGCATACTTTTTGGTGAAAACTCATAAAGAAGCCATAAATTACCCCCACTGTCAATCGTGTTTTTAGAGGAGGGGAAGAAGGAAAGCTAATTCGGAAAACTTTCTTATCATCAGAAAAGAATGGAACCACGTGCGTAGCATCTATTTCGAGCGCTAGGTGCGTTGCCCATCGGATCTCAAATTGCTTACGTATTACAATACGCGCGCAATTTGCGACCTTGGTCGCCTGCCTATCATCTCGAAAGAGAAGCCACGCCCGAGGTCCCAACGGTTCCCGCACCCTCCAAAGAAAAGCGATATTTTTTGCTCATGCTGAGCAAAAAAAGGGGAGTTTTCCCGAAGCTTCAAGTGTGGCACCGTAGTAAGTTCGAGATGATAGGGACGGCTACGGGAAAATTTTAACCCCTGAGCGTACTAACGTACGTGATGGGGTTGGAATTTTCCTGTAACGGAACCCTAGCGCTCGAAATCGCTACGGTGTCAAATAAGAGTTTTTTCAGGGGAGACTGCGAGGGGGTTGTTTTTGCAAAAAATACCCCCTCCGGAATACTTTATTGCACCCAATCACGTAAAATGGCCTGTGCAATGGGCGAGGCGGTCATGCCACCGGTGATGCCGTAGCCCTCAGGGCTGCGTTCGATGAGGATGACGAGGGCGATTTCGGGGGCCTGAGCGGGTGCAAAACCGACGAACCAAGCGATATTTTTGAATTTGCCTGGGCGGTCTAACTGGATTTGACCGGTCCCTGTTTTTCCGGCGAGGTTGAGGCCGGCGACCTGAGCGCGCTGGCCAGTACCTTCGTCGACGCTTCCGATCATTCCATTGACGATCGCCTGGTATTTTTCTGCGCTGAGGCCTAACGGTTCTTGATCGCCGGTTTGAGGGCCGTCGCAGCGTAAAATGGTCGGTTTTATGCGCATTTTTTGATGTGCAATGGAAGCAACAAAACACGCCATTTGGAGGGGAGTGATGCGCGTAAATCCTTGGCCGATGACCAAATTCGCCGTGTCTCCATCCGTCCAGCGACCCAATCCTTTGAGCATCTTCCAATCGGGGTCTGGAACCAACATTCTGTGGGCCTCGAACGGGAGTTCAATGCCGGTGGGTTTATCGAACCCGAACGCCTTTGCTTCAGCGCAAATGTCTCTCGGGCCGCAGCGCAGGGCATATTTGTAGTAAAAGGGATTGCAGCTCAACTGAATCGCCTCCTTTAGCTTCACGAAACCGTGTCCGCTAAGCCGATGGCAGTGGAATGTCCGATCGCCCACCTCGTATCCGCCCGTGCATTCAACAAAACTACTCTCGTCAACAACACCTTTCCGCAGCATCGCCGTTGTCGCAACGAGTTTGAAGGGTGACGCGGGCGGATAAAGTCCTTGGAGGGCACGATTGATCCAAGCCCCCTTTTCTGAAATATCGTCGTAAACCTTGTTGGAAATCTTTGGAGTCAAATCATTTAAGTCAAAATCCGGCTTGCTTACCATCGCTAAGACTTCCCCCGTTGCGACCTTTAGCATCACGATGGCGCCGCATTCGTCTCCAAACGCACGTTCGCAAGCAATCTGCGAGTCAATATCGAGGCTCGTATAAAGGTCCCTGCCGGCCTGCGCCTTGATCGCCAACAAACGTTCATATTGCATTCCAGAGGGGTCCACCAACCAAATTTCGCCCCCGCTGGTCCCGCGTAGCCAGGAATCAAAGGAGGCCTCCAATCCCGTTTTGCCAACCCTTTCTTGGCCTGAAAACGTCATCAAATCTTCCTCACCCCCATCCCCCGCATCGGCAGAATCGTTGACGACGTATCCCAACGCGTGGCAGGCTGCAGAACCATAGGGATAATACCGGACGCTATCAATGGCTATTTGGATCGGAGACCCCGCCGGCAACCGCGTCATCAGCTTTGCATAATCGTCTTCAGAAAGGTCCTCTAACACCTTCATTGGCAGCAACAAACGCTGAGAAAAATGCAGCTCTATGCGTTTGCTATCGACTTGTATGCGCTTTTTGAGGAGGCGATTCATCACGTCAACGTGCCGCTGAACAACGTCCCTTCGCACACTCCACTGCAACTCATCCTTGCTGAAAGGTTTCTTCAGACGTCGGTAATTTTCTACAGATTTCGCGTACAAAGCACGAAATTCCGGCCTCAATTCGTTCAAATAAATAACCGCCGAATAACGTGGACGATCTCCCGCCAACAAACGCCCTTTCCGGTCAAAAATCTTTCCGCGGGAGGGCACAAGCACGATACGCCTAAGACTTTGCGCTTTCCCTTGATCATCAAACACTTTCCCGCAAACCACCTGCCTCCAAAACAGCCCCAGCCACAAAATCAACAGCGACCCACCGACCAAAGCGTAAAAAAACACTAAGCGCGGCATCCCCTTGGGGTAAGACTCAAAAGCTCGTTTGGATTCCATGGTCGTAGGCTGGGTAGGTTATGCAGTTGTTAAATTTCCGGAGGGGGTATTTTTTGCAAAAACAACCCCCTCCGGACCTCCCCTGAAAAAACTCTCGTTCGGAAGGCATTTTTGTGGCACTACGTGCCTAAAAAATGCCTTCCGATATGCTTTTCTTTTGAAGGTTCGGAAACTTCTTCTTTTCTCTGGAAAAGAAAAGTTTCCGAATACCTATCTATCCCAGTAAGTCCCTAAAATGAGGCGCAAATAATATCTCTGCAACTTAAAAAATGCCCAACCGATCAACAACATGGCGCATTGCGAAAAAGCGGCGTTGGTCAAAAAATACCCCCAAGGGCCCCATTTCCCCGCAAGGAGCATTTGAACAACGTCTCTCTGCATGATCCATAAGCCGTTGAATAGGAAGCCTAAAAAAAGACACTGCGCATCGCTTTTGTCATAAAAGTTGTAACGAACGGAAAACAGCATTAACAGATTGATCATCAACAAGATTGCCGAAATTCCATACGCATCGTCTTTGAAAACGTCCAACAGCAGTCCTAATAATCCAACACTCGTTAGACCCCAACCAATCGGGAGGTAAAATGCCGGGAAAATGATGCAAAATCCGCACCATTCGAGTTGTTTCCCACGAATGCACAAGACACTGTTTAGCAAATTCATGCCCAGCAGGAGTAAAACATTCGCAAACGTAATTACCAACATCTTCAATCCTGGACGTTTTCTCATCATTTCTCGGACAATGGCATCAATACCGCAACGTCTCTCACGGAACCCAACTGCTTGGGCAACAACACCTCTCCGCTCTGAAACAACCCCTGTGGATCCTTTGTTAACGTGTTTACCCACCCAACAGTCAACCCTTCGGGAAAAATTCCTCCAACGGAGGACGTCACCAAACGTCTCGCATGTCCCTCATTGAAAACGATTTCCAGGGGGACTTCCTTGACCTCTCCCATACACCCACCGCTGATCCATTTTCCGCCGATTCCATAGTATAAAACCGATCGCTCATCGCCCTCAAATTGCGCGATCAAACGGAATCCAACGCTACTGACCAATTCCACAACGGATGTCGCCAAATACACATGCTTTACGCGCCCGACGACCCAAAAATCCGCTATCACAGCAGCATTTTCACGAATTCCATGCAAACGTCCTTTACCGATCACCAATTGCTGATTCCAGGCATCGATTTCACGTAAAATCACTCGACTTACCTCGTAACGATACCCACTTTCTCGTTTAAGCACATGGGCGAACTTCAACAAAGCTTCCTGCTCGCGTATTATCGCCTCCATCTCCTTGATGCGGAACTTGTTATAGGCGTTTTCTTGCATTAAATCGCGGAATTTCTCGAAAATTTCCCCCTTCGAGTATCGCGAAAACGTCACAAAGTCCCAAATGCCCTCCACGCGGCTTGCCATGGACCAAACGGGAGATTGGAATTCAAAAGCAATGATCCGCACAACCGCCCTGACGCCTAGCGATAAGAACCACCAACCGAGCGCAAAAACCCCTAAGTAAATGAAACCACGGATGAAATGCTTGCGACCCAACACACCGAATAGTTTCTAGCGCTCTTCGTTTGACCAGAAATTCAAATTCTGCAGCACCGCTCCAGTCCCGTTCGCCACAGCACTTAAGGGATCTTCCGCCACGACAACAGGCAGCTCCGTCGCCTGACTAATCAAGCGGTCAATGTGCCTAATCAACGACCCGCCTCCGGCCAAAACAATCCCGCGATCGACCAAGTCTGCAGACAATTCCGGCGGACAGCGTTCAAGGGAGCCCTTCACCATGTCAACGATACTCTTCAGTGTATCGCTCATGGCTTCCCGGATTTCCTCGGACGTAATCGTCACCGTTCGCGGCAATCCGATAATGGAATCGCGTCCTTTGACCTCCAAAGTCAGTTCCTTTTCCAGAGGCATCGCGGACCCGAGGGAAATTTTGATATCCTCCGCCATCCGTTCGCCGATGACCAGATTGTACTGCCGTTTCATGTAATGCGTAATGGCCATGTCAAATTCGTCACCACCGACACGCAAACTCTTCGAAAAGACGACGCCCGCCAACGAAAGGATCGCAACCTCCGTCGTACCACCACCGATGTCAACAATCATGTTTGCAGCAGGTTCTTCTATCGGCAACTGCACCCCAATCGCGGCGGCAATGGGTTCTTGCAGGAGGTACACTTCCCGCGCACCCGCATGAATGGCAGACTCCCGCACCGCCCGACGCTCCACCTCTGTGATACCGGACGGAACGGCGATCACGATGCGTGGCGGAATAAATTTCGCGTGACGCGTCACTCTATTGATGAAATACCGCAACATCGCCTCCGTAATCTCGAAATCAGCAATCACACCATCCTTCATGGGCCGAATCACCGTCACATTCCCGGGCGTTCGTCCCAACATCCGTTTGGCTTCCATACCAACGGCTTTGACCTTCTTTGTCCCAGCGTAAACGGCCACTACACTCGGTTCGCGCAGAAAGATTCCCTTATCCTTGACGAAAACGAGGGTATTCGCCGTCCCTAAATCAATTCCGATATCGTTGGAAAAGAACTTAGTCAAATAACTCAACCATCTATAGAGCATACTGTTTAACAAACAACATTGTTTTTAGCTTGTCAACACTATGCGATTTCTTAATTTTGGTGCTTGTCTTCATAAACCTTATGATCTATGATGGGTTTTTTGGCTGATGTCGAAAAAATTAATATAACATAACACAACATTAATTCTATGAAAAAACTATACACCAATTGTAAACAAGGGCTAATTTTAGCGCTTATGGCAGTGGCCGCCATTTACTCGGCAAATGCAGAGACTTATAAACCCGCGGCTGGCACTACATCCCAGGAGGCAATGGATTATATCAAGGAGAATAAAGATTATATAACTATACTCGATCTCAGTTGTTGCCCGAACGAACTAGGAAATGATTATTTCGTAGAAAAAGCAGTCCAACTAATAAAGCACTTGGGGGGTTTGGACGTCACAGGTTCTTTTGTAACTAAGAACGTTATGTTCGATATACCTCTTCCCGAAGACCTAGCATACATAAACTTTACAAATTGCAAAGGCATAGACCTGTCTATCTTGGGGAGAATTGGCAGCAAATACTCTAAGAAATTAGAAACTGTTGTTTTAACAGGGACAGAAGTGTCAGCGTCAGGGATTGCTAAATTTATGGAAAACAATAGCGAAGTTAAATTTCGCGTACTTTTCAATGGTATATCTTATTTTCCAAAAAAATGACACCTTAATAAGCTCACAAGATAAGTTTTGCTTTACAAGCTCTGTAAAAGAGAGTGGAATTTTCCCCTCTCTTTCTTTTCCCTTGACCGAAAACCACCCCCTACCCTTATACGTTTGACAGCAATTCAAAAATCATTTTAGAATGATATTGACGCTCGGCTTCACTGCTTAGCTCACACAATTAAACAACACACTATAAAAATACTAAAACAATTCTTAAAAACAACTTATAAACTATTCACCGCGACGTTGATTCTCGCAGCTGGTTCGAACGCTTCAGGCGGTAACGAACCAACCCCATGGACGAACAGGTCTGGCACAAACGCAAATCAAGTAAGCAATCGGAATCAGGCAGATCAAAGGCCGCCGAATTCTGGAGATTCTCGAAACCAAGTCCATCCAGGAGGGCATACCGACAAACCCGGAGCACATACCAACAAACCTGGTAATGTAGAAGAAATGTCCGCGAGGGCTTTGGGAGAATATTTAGAACTAAAATACAGTTTCATCAAACAATTCCGGGAAGTTGATCCGCAATTTTATACTCGTCACCTGCAAGCCTTTGTCAAAGAAATCCAAATCATGCAAGCTATTAGCAGAATGTATTTCTCTCAAGTTTCCGCGCTCATAAACAACCGTAACTTACCTCCCGTGAACATGCCGAATTTAAGCACAGCTGGCTTGGGCAATTTCGAAAATGTAACAACAAAGTTGTTCATGCGGTATTTAGAAATTCAGTTCAACCTCATTCAGCAGTTAAAGAACTCCCCAAATCAGCGACTTTATGTCAGTAAAAGACAGCGTTTTAATGAACAACTCCAAGTCTTTGCAGAAACTTTTAGACTCTACCAAAGCGCAGTTGGAGGTCGCTAAACACACCTAAAAACATTTCTAGACGGATTATCTAATTGCAAGTTGTTACAAAATCTATCGTTGGATTGTCCTCAAATAGACACTGCAGAGATTAGGCAACTGCAGAACGCGATGCCCTGGGTAAAGATCCATTGACGAAGTAGCGAGAAGATGTGAGGAAATTGCCTTAGTTACTTTGCAGTTTCCTCACCCTTACTTGCTCCATTTTTACCAAAAGGGTAAAAATACCGCTTTTCTTTGGAGGGTTCGGCAACCTTTTTCTCCTCCTCTTCATCACGCCGAAGCACGACGACGCCCTTGCGTCATGCTGGCGAGGAGCGTCAAGGCTAGCATGGAGGCGAAGAACATAAAGATCCCGATGGGGCCCGCGAATTTGATGACGCTGGAGGCCAGCAATGGGCCGATCGCGGCGCCGAGTCCGTAGACGACGAGGAGACCCGTCGTTGCACTGACGAGGTGTTTTCCTTCAACGGCCTCGCATCCCAGGTTGATGCTGAGGGCGTACGTCACAAATCCGCAACCTCCAATCAAGCAGATGAGAGGGAAAAAGAAATGAGAAGCATGGGTCAAAATAACTACCACGTTCGACAAAAGTGCAAAAATAGTCACCCACCTCAACACAAAACGCGCATGAAACGTATCGGCCAATTTCCCTATGGGTAACTGAAAAAGAACACCTCCGAACACGACCAACATCATCGTCCAAGAAACCCCCTTCGTATCAAAGCCGAGCTCGTGGATGCAGGACGGCAGCAATCCATACATGGCACCCATCAACATGCCACTGAACAAACAACCAAGCACTCCCACACGAGAGATTTTAAAGAGACTCCTCAAATTTAAAGTGGATTGCGTGCTGTGAAATTCAGGTGGGGTCGCTCGCAACAAAAACAATGTCATCACGGAAGCAGCCATCAAAATCGCAATGACACAGAAGGGTTTATGGTCGCTCATTGTCTCGTAGCGCACCATATATTGTGCAACGAGCTGAGCGCTGTTAAATGTTCCCATGAAAGCAGCCATTGCAAGCCCACGCCGTTCTTTTCCTCCCACTTCTAAACACCAGCTTTTGATCACGATCCATATGGTTGCGACGCAAAAACCGTTTACAAAGCGTCCCAAGACCCAAAGAAGAGGGTTCGCGGACATCGTATAAGTCAATGCTATGATCAGCACCAAGCACGTAAAAATCGCATACGTTGCGAGAGATCCCGCACGAATAATAAACCGATTGATGCGAAAGGCGCTAAGAACATATCCCGCATAAAACGCTGTCGTTAAGAGGCCTACCCAACCCATACCCCCGATCATCAAGTGCAGTTTTAACGGAACCAACGTGTTCATCCAACTATTCCCGCAAAAGAAAACAAATAAAGCCGCAAGTGGGGCAAAAATCTTTAAAAGCAATGATCTCATAGAAAAATAAGGAAGCAATAGCGAACGCCTTGATTGCGGAACAGCAAAAACACCTACGGGATCCTCAAGACATTTGAGTGCGCATTGGTGCGGGCGGAGGGAATCGAACCCACGAGTCCAGCTTGGAAGGCTGGCGTTTTACCATTAAACTACGCCCGCTAGCGAATCTATCAACTCACATTTACTATCCAGCAAGTTCTCGCTCAAAACGTCAATTGCTTTTTTCGGAAAAATATCGAAAGGCATTTTTGCTTGCAGCAAAAATGCTTTTCGAATAAGAGTTTTTTTTGGAGAGGTCCGGAGAACCAATTTTTTGCAAAAAAATGGTTCTCCGGAAAAACCATCCCCTCCTTCCCTCCTCACATATGAGACCTTACCTTCTACTCCTACAGCACATTCTTGAACACGGCGATCGACGTCCGGATCGCACGGGAACGGGGACGATCGGCGTGTTTGGCGTCCAGACGCATTATCCGATTGGGGAGTATTTTCCGCTTTTGACGACGAAAAAGCTGCACATAAAGTCGATTTTTCACGAGCTGCTGTGGTTTCTTAAGGGCGATACGAATGTGCGGTACCTGAATGAAAATGGCGTTAGTATTTGGAACGAGTGGGCCGATAAAGATGGGAATTTGGGCCCTGTTTATGGAGCTCAGTGGAGGCGCTGGCAAACGTACGATGAGAAGGCCATCGACCAAATCGCGGCGGTGATCAAAAGCATCCGCGAGGCCCCCTTTGGACGCCGCCACATCGTTTCCGCGTGGAATCCGACCGACATCCCTCGCATGGCCCTCCCCCCCTGCCACGCGCTGTTCCAGTTCTACGTTTCAACGCAAAAAGAACTCAGCTGCCAACTTTACCAACGCAGCGCCGATTGCTTCCTCGGGGTCCCCTTCAACATTGCATCCTACGCGCTCCTCACTTCCATGATTGCGCACGTCTGCGGGCTCAAACCGAAGGAATTCATCCACACGCTCGGGGATGCCCACATCTATCTCAATCATATTGAAGCGGTTAACGAACAACTTTCACGCCAGCCACGCGAGCTGCCTAAATTAAAATTGAACCCAAATCGCAAAAACATCGATGATTTTGTGTTCGAGGACTTCGAAATCGTCGGCTACAACCCCCAACCCGCCATCAGGGCCCCCATCGCGATATGACAACCGCCGCCCCAACCCTCCACGCCATCGCCGCTATGGCCCAAAACCGCGTCATCGGCTACCAAGGAGGCATTCCATGGAACATCCCCGAAGATCTCGCCTTTTTCAAAAAGACG
Source organism: uncultured Opitutales bacterium (assembly GCA_964457855.1). GTDB lineage: Bacteria > Verrucomicrobiota > Verrucomicrobiia > Opitutales > CAYWEO01 > CAYWEO01. Next base: position 2,532 of record CAYWEO010000006.1, on the reverse strand, counting down.
ACCCTCGGCCATACCCTCCTCATGGGCAGAAAAACCTTCGAATCCATCGGATTCCCGCTCCCAGGACGCAAAACAATCGTCCTCTCGCGGCAATCTTTATCCATCCCCAACGTCACCGTCCTCCACTCCCTCTCCGACATCAAAACCCTCTCCGACCCAATCATTTGGGTCTGCGGCGGAAGCGAAATCTACTCCCGCCTCCTCCCCTACTGCCAGACCCTCTTCCTCACAACCGTCCACCAGACCCCTCCCGGCGACTCCTTCTTCCCCCCCTTCGAAGATGCCTTCACCCTCCTGTCAACAATCACGTCCAACGCCAATTTTTCGGTTTGCCTTTATCGGAACCGCCGGGAAAACCATTTTTTACAAAAATAGGTTTTCCCGGACCCTTTCCAAAAAAACTCCTATTCGGAAGGCATTTTTCTGGCACATAGTGCCGGAAAAATGCCTTCCGATATCGCTTTTCTTTTGAAGGTTCGGAAACGTTGGGACGTCGAGCGTGGCTCCTATTTCGAGATGACGGGCAGGCGCGCGAGAGCGCAAATTGCGCGCGTATATAAGAAATACGTAAGCAATTTGCGATCCGATGCGCAACGCACCCGCCGCTCGAAAGAGATGCCATGCTCGATGTCCCATTTCTTTTCTCGGGATAAGAAAAGTTTTCGAATGCTTACCTCTACCTTAAAATCCGCAAAAACCAATCCGAATACACACGGCTCATTTTGAGTCTATGGATTTTGGTGTTATGGCGAACATCGACGGGGAATTTGTCGCAGAGGAAGAAGTGTTCGATGTTGCGTGTTACGGGGAATTTTTTTGCAAAAGCGTGCAATTCGTTGATAAAGAATCCTTTTCTCTGTTGGGATTGGAAAGCAGATTTCGGTTGGATGACGATCGCTGGGAGGCAGAGATTATGGGAAATGCGGAGGGCGATGAGGGCCGAACGTTTGATTTGAGGATGTTGATTAAAGATGTTTTCGCAGCAATCGGTGTAGAATGTGCCACCGGGAGCGTCGACGCGCTCGATTTTACGTCCGCAGAACCAAAGGCGGCCGGCAGAGTCCAGATAGCCCAAGTCGCCCATGCGGTGCCAGAAAACGCCGTTTTCTGCGGGAATTTTTGCAAGGCGCGTCTCGTCAATCAACTGGTCGTAAGCTTCGGTAACAACGGGTCCCTTGACGACAATCTCGCCGACTTGGTTCTCTGGTAAAAAGGCAACCTCTTGAATGCTTGCAATAACACCGTCAACGATCGGAATAATTCCTATCTCTCTCTGAGGTAACGGCTTTCCGACGCAAGTTCCATGGCCGGAAAGCGTTCGCTCAATGATGTCCTTGTTGAGGAGTTCGCGATCTGAAAAAGAAGCGATTGGGAGGGCCTCTGTGGCTCCGTAGGGCGTGTGAATTTCGGCATTGGGGAAGGTTTTTTTTAACCCCTCGAGAAGATTTGGAGGAACGGAAGCTCCAGCGATGAAAAGACGCTTTAATGAGGGCAATTGTACGCCCTTTTCCCCACAAAAATCGACGATTTTTTGCCACAAAACCGGTGCTCCAAAGGCATTTGTGACGCCGCATTGCTGGATGGCCTGAAGGACCTTGCGAGGGTTCAGTTTAGCGGGCTTTTTGAAATTGATTTCCGGTAAAACCGTTGTCATTCCTAGGCAGGGATTGAACAGTGTGAAGATCGGCAAAAGCGGCAAGTCGACTTCGCCTACATGAATCTGATAAAAATCGCGCAAGCTATCGAGTTGGGCCAGAAAGTGTTTGTGCTTGTAAACAACTCCCTTTGGACGACCGGTTGACCCGGACGTAAACACGATGGCTGCCACGTCTTCGCTTTGGATATCAGGGAGTTGCGCTTCGGGAAGCCCTTTCTCGGATGAAAGTTCTGCAAATAGTTGCGATGGAACAAAAAAGTGTTTAATCGAGACGAAAGGCGATCGATAGAGGGTGCAAAATGCATGAAGCAGTTGGGAGCCGATCCATGCCGTTGGTTGAGAATGCTTTACGCAACTAAATAGCGTTCTCATAGACATACCACAATCGAGAATGATGGGAATGGCACCCAACTTGAAAAGCGCAAAAATCGTTGCCATTAGCTCAACTCCCGGCTTTAGTACCACAAGGACGCGGTCGCCCTTTTGAAGTCCCTTTTGAGCGCAATACACCACAACTCGTTGGACGAGAATCTCCAAATCCCTAAACGTTGACTCCCGATAGGACAGTTTCCGTAAAATTAACGAGCGCTGAGGGAATTTTACCGCACATTGATCCGGAATTCGTTGCGCCACAACACTAAAGACATCTCGGGCGTTTCTCGATTCCTGAACCATCGTATCCATTATCCACCATTAACTTTTGTTCGCAACGGACGCCCGAAACTTATCCGCATCCGCCTTTTCGATTTCTTGCGGATGTTCCTCCGGCGATTGCAGCGTGCACAAATACTCGATTGAACTCTGTGTAACGCCAAGAAGGATCCTTTTATCGCCATATTGCACAACGGAAAGAAATTGTTTACTGCCAAGGGCTT
>CAYWEO010000005.1:0-64549 GCA_964457855.1 uncultured Opitutales bacterium | reverse complement strand
GACGCCAAAATCATCGGCCAGGAAATTGCCCACAATTCCCCCAAGCTTCCACGACAATGCTTTGTTAACCGCGATTCCATAAGATAAATTCCATAAGATAAGATGCGTAAAGAATTCGCAACCTAAGCCCTACGCATGGGCTTTTGTTAAGCTATTTGACTTCCATTTCCCGCAGCGGTAACGCCAGTATAAGATGGCAATTTTTACCAGTAAATCCAGCAAAGCAAACCGCAAAGCCCAAACGGAATTCGCTCCACGCATGTAAATGAACCAAAATGATGGTAAGGCAAAGATGACCCAGAGGCAAATGGTATTGACCGTCATTGTCCATCTCGTGTCTGCCGCGGCGACAAGTGTTTGGTACAGCGCATTCCAAATAAATTCTAGGCCAAACAAGATCCATGACCAAAAAACGAGTCGTACAGCTTGCTCCAAAACTTCCCCTGAAGCATTCGGAATGAACAACTTCACAAACGGTTCCGGCCAAAGGACCATCCAAGAAAATGAGGCTACGGTAAAAATGACTTGTAGCTTGCAAACAGACTTTAACGTTGCGCCAACCGCATCAAAAGCACGTTCCCCGATACGATTGGCAACGATCGTACTGACACCCTTTCCGATTCCCTCGATGAAAAACCAAAGCGTGCCGTACAGGACGTGTGCAACGCTGTACGCCGCGAATTGGCCTTTCGAGAGAACCTTGGAGAGCAATTGGAAAATCATCGCCCATCCACCAATATTCATCACTGCGTTGAGTGCACTCGGCCCGCCCACCTGCAAACAGCGCTTAATGACCGATAGCGAAAAAGATGGTCGATGCGTCTTGTACAAAGCCCTGTTCTGCTTGCTAAAAAAAATCACACCGAAAGCCACGCAAGAAGCGACTTGTGATAATCCCATCGCATAGGCCGCCCCACGAATTCCCATTTCCGGCACAAACCACCATCCAAACACGAACCACAGCGCCAAAACGAGGTTTAAAAGGTTCGAGCAAATCAAGACCGCAAAAATAATCTTCGTTTTTCCCCGACCAACAAAAAAACTTCCCAAAGCACTAAATCCAACCAGCAAAAACGGCACAAACAGCAGCAAAATCCGCAAATACGGCACACCTAATTCCGCTATATTCGACGCCAATAAGTAAGGCACCCCCCAAATGCTGATAGGGATCAAGAAAATCCACGACGAAAGTGCCACCCAAATCATTTGCCATACGACGGGGCCGATTTTTTCGTGTTGCTGTGCACCATTGTATTGCCCTACAAAGACTTCCGTAATTGAGATGAGTGACACAAAGCTAACCGAAAAGAACCAATACCAGGGCATTGTCGCGGTGTTTGCTAGAAAAGATTCCGTCGTGTAGCGCGCAAGAATCAGTCGGTCAACGAAGCACATCATGCTTCCCGCCGCAGATGCCAAAATCATCGGCCAGGAAATTGCCCACAATTCCCCCAAGCTTCCACGACGATGCCTTGTTAAATGAGATTCCATAAGATACGTGAAAAATGTTGACCAAGCCCCCACGCTTGTCAATAGTTCACCTGTTATAAATAGTTATAGTAGAAAATGTTCGTCGATGAAGTCAAGGTTACACTAAAGGCAGGCAATGGAGGTAAAGGCTGCTTATCGTTCCGTAGAGAGAAATTTATTCCTATGGGGGGCCCCAATGGCGGCGATGGCGGCGACGGCGGTCACATCATTCTGCACTGCAACCCCCACCTAAACGATCTCACGCCGTACAGATTCCAACCCAATGCTAGGGCCGAAAACGGCGAATACGGCAAAGGTAGCGACCAACATGGGAGAAACGGGAAATCCTGCATCCTTCAAGTTCCCCCAGGCACCCTCGTTTACAACGATCTCACGGGCGATATTGTTGCGGAACTCCTTGAACCCCACTCCGAAATCATCCTTCTCCGCGGCGGCAAGGGCGGCACCGGTAATACCTCCTTCAAGAGCTCCATTAACCAGGCTCCTCGGAAAACAACCCCTGGTGATCCAGGCGAAGAGGGCACGTTTCGCTTCGAAATGAAAACGATCGCAGATGTCGGGCTCGTTGGCTTCCCCAACGCCGGAAAGTCTTCTCTCACAAGCATTTTAACCCACGCCCACCCGAAGATTGCCCCCTATCCTTTCACAACCCTGCACCCCAACGTCGGTGTCATCGAGGACCCCTACCGCGCGAAAAATCAACGCCCCATTTTCGTCGCCGATATCCCCGGCCTCATCAAGGGCGCTCACGAAAATAAGGGCCTCGGCCACAAATTCCTCCGCCACATCGAACGCTGCCACTTCCTCCTCATCCTCATCGACATGTCCGGCATCGAAGAACGCTCCCCCCACGACGACTACACCATACTCCTCAACGAACTCACTTGCTACTCCCCCCAACTCCTCGACAAACCCCGCCTCGTCATCGCCAATAAAATGGACGCCCCAGAAGCCGCTTCCCACCTCGCAGACTTTAAATCAAAAACGCCCCATATCCCCATCATCCAAACCTCCTGCACGGAAGGACTGGGCATCGATTTTTTAAGGGCAGTTATTACTAAAGTAGTAGGAAGAAGAAGATAGGGAAACCCGGGAAACCCCCTTTTTTATAAAAAAGGGGGTTTCCCGGACCCTTCCCCCTAAAAATTTTTATTCAAAAGGCATTTTTTTGGCACTACGTGCCAGAAAAATGCCTTTTGATATGCTTTTCTTTTGAAGGTTCGGAAACTATTTCTTTTCTTCGAAAAGAAAAGTTTCCGAAAAATCCCTTTAAAATTTCTTTTCCAACACACGCTTGATGATATTTTCAACGTGAGACGGTTCCCCCGGGGGTGTGGCCTGTAAAACTTTACTAACGGCTTTTTCTGCTTCTGTGGGTTTGTAGCCGAGGGTGACGAGAGCGGCAATGGCTTCTTGGAGATGGGAGTTGGGGAGGCCACTACTTCCTAAAGGGAGGTTAAGGGCGATTGTGGAGTGGGTTTGGAGGCCGCCGACTTTGTCTTTAAGTTCGAGGGTAATGCGCTCTGCCGTTTTGGCGCCGATTCCGGGGCATTCTTTGAGTAAAGAGACGTTGCCGAAGCGAATGGCGTCGAGAAGGGTCTTTAGGGAGTATTTGCTGAGAAGGGAGAGGGCGATTTTTGGGCCAACTCCGGAAACTTTCTCGACAATGAGCTTGAAGAAATCGCGTTCTTGGGTCGTGAGAAATCCGTAGAGCGCGTGGGCATCTTCGCGATAAATTGAGTGAATGTGAAGCTTTACCTTCTCACCTAGCGGAGGGAAGCATTCGGAAGCGGACAGGGGGATGTGAACCTCATAACCGACGCCGCAAACGGTAATGACGGCTTGCAGGGGTTGAAGTTCAGATAAAGTGCCTTCGAGAGTGACGATCATAGGGGGAGGTTTAGGACGTCCTGCATCGAGTAAAGATTCGGGAGGGGATTGTGCTTGTAGAGCCATAGAGCGGCCTCAAAGGCTCCTTTCGCGAAAATGGAACGAGAACCCGATTTATGGCAGAGTTCAATCCGTTCGTCATTGCCGAGGAACATCACGGTGTGTTCGCCAATAACATTACCTCCTCGGACGGCATGGATCGCGAGTTCGTTGTCAGAACGTTTTCCGCAGATTCCCTTCCTTCCGTAGAGAATGGTTTGCTTTTCGGTATAAGAGCGCGTAATGAGATGGGCAAGTTTCAAAGCCGTACCGCTGGGGGCATCGATTTTTTCAGCGTGATGGATTTCAACGATTTCTGGATGGAATTGAGGCCCTAGTGTGCAAGCAGCTTTTTGGACGAGGTAGAAAAAGAGATTAATCCCGATGGAAAAGTTCATTGCTTGAACGATAGGGATTTTTTTTGAAAGGGCGACCAAGTGTTTTTGATCGGTCGGGGTTAAACCACTTGTACCAGTAACGAGAGGGATTTTACGCTCAGCAAGTTCCTTTGCCAAGGGAACTACTGCAATAGCGTCACTAAAGTCAATAACGACCGAACAATTACTAAGATGCTTTTCAAGGGAATCGCCACGACCGACTTCTGCAATGACCTCAGCACTCCGCGGATCGCTTTTGATAACCGCCTTCAGGGCCTGGCCCATTTTACCGCATCCGTGTAATAAGATTTTTGCTACCATAGTTTAAATTGAAGTCGGCATGGAATCGATGCAGTTCTTGAGCGCAAGAATGTTGGCATCTTCCATCTGACAGAGCGGAAGTCTGACTTCCGGTGACTCGAGAATCCCCTTTAGGAAAAGAACTTGCTTAATGGGCGACGGACTCGTTTCGACGAAAATTGCCTTGAAGAACGGGTAATACTGCTTATTAATCTCGGCCGCCTTTTCCATCTCATCGTTAAGAGCCAACTGCACCATTTTCACGAGGGGACTGACAATAAAGTTGGAAGCGACGCTAATGACGCCCTTCGCGCCAATCGCCATAAAGGGGAGTGTGAGAGCATCGTCCCCGCTGATAACGACGAAGTCCTTATCGAGCTCTTTAACAAGGTCAGAAACGCGATTACAGGATCCGCCGGCCTCCTTAATGCCAACGACGTGCGGGAATTTTGCCCGCAACCTCTGCACCGTTTTGACACTGATTTCAATGCCGCATCGTGAGGGAATTGAGTACAAAATAATGGGCTTTGACGTCGCCTCAGCAATCTTGCTGAAGTGCAAAAAGAGGCCCTCCTGCGTTGGCTTATTGTAGTAGGGAGCCACGACCAGCAAGGCATCAGCGCCCAACACGTCCGCCTGTTTCGTCAACTCAACGGCGTGTCTTGTGTCGTTGGACCCCGTCCCCACTATCACGGGAACTTTTCCCTGTACCTTGTCCACCGTAAAGCGGATGAGGTCTGCCTGTTCCCCCGACGTCAGGGTTGGAGACTCGCCGGTTGTGCCAATAATCACAATTCCGTTGATGCCATTCGCAATTTGGTAGTCGATGAGCTTGCCAACAGCTTTGAAATCAATCGCTTGTGTGTGATTTTTGAAGGGTGTGACGAGCGCCGTATAAACGCCGTAAAAGTCTTTGGTATTCATAATAGTTTGGATGATATAAAAAAATACATTACTTCGGCTTTAAAGACAAGTTTTTTCGACCTTTGTTGGTGCTTCCATTTGTGATGCCAATTTTAAGAGTTTGCAAGCCTATTTAAGCGCTAATGGTCACTTTTTTTCATAAACTAACGATTGTGCTTGCCGAATCAATCAATTTCGGTAGCATTTTGTGATGAAAATGTTCTTTAATGGGGGTGTCTTGGATTTGATTCCCCGTTGTCATCTAAGGTGGCAGGTCGGAGAAGAATGGTTGGCTCCGTTAACAATCCATTCAAACTATAAACGACGAAAATAATATCGTTAGCTTCGAACAAGAAGTGGCCCTTAAACTGGCTGCCTAGTTGGAAGCAAATAGGCTCCCTCGGGAGTCCGTTCTGGCGCCGATATCTGCTGAGCGTCAAGAGCGTTAGCTAGCAGGCATGACTTGAGTGAGCGCATTCCGCACTTAAGTCGTCATTCAGGGAAAGCTACTGCCGCGCAACGTGTTTTTTCGCTCGCGCGGGCGGGAAACTCAATAATTAACTAAACCTGTAGAGGCTTTAGCCATAATGACGGGGAAGACGTGGGTTCGAGTCCCACCACCTCCACTTAAACCGCTTCAGAAAGCGCCGCTTTCGAGCGCTAGGGTTCCGTTACAAGAAAATTTTAACCCATCACGTACGTTAGTACGCTCAGGGTTAAAATTTTTTTGTAGCCGTCCCTATCATCTCGAAATCGATGTTTTCTGAAGCGGTTTGTGGGTTCCTCGCACGCCTTCTCGAACGGTTTTTTCGCGCGCCTCTTACCCCTTCGGGTCAGCCTTTACGAGCGTCCAAAGTTATGGGATAACGCCACTTTAGCTGCGCCAGCCTCTCTTAACTCATTCCTATTCACCGAAATTTTGCCTGCGTTTGGTGTTTATTTTTACATAGACGCCTTTTTTTACTTGATAATTTGATACAATAAACAAACCTACTCCATTCAATAAGCATTTCATGGGATTTTCTCTTATGAAGCGTTCAATCCATCAAAAACGTCTAACAAAGGTAGCATTATGATTAAAATAGGATCCAATTTAACGAAATGCGCGCTGGTAGCGGCGTTAACGTTATCCGCTGGGCTTGGCTCAACGTATGGGATGAAGAATGATCTGCCAGGCGGGGGAGGCTCAGGAAAACCACCGTTCGATAACAAAATGGGAACAGAGAATCCATTTCCCAATATTTTTGAGGCAGAGATCCCTGAAACTTTTGAGGGTTGCATAGGGATTTGCAAAAAAATCTGGTTGGATCAATTGCTCGCTTATTTTTCTTCGCTTGAAAAGCAAGATTTAGACGGTGCCATCCCGAAACTACTCTATTTCCTCAAGCAAGGATATGCACTGAAATTTCCTAGGGAAGTCACTGAGAGTCAATTAAAAGCCATTTTCAACAAAGACTTTTGGCTCATAGAGCTATTTGGGGGAAATATCTTAAAGATTTCGTTCGAATTTTGCCAAAACATCAAAAATCTTGACTTTTTACATCCCCCTTCGCTTCCAAATCTAGAAGGACTTGATGTGAGCTTCACAAATATTGATAACATCAGTGGAGTGGAGGAGTTTGCCAATTTAAAGGAGTTTTCGGCTGTTTGTTGTCAAGATCTTAAAACAATCATTCAGTTAGCAGGGTGTCAAAAACTGACTTCTTTAGGCCTTTACCAGACTGAAGTTGCGGAGAAAGAGTTGCAAAAGGTTTGGGAAGGCTGCATAAATTCAGGTCATGTTGCGACGGGATGGGAAAATGCTTCTAAGATATTCAGGGATTTTATCACCAGGGATCCAAACAACGGTAAGATGATACATCTTATTAAGCGCTGCAAGAAATACACTGAGAATGGTAAGAATAGATGGAATGGATGTACACCACAAATAACTGGAGGTGGAAAGCAGAGCGATGGTTTTAGGAAGTGGGTGAACCCAAACCCAATACTTTTAAGCCCAGCGCCCTTAGATGACTACAGTAAGTAAAATTTAGAAATCGATAGACGAAACCTTTAAATAAAGGAAAGAATTTCCCCCGTAAATCGCGAGCGAGATGACCGAGAGTGACGGAAGAATTTTAACCCCGAGCGTACTGAATTGTTTACAATTAAAAAATTGCAAACAATTACCCCAATGCGTGATGGGTTGAATTTCTTAAAAACCTCTAAATCGCTAGGCATCGTGTTTAAGATGACGAACAGGCGCACGTACAACCACATCTGCTCTGATGATGCGCCGCGGCAAGTTTAAGATAATAGGGACGGCTTATGAAAAATTTTACCAAAAAAACCACGATACAGCGTCGATTTTGAGATGACTAAACACTATGTCTTCTCTGATGATGCGCCGTGGCAAGTTCGAGATGATAGGGACGGCTACGAGGAAATTTCAACCCCGAGCGTACTAACGTACGTAAGGGGTTGAAATTTTCTTGTAACGGAACCCTAGCGCTCGAAATCGCCACGGCGCATCATCAGAAGGTAGAAGAGGGCATTAACTGTGATGCCATGGCTAATTTCGCCATTTTCGACCATCTTCATGACGTCCTTTATGGGAAACGTTTTGACTTGGAGCTCTTCAAATTCATCCCAATTGATTGGCTTCACCTGCCGGCAGTTTTCAAGCAGCATAAAATGAACGGTATTGCTCTGCAGGGCAGGATTAGGGTGCAATTTGCCGAGAATCTTGGGATTTTCTCCGCAAAAACCCGTTTCCTCCTCAAGCTCTCGCATGCCGCCGACTAAAGCGTCTTCTCCGGGATTGAGTACGCCGCCTGGAAATTCCCAAGACAAGTCACCGATGCCGAAGCGATATTGCCGGACCATAACGAGCTCATTATTAGCAGTCAACGGAATGACTTGAACCCAATCGTGACATTTGGCGGTAAAAAAATCCCCCTGGCGGCCGTCGGGATGGCGGTAAAACCGTTTATAAATCGAATAGACGTGGCAACTGAAAACAAGTTCTTCCTTTTCACATTTCCACTTGCGAGGCTCTTTATGTGTAGGCATCTTTTTTTTATTCGCGAAAAAATAAATTTTTGCAATAAAAACAAATTATATATTGACACCTTACCCATAAACCGGAGAATTCTTCCCTATTAAGTTTTGTCGCAGGGTGGAGCAGTCTGGTAGCTCGTCAGGCTCATAACCTGAAGGCCGTGGGTTCAAATCCCGCCCCTGCAACCAAGTTTTTGAACGAAAAATCCATCGTTAGGGATGCGGAACCCACCGTCGGTTCACCAATGCCGTTAGGCATTGGAGACAAAGCCTGCTAAGGCTTTGCCCCGTAGGGGTGAGAGACTCGCTTGCGAGTCCGAATCAAATCCCGCCCCTGCAACCAAGTTTTTGAACGAAAAATCCATCGTTAGGGATGCGGAACCCACCGTCGGTTCACCAATGCCGTTAGGCATTGGAGACAAAGCCTGCAATGGAATGGCCTCGCACCCTATATTCGCCAACCCTTACTCACTTCTCGCCTCCCTCCAGAATTTTGTTGAAAAAGGCCTGGGGATGTTTTATGTTTACGTCGTATGAAAAAGTGGCTTTTACGATTCTTTTTATTTGCTTGCGTTGTGTTCGCATCGTTAACTTTGGCGTGGAATTTCCTTCAGGAGTGGGCGGTTTCGCAAGTCTTGCGGCATTATTTTGCGGAAGCAACGGTCGCAAGAGTTTCCGTAGGGCCGTTTTTGTTGTCCACGAGGGATTTGCATGTCAAGAATGCGAATGTTGACCTAACAATAGCCAGCCTAGACATCCAGTGGGACGCATGGAAAACGTTGACCAAGAAGAGTTTGCACGTAAAGTCCATTGAGGGTAACGCACATATTACATTGCCCGACAACTCCACAATCGCATTGGACCTACACGGAGGAGATTTATTTCCCGGCTCGCAGGCAACAATTACGCTAAATGCTACCTTGAAACCTCAAAAAATCCTTGTACGGCAATGCTTTATGCAATCGCAAGTGTCGCTAAACGAGGACCTTTATGGGCATTTTTCTCGCCTACAATTGAAATCTGACATCAAAATCGATACCCCAACAGCGCAATACCCTTTGCTCTTGGAAGTAGTTTCCATTCCCGGGAAGAAAAACAATCAAGACAGCTTGCGGTTGTCGTCACCCGACCATCTTTTGGTAAGTCTGGATGGCACACACACGCTACAAGAGGGCGCCTACACGGTCAAATTTGACGTCGATGAACCATCCATCAACGCCCTTTTGGCGACTTTTTCGCTACCAAACGTGGCCCTTCACGGCAACGGAACTTTACATGGAAATTGGTCGAAAAACACTGGACACTCGAATCTTACGTTCTCCTCAAAGCTCACGGAACTCAATCGCTTGAAGCCGCAATTAGTTGCGCTGCAATCTATTGACGTTAATACAACCGCCAAGTTTGACTGGAAGGCACATGAATTAAACATCAAGGGCCAAACGCAAACGGATTTTCAATTTGATGCAAAAAGCCAGCTACCTCTTTTCTCGAACACCACCACGTACCAAACCATCTTTAATTCCAGTGATCAAACACTCATGATCTCGCAGTTAACCAACACGTTACGCATTTCCGATCAGATTGTTGCCACAATAGAAACCTTGGAGCCTATTCTGCTTAATTCAAGAAAAAATGCGAACTCCTTAGACACCACAAACAGCCAGCAAAATATTTTAAAAATCGCCATTAATCGCTTCCCGCTCAACATATTTGGATCCTTAACAGCCCCCGTTAGTATCCGCAACGGATGGCTCTCAACGACCTGCTTCGTCAAATCTCACAAACGGAAAGATCTTGCGCTCAACGGCCATATTCACGTAGAAAATCTGGATGTCCTTAAAGGCAATACGTTGTTGCTGGAAAATTTGAATATCTCTGGACTTACATACCTTACTTGGAATCCTAAAATGGCCAGTTTCGTGCTCGATGATGTGTGTTTTATGGACGGAAAATCTGCCGAACTCCTTCGCGCGTCGTTGAAAACGGAGATCGATTGTCAAACCAACACCCTCGGCGCAACACAATTTGACGCGACTCTATTCATTATCCCATGGTATAATCAGCCGCCCTTGCGGAAGGCGCCTTTGATGAGCGGCTCACTCACGTTTTGGGGCTCCATGGACGCCAATAAACTATTTTCCGTCAATGGCACTGTTAACGTTTCCGATGGAAGCCCGAAAACGCTGTTGTCATTAAAAGCAAGCCCGACAATTTCTGGAAAATTCTTCAACCAATCCGTCTCCCTCCAACTTAAATCTCCCCTCATACTCCAAAGCGAAAACGGCACCAGCGACCTCCTTGGAACAGCTAAACTCAACGTCTCTGCCGCACGCCCCGAAGGCATCATCAATATTTCCAGTAATGCCCTGATCGTCGATGACTTCATCACGCTAGCCAATAAAATTCAGGCGATAAAAGATGCTCTTTCAAGCATCCAACCAAACCCTCCTACCGTCAGTTCTCCGCCCCCCCCCCAAACCCCCAGCAGCCAAAAAGAAACTGTCAAAACTATCACGACTAACCATCCCTTCTGGAGCCCTTTCATCGGGTCGCTGGACACCGACATCAAACGTCTGACTTACCAAAGGCAAACGCTCGCCGAAGGACTCCATTGCGCGGTGCAATTGCATCCAAAAGTGCTTGATATGCAGACAGAAAGCAAGTATTTGTTGGGCGGGGAGCTCGATTTTAACACCCATCTCACGTTCAACGAAGACCCGCAAGCCACGTACAAACTTCAAAGCTACTGTTCGCTCAAACATCTCAATGCCCAAAAGCTTCTCTCTGCATTCGCTCCGAAGTACGAGAAAATGCTTTCAGGTGATTTTGACGTTGTGGGTAACTTAAAGAGTCAAGCGACTCTCGAAAATCTCATGAATAACGCTCAAGGCTCGTGTCTTTTGGAAAGCCTGCAGGGACAAATCCATCCGTTCGCGATCCAGTCCTCTTTTGCGCAAATATTGCCGTTCGCAACGAGCTTGCTTGGCCAGTTCACAGATACGATAAAACCCATTGATTACTTGTCACATTACGTTGAAAATCTCACCTATGCTCCATTAACCATACGGATATCTCGGCCGAAAAGCTTGGATATTTTGGTTGAATCCGCCATTTTGCAAACCCCCGAGATTTCCCTATCCGTCAGCGGTCTGATTAAAAACGTTCCCAATACGCCCATTCTAAAACAACCTCTGATGTTAAAGTGCGGCATTTCGAGCAAGGGAGGTAGTTTAGAAGCTTTTAAGAGCCTTGGGCTCACCTTCTCAACTAGCGCATCATCCAACGGTTACTTTGCTGGACCTAACCCCGCCATTAAAGGAACCCTGGAAAATCCCGACTACACGGAAATTAAAAATCTTCTTTTTCACTCTAAGCCAGCACAAGACAGCGCATCAAAGGCAGTGCAGGGTATTCAAAGCCTACTGAAAAACATCTTGCAACCGTAAAACCGCTCAAGACGTGGTCGATTTCGAGCGGCGAGTTCGTTGCGCTCGGTCTCAATGCCATCACGTACGTTAGTACGCTCAGGCATCTTGATCTCGCGCGCCTGCTCGTCATCTCGAAATCGACCGCGTCTTGAGCGGTTTTGGTTTATTTTCTACCGGAACCTTTCCAAAAAAATCTTTGAAATCGTTGGGCGTGGCCTCTATTTCGAGATGATAGGCAGGCGCGAAAAAAATTTAATCCTGAGCGTACTAACGTACGTGATGGGTTAAATTTTTTTCGCAACGAACCTAGCGCTCGAAATAGACGCTACGCCAAACGATTTTTCGCGATTTGCCTAATCAAGGCACGATTAAACTCGCGTGCGGGGTTATAGCCTATCTGCTTAAGTCCCTGGACAAGAGCAGCAATTTCCACTAGGCGTGGGATATCGCGCCCTAGGCGCACGAGAATTGTCACACAAGGAATGCGGACTCCAAGCAAGGTATGTGAGGCACTCTTTAAACCTGTACGCTCGTCCTCCATGCCGGGTTGCCAAGTTTTCAACTCAACGACCAAATCGATACTCTTTTCTGGGCAAAAAGCGCGCACTCCAAACGTTTGGATGACGTTAATGATACCAATACCGCGGCATTCCATATACCCGTGATTCAAAGCTAAAGCACTCCCAATCAACACCTTTCTGCTGATGGAATGGATTTTTACGGCATCATCCGCAACGAACGTATACCCCTTCTCAATCAATGCCAAGACACACTCCGTTTTACCGATCCCGCTTTCGCCAAGCAATAAAACGCCAATGCCCTTGACATCCACCAACGTCCCATGAATCGTCTGCGTTTTCGCAAAAATTCTTTCCAGTAAAATGGTCGCCTCAGCCGTAAAATCGCGCGAATTCAGTGTCGTCCGAAACAGTGGGATTTGTTTCTTTTCAGCAAATTCCACAAGGAGTTTTGGCAAATTTTGCCGACCAACCGCGATGATACAGGGAATCGCGTGACTCATAAACCGCTCGAGAAATTCTCGTTGCTTGGCTTCTGGCAAATCCGTTAAAAATCCGCATTCACCCTTGCCGAAAAACTGCACACGGTATTCGCCAAAATGCTTAAAATAGCCCACCAGAGCCAAAACCGGCCGATTCAGGGTCTTCTCCTTGATAACCCTCTGAAGTCCTTGCGCCCCAGCAATTAATTTCAAATTCAGGTGCTTGCGATGCTTGTGATAAAAATGGGCAACCGAGAGCTCTCCATTTTCGGCATTTGCAGAATTTCCCAACAGCGCCATGGAAGACATCCCCATAAAAAAATCGCCTAAAGATTAAAATGTTCCCCCAGATACAGTTTCTTGCTCTCGGGATCATTGGCTAAAAACTCGCTGGTTCCCTCACGTAACAGCTTCCCTTCGAACAACAAATAAGCGCGATCCACAACACTCAACGTTTCACGCACATTGTGATCTGTAATCAAAATCCCGATCCCTCTCTCCTTCAACGCCTTAATCATCTTTTGAACCTCGTAAACACTAATGGGATCCACGCCGCTGAAGGGTTCGTCCATTAAAATGAATTTTGGACTTGTGATCAACGCACGGGTAATTTCGAGACGTCGCCGTTCTCCGCCGCTCAACGTAAAAGCCTTTTGCTTAGCGACTTTCGTCAAATCCAAATCCACTAAGTGCAGCTCGACGCGCTCATTTTGTTCCTGTTTTGAAATAGGCAACGTTTCAACGATGGCGCGAATGTTTTCCTCCACCGTTAAACTGCGAAAAACTGAGGGTTCCTGCGGCAAATAACCGATTCCCATGCACGCTCGTTTGTACATCGGGACTTGCGTCATATCAACGCCGTCGAGACAAATTTTCCCCTCTGTGACGGAAATGAGCCCAACGATCATGTAAAAACTGGTCGTTTTCCCCGCACCGTTCGGCCCCAACAATCCAACGACTTCGCCAGACTTCACGGAAATATCCACGTGATCAACCACTTTCCGGCCTTTGTAAATTTTCACCAACTGAGTGGCCTCAATACAACTATTATTTTGCGTCATGATGTGAGTTTTGTTATTGAGCCTTTGTCTCTTTCGCAGTGACCACTGGCGTCGCTGCCGCTGCAGAAACGTCCGGCGGTTTTGGAGCGTCTTTCACTGGCGTACTCTCCACTTTTACCGGTGTCTCAGAGGGTGCTTTTTTGGTGGGCGACGACGTCAAGCTTGGCATCTCCCCCATCAAGGTGATTTTGGGGCGTTCCTTCGGGCCTCCAATAATAACAGCACGGTTGTCGTCGCGGTACAACTCCATGCGATCGCCCGTTACTTTGCTTTCCCCACCTTTGTCATCTTTGGAAAAGACAACGGGACTTTCCAGTAAAATCATTTTCCCAGTTTGCGGATAAATGATGGCCTTCCCGGAAATTGCGCGACGGTTCGGCTGAACGATGTTCACGTGTCCCGTAGCAATCATTTCGTGCATGGTTCCGACTTGGTTGGAATTTCCGCTAGCACTTTTATCTGCAAAAACGATTAGCTGATCGGCAGTCGCGTCAAGATCGCTACCGACGACTTTCACATTGCCGTCAAAATGGAACTCATTCTGGTTCTTCTCTTTGTTGTTCATAACTTCAAGTCTATCGCTCGTAATCACCGTTGGAACGGGCACTGGCTTTTCGGCGACGGGAGGAACCAAGGGAGCGACCGCAGGAGGCGGTGCACTCGGCACTATAGGCTTCGTCGGCGACGGTTCTGCAGCGACCACCCAGGACGTTACGCAAAGGTATGATAAAATTGCAGGAAAAAGTTTCAGAGGCTTCGAAAAAGACTTCATAAGTGTTTTTGTACGATAGAATTAAAAAAGGTCACCCTCACGTTTTCGTTCACGCGAATTTTCTGCGCGAGACCGTCGTAGTACCAATTTTTCCCTAAAACAGTATAACTTTCTGTAGAGACGGTCACGAAATCGTCTCCCGAAGCAACGTGAGTTTGTGGGAAAATTTTCGCAAACGGGCTCAAAACGGTGGATTCTAACTTCCCTTTGCCGTCGGGAGAAAAGGTTTCGAGGCGCATATTCACGATATCAATCACCTCTTGGCCACGGCCACAACGCCCTTCTTTCCCAGTCACACTCCAGGATTTATAGCCATTTGCGCCAAAAAGAGACATTTGGAAATTGGTCACAGGAACCTCGGAAAGCGTCGCAAATCCCCTCACGCAAAGCAGCCAAAAAACAATCGCTATCCAGTATTCCTTCACGCTTGTATTGTCTCAGAGAGTCTCCTCAAATGTCAAATGAAAGGTGCATGTTTTTTGGTTCGGCGGCCGCGGAAATTGCCGCAAAGCCTTGAAAGCATCGAGGATCGAGGCGTCAAAGAGGGCATTACCGGAGCTCTCAAAAATCTCACTTTTTTGGCATCGTCCCAACTCATCGACGGTAAACTCCACCACTCCAACGAGTTTTTTTCGCATGCGCATGGGAGGCTTCTTCCAAGCCTGTTCAACCAAGTTCCGCACGCTCAAAAGATAGGCCTGGAAAATAGACGCCTCACCACCCATCATTGAGCCGACCAATCCTCCTCCTGCGCCTCCTGTACCAAATCCACCGCTCCCGCCGCCGCCGACAAGGCCATCCCGTCCACGTCCGCCACTAGCACTACTAGCAGCACGTCCATCGCCTAAAAATTGTCCGTTGTTGGCCATCGCACCACCAATTCCTCGCCCATTGGCCGTTTTCGTGCCATTTTTTATTGCACGAGACATCGCTGCCTTTGATCCCATCGTCCGATCTCCCCCGTCAAAGCCTGCCCCGTCCGCTCGCATGGGCTTGATGTTTATGGTTGGAATTTGGATCGACGGCCTTGCGCGCGCCACTGATTTTTTTTTTATCACCCGCGCCAGTTTTCCGTGCTTCTTGATAAACTCCTGGTAAGACATCTTTTCGGGACTTTTCACCGGTGCCTCTTTGGGTGTTTTAAAAACCCTCTTTTGCGGCTCAATAGGCGGTTTTGGCGGCTTTTCAACCATCTTATGATCAACGGCAGCGTGTTTCTGCAGCTTTTTCGGAACGGTCTTTTGCGAAACTTTCGCATGCTTGGGAGCAATGACTTTTTTCGCAACGTGCTTGGATTCCTCAGGTTTAACAGAAGCAGCCTCAAGGGCTTGCTCAGCTGCCTTTTTCGCCGAATCCACAGGCAACTCCTTAATTAAATGCTTCCCCTGCAACTCTTTTTCATCCAAAAGAGACTTCACGATCTCACTTTGCCCTCCCGGCTGTCCCATCGATAAACTTCCACCCCCTTTCGGCCCTCCCGAACCACCACCATTTCCGCCCCCACCGCCACCACCTGTGTTCATCAAGTCAAAGGCCTGCAACGAAACTTCCGCCTTCGGTCCCTGAAAAATCGCGAACAGAACCATTCCCGCGAACAACAGCACGTGCAGGGCCAAAGAATACATCCACGCCGTTTTATCGCCCACTTTTCCGGAAATTTTGGGAGCTTGATGAGGGAATGGCGAAAAATTTGAAACCATGTGATTGTTATGCCTGCGTGTCTAAAGCGAGTTTATGTAAGCGATTGTGCTTGATGAGATCGATGACGTCGATCACTTTTTGATACGAAATTCCCGCATCCGCGCGTACGTGGATCGTCGGAGGTTCGGGCAATGCCGCCAATTCCGCCAATCGCCGATCCAGAATGTTCAAATCCACCGCCTCGTCGCCCCAAAAGCACTGCCCATCCCCACGAATATTGATCACCTGTACCTTTTCCGACCCCTTCTGGTGCTGTCCCGAAGCCCGCGTTTCCTTCGGCAAATTGATGGGAATCGAGTGCTCGAGGAACGGCGTCGTGATCATGAAAATAATCAACAACGCCCACGCCAAATCAATCAACGGCGTCACATTGATCTGCACGAAGGCGTCCCCGCGATGACGTTTATGGAAAGTAGCCATTTTCGATCAATTTCCCTTGAGTTCGACCGCAATTCGATCCGCTAAAATGCTCGCGAAATTCTCCAATTCGATGGTCATCAACTTCGATTGCGTGAGAAGAAAGTTGTACCCAAACACCGACGGAATTGCCACGAGCAAGCCCGCAATTGTCGTCAGCAAGGAGCCCGCGACGCCCGGCGCAAGGGTCTGTATCGTCGCACTATTCTGCAACGCCACGGCACCAAACGCGTCCATAATTCCCCAAATCGTTCCCAGCAGTCCCAAAAACGGCGCACCCGTCACAATGGATCCCAAAAACACCATTTTCGACTCGTACGCAAGCGTTTCCTCCGCCAATTTGCGCTGAATCGCGTTCGTAATCGGCTCCATCACGTGCGAATCGTTTGGAAACGCCTTCTGGTGCTCACGATACACCTCATACGCCCCCTGAAACAAGCGATAGTAAGGACAAAACTCCACCCCAAACCCCTGCCGTTGCAAGAGAGAAACGTCGTCCAATTGCCCAGCAAAGGAATAATTTTTTGCCCGCATTTTCTTCAGCTCCAACCACTTCCCAATCATGATTGTCCACGCGATCAAACTGAACGCCAACAGCGCAACCACAATCACCTGCTCCGCAAACGCTGATGTCTTGAAATACGAAAATAACCCCGGCATGTGAAGACTTATAGCGGAGTTGTTGTGGAATTGTAAAGAAGAATTGCTTTAAAATGGGGTGTTTTTCCGGAGGGGGTGTTTTTTGCAAAAAGCACCCCCTCCGGACCTCCCCCTTAAAAACTCTTATTCGGAAGGCATTTTTCGGCACTCCGTGCCGCGAAATGCCTTCCGTGAGTTGTTTTCTTTGGGGGGTAGCTTTTACACGAGGCGCATTAACAACGACAAGAGAAGGCAAAATGCCCCCTCTGATCCCCGAGATTCCAGTCTTTGCGATCGGAATCCGCAGGTTTTTCGCCATTTAGGACGCCTTATTTCTTATTATCATTTTTCTTAATTTCGATTTCCTTGTTTTCGATTTTACTATTCGAGAAGTTACCATTGTCACTATTTTCAATGTTCTGGTTCACGCTTCTGGATGTGTTAATTTTAGTGTCGGCAGGAATAAATTCAATATTGATTGATTTCAAAGAAGCGGCAGCCTCTTGTGTAATTTGAGTAGCCCCTTTCACACAGACTCGCTTAAGGCTGGATTTTAAATTCATAGCAATATTACTCAAGGCCTTGTTAGTGATGCTCTTGCAGTCATCAAAGGAAATGCACTCCACGTTCAATTCCTGCATGATCGTTGTTACAGCCTCGTCTGTTATCGGACAGCCTCGGAAAGTAATGACCTGTGAATCCGGGAAGCGTGCACACATATTAACAACAGCGTCATCGTCTACATCGCAAGATTCAAGGCTTATGAAATGCACATTACGGTAAACCTCGTCAAGATTGAATGACACAGTCTTCTTTAAGCCAGATAATGATAGGCATTCCATTTTGTTAAATGCATTAAGGATCGTTTCCAAATCGCCATCATTTTTCAGCAAGTTCCCTATGTGCACGTCTTTCACATTTGTGCAATGCTCAGCGATCCACTTTAGGCCCTCCATTGTAATTTTCGTTCCATCCACAAAAATCGACTCTAAAGTCCACCCGTACTTAAAGGCTATATAGGCCGCCGTACGATCATCTATCTTTGGACACCCATTGAACATGATAGAACGCAGGTTATTCCATCCAAGAAGATGCTTACTTCCTAGCTTTGGACAATTAAAAAAAGAAATGTCCTGCACACTTGGCAGCAATTTCTGCACGTTTTCCAATTCTTTCTGCGAAACTTTATTGTTTCCCGTCACGATCAATTGCTGCACTGTAGGCTCACTATTCGTAAGTTTATACAACTCAATGTCCTTTCCAATGCTAGAAACATCAGAAGTGTTGTTCCACTTAAATGGATCGCTCGTAGAAAGTGACGTATAAGCTCTGGCATCATCACACCAGGACGCCGATATCGCCCCAGCGGTTAAAAGCGCTACAGGTAGCGCGCATTTTGTTAATTTAGATATTATTTTCATAATGTATTCTCCTCGTAATATTGTTATTTGTGTTGTTTCTTAGCTTGCTTACAATCTGTGTCCGAAATACCAGCTTTTTTCAAAAACTTTCAGTTGGTATTTATAAAACAGCGTACTCAAAGCTGACAACTTGCAAACGGGATTGATAATTTGTAGACTCAAAACATAAGTCAAGAGGAAAAATAAAAAAAGAGAGGGCGTTTTTCCCTCTCTGACCCACGAGATTTCAGTCTTTACGATCGGAATCTGCAGGTTTTTACGCTCTTTATAACGACTTGCCTTTTGGCCTCATTTTTTAATCTCGATTTCCTTTTCGTCGATTTTCTGGCCCACGTTGCCAGATGCCTTATTTTGAAAGCTGGCAGGAGTATAAGGGGCAAACGTAACAGCGAACATCTTCAATTTTTTCAACTTATCTACACCTTCCTTCGTAATGCTAGACTTTCCTTTCACACCAATCACTTTAAGCATTGGAAAATTTTTGTAGTTATTCCCAATATAGCTCAAAGTGCCGTCTCTGAGAAGGCTGCAGTTATCAAAGCAAATACTTGTTAATAACTGCAAGTTTAGCAAGATCTTTTGCACATCAGCGCCTTGTATCGGACAGTTGATTAAAGTGAGAACTTCTGTGTTAGGGAAGAGTTTACACATGTTAATGACAGCCTTATCTTGTAAGCTGCTAGACTCAATTGCCAGAAAACGCACATTGGTGTATGGACTCCCGCCAACATTGAACTCTATCTTGGCACTACAGTCCATTAACGATAAGCATTCCATGTTCTTAAATCCATGAAGGATCTCTCCCAAATCAGTATCATTTTTCAACAATCCCCCTCCTATGCACACATTTTTCACCCCGCCACACCGGTCGCCTATCGAACATACACCATCCATGGTGATTCCTGTTTTATTCACAAAAATCGACTCTAATTGATCACCGTAACTCATAGTTATGTACAGCGCCATCTTATCGTCCATATTCGGACAGTCATTGAGCACTATAGAACGTAGGCTATCACATCCACCGTTAGTATCAAAAGACGTGGATAAACTTGTTAAAGACGGACAAACGTGAAAAAGAATTTCCTCCAGTTTCGGCAGCTTTTTTTGTGCAATTTTCATGCTTTTATGAACCTCATTATTAAATGCAAAGCCTCCAGTGCTCTCACCTAACTGAGTTACCATCAACCGCTTCACTTTATTGCCTATGTCGTAGTTACCTAGCTTATCATACGTCAATCGATACAACTCGAGAGCTTGATCGAAGCTACAATTCTTCCATATGAGAAGCTCGTCAGGGTTGGACTTATTTATTGAATCCCTTCTGACGTCATCAGTCCAAGACGCCGAGCAAAGCCCCGCGGTTAAAAGCGCCACAGGTAGCGCGCATTTTGTTAATTTAGATAGTATTTTCATAATGTGTTTTCCTTGTAATATTGTTATTTGTGTTGTTTCTTAGCTTATTTACAATTTTCACTTAGATCGTCCTAAGCTCAGACTGAATGCTAGTTTGTTCTTCAAAAACTGTCAACTATCATTTCACGAACAGCGTACTCAAAGCTGACAACTTGTAAATGCGGTTAACAGTTTGTGAAGCTGAAACGAAAGTCAAGAGGAAAAAATAAAAAAAGAGAGGGCGAAATGCCCTCCCCGATCCCCGAGATTCCAGTCTTTACGATCGGAATCTCCAGGTTTTTGCGCTTTTTATAACGACTTGTCTTTTGGCCTCATTTTTTAATCTCGATTTCCTTTTCGCTTTGCAAGTTCGCATTGCTAGAACTTTTTATCTTGGAGTTGTTAAAATGTCTCACAAGGAGAATGCGTTGCAACGCTTTTTCCTTTTTTTCGTCTACCCCGCATTTTGTCATGTAAACTAACTGCAATAAGGGTACTTTATCTAAGTTTTCCTCGATGAAATTTGGTAACTTGTTTGTTAACGAGCATCCCTCCATGTGGATCGACTGCAGACTAGGACATTTACGAACAATATGTCCTACAGCCTTGTCTGTGAAGTTCTTGCAGTCATAAAATTCCAACGCGCGCAAGTTTTTTGCATGCTCTACCAACCCTAGGATGCCCTTGGGCCCTACACCGCTTTTAAGCAGCCAAAGATAAGTCAGATTTTGACCCAAAGCCTTAGCTAGGCTTTCTACACCATTGTTTGCGATTAAAGGACAATTGCTTATGGCAAACTTGCTGACTTTTGGCGAACAAGCTTTTGCAATTAACTCCAAATCAGTGCTTTTTAAATTTGAACTATTTATCAAAATAAGACGTACGCTTGTGAGACCCTTCACAAGCTCACACAGGTCACTTACGGCAACCTTTTCAACATCCAAATGCCTGATCAACAGTACACCAAATTCGTTAAATTTTTTGGCTGCTGGCACAAGCATGGCTAGGTCCTTTTTGCACACCTCATCTAGTATGAGACGCCGATACTCATTCTTCTGCGTATTACCTGGATCTATAGACCAACGCGCAGAACAGACTCCAGCGGTTAAAAGCGCTACAGGTAGCGCGCACTTTGTTAATTTAGATATTATTTTCATAATGTGTTTTCCTTGCAATATTGTTCTTGATGTTATTTCTTGGTTCATCTGCAATCCGAACCTAGGTTGAGTTGAATTTTAGTTTTTTTAGTTTTCTCTTCACAAACTGTCAACGACCATTTCCGAACAGCGCAATCAGAAGCTGACAATTTGTAAATGCGGTCAACAATTTGTGAAGCTGAAACGAAAGTCAAGAGAAAAAATGCATTTTAAAAAACAAAAGCTCTGCTCTGAAAACCTCTAAAAGATACCACCCAACACACAAGGAAATGAAAAACCATCCCCCCTCTTTTTCCCGTGGCAACAAACCCACGCCTTCGGCCTCAATTACACCAAATTCTTAAACGTTTTCACAATATTGTTTACCGTAAATCCGAAATGCTCTCTCAAGGCCTCTGCTGGGGCGCTGTGGCCGAAGGCGTTAACGGCGATGCTATATCCTTGATCACCAACGTATTTCCGCCAAAGGCGCGACGTTCCGGCTTCAATGCTGAGACGTTTTTGACAAGCCGGGGGCAAAATCGACTCGCGATACGCAAGTTCTTGGTGATCAAATAGTTCGAAGCTCGGCATGGAAACGACACGGATGCCATCACCGAGAGATTGCACCGCTTCGATCGCCAGAGAAACTTCACTCCCCGAAGCCATTAAAATACCCTCAAGCGGAACGATCTCTTTTCTTACAACATAACCCCCTTGCAAAACTCCCGCGCGACGCTGTTGAACATCAACGACTTGCAAACTCGGCACTTCTTGACGTGTGAGAATCAAGGCTGTTGGGCCGTCCGTTCGTGCGAGGGCAGCGTAAATGGCCCCAACAGTTTCCTCTGCATCGGCGGGGCGCACGACGGTGAGATTGGGAATGCAACGGAGGGCATCGATCGTTTCGACGGGTTGGTGCGTTGGACCATCTTCGCCGACCATGATAGAATCGTGCGTAAATAGATAGATGACAGGAAGATGCGATAGGGCAGCCAGGCGAATGGCCCCGCGCATGTAGTCGCTAAAGACAAGGAAAGTCGCCCCACTAGGCCGCAAAAATCCGTCGTAAGCGAGTCCGTTCAAAATCGCCCCCATCGCGTGCTCACGGATCCCGAAAAAGAAGTTGCGCCCTAAGGGGTTATCGCACGAAAAATCCCCCGAACCTTCTAGATAATTCTTTGTAGAGCTGAAGAGATCTGCGCTGCCGGTCACAAAACTTGGACACTTTTTTGCCACAACTTGGAGAATTTTCCCCGCAGCGGTTCTCGTCGCCATCGGCTTGCCTGCATCAAACACAGGAATTTCGTTAAAAAATCCTTCTGGCGAAACACTTTCCACACTTTTGCGCCATCCACCATGCAAATCCTCCGCCAGCTCCGGAAAACGTTCTTCCCAAAGCTGAAACTTTACCTGCCAAGTTTGATAAGTCGTTGCCAATAAATCATTTCTTTGACGAAAAAAGCGACATGTCTCTTCGGAAACGAAAAAGGACTCACCGATTGGCAACCTAAGAGCCTTTTTGGCCTCTTTTACAAAGGCAATCCCGCTTTCTCCGTGCGCTTTCGGCGTTCCGGCGACCGCTTCAATACCTTTGCCGATGGTTGTCTTCAAAACAATCATGTGGGGCTTTCCTGACGAATTTCCTTTCGCCTCTAAATACGCATCTTCAATCGCCTCAACATCATGCCCGTCAACAACTTGCACGTCAAAATCGTACGCTTCAAATCGCTTGACAATGTTCTCACTCTGCGTCTTATTTAATGGAGCATCTAAGGTCACCCCATTCGCGTCGTAGATAAAGATGAGATTGTCGAGCTTCCAGTGCGCCGCCAACGCAAAGCTTTCTCCTGCAAGGCCTTCCTGAAAGCAGCCATCGCCGAAGATGCAAACGATTTTGTAGTCGAGGATCGTATTTCCTTCGCGATTGAACCGTGCCGCCTTATGTTTCGCTGCAATCGCCATTCCAACGGCATTCCCAATCCCTTGTGCCAGAGGTCCTGTTGTACATTCCACTCCAGGAGTTAGGCCAAACTCCGGATGTCCCGGCGTGCGGCTACCCCATTGGCGGAACTGTTTAAGATCGTCCAAAGATAGGTCAAATCCCGCCAAATGGAGCCATGTATATAAGAACAGACTTCCGTGTCCTGCCGAAAGCACCAAGCGATCTCGGTTTTCCCATCGAGGATCTTTTGGATAGAAATTGAGGACACGGCCGAACAGCACCGCCCCCAATTCCGCACACCCGAGGGGCATTCCGAGATGCCCCGATTTGGCGCCATTGACGGCGTCGAGTAAGAGCCCGCGTGCTTCATTAGCGAGCACGTAGAGATGTTTAGGATTCGTCTGAATTGTCGTTTGCGTCTGGCTCACTGGGCACATTGGGATCATTTTTAAAACTCTCAACAACTAGGCGCGACAATTCCTTTTCGGCGTCCTCGACCATAGCTGCATCGATTACAAAATGCCTCTGTTCTATGTTGTTGGCAATAATTTTCAGTCCATGCCCAAGATCTTTAAATGTTTCGTGACAAATGGAATGGATCGTCCGTCCCTGCTTAATTGCTCGGCTAACCAGCAATTTGGTGGCGTCATGAGAGAATTCGATCTTTAAATTATGCTCCAAATAGAAGGCTTCTGCGTAACGCAAAAGATCTTTTTTCAAAACATCTTGATGGTGGTGCTTGCTGTTGCGTTCGAGTTTTTTCAAAGTCCCTCTAGGATCATTCACCACATCGGCCGTTACCGTGAACTCCGCGATGGCCGTTGAGGGCAATTCGAACTTAAATTCCCGCAGAATTCGCTCCAAAACTGTCATTAATCCTCTGGCCCCCGTACGTTCTTTTTCTGCCAAAGCGGCTATTTTATTGATCGCACCAGGCGTCACCTTCATTTCAATTTGGTAGCCCTTAAAGTCGTTTTTGTATTGGAGCAAAATAGACCCCTTCGAGTTCACCAAAATATGCGCTAAATCATTCTTGTTCAACGCCGAACACGCCACCCTTACAGGCAAGCGACCAATGAATTCCGGCTCAAATCCGTAATCCACAAGGTCTTGCGTATTCACTTGCTGCAAGTAAGCACTGAGATCTGCGTCAATTTTATTGTTAATATCGACATTGAACCCAATGTTCGCCTTTTCTACGCGACGTTTAATGGCTTCCGGCAATTTATCAAAGGCGCCACTGACGATGAATAGGATGTGCTTGGTACTGATCGTCTTTTTACGCGGCTTGCCACCCCGTTGCGCATCGAGCATTGCCTGCACCTGCGACATCATATCGGAAGGCGTGAACAAATTCACCTCCGTCTCCTCCATGAGTTTCAGCAAGTTGATTTGGACGCCCCTCCCGGAAATATCCCGGCCAACTCCCGGAGTTGTGGCAATTTTGTCGATTTCGTCGATGTAAATGATGCCGTACTGAGCGAGTTCGGTATTCCCATTGGCACCCTTAACGAGATCCCGCACGAGGTCATCGACATCACCGCCGACGTACCCCGTTTCGGAAAACTTTGTCGCATCTGCCTTAACAAACGGCACACCAATCATTTTGGCAATGGTTTGAATGAGGTAGGTTTTACCAACACCCGTTGGTCCAAGGAGCAAAATATTTTGCTTACTATACTTCCAGTCGCTGGCAACTCCCGGATTGTCCAGACAGCTGCAAACGTGATTGTAGTGGTCGCAAACAGCCACAGAAAGGACTTTCTTGGCCTCATCCTGCTTGATTACGAAAATATCTAGGAATTCCTTGATTTCTTTGGGCTTAAAAGAAAATTGCTTAATTTTTCGTAAAGCTTCATCTTCTTCATTGACAATGGCATTACCCGCAGTAATATTTGATTTTCGAGTGCCTTTCCCGTCGGGTTTATCGATGGGACTGACTCGAAAACTAATGTCTGCAACGCTTCCAAAAATTTCACGAAACTGTTTTTTAAGCTCTTCTATAGGGGATTGGGATTCTTTTTCGTTCATAAATGTTTGACTTGTAGTTAAAAATAATAAAACTAGTTGTTGTATAGATATTATACATATTCTACAGAAATAGTAAACTAAAAAAGTATCTTTTATGGTTCAAAGTCCTCACAAACAAACAGTAAATCTTACAAAAAAAGATTTAACCTCTCACTTACACCAATCTCTTGGTATTTCTCAAAAGGAAGCCAAGGATGCTGTTCAGTTGCTCCTCGATGTCATGATGGAAAAACTCCTTCAAGGCAGCAATGTGGAGCTCCGCAACTTCGGCGTTTTCGAAGTGCAAGTAAGAAAACAGCGCATTGGTCGCAATCCCAACAAGCCAAAGCAAAGCGTGATCATTCCCGATCGCGTTGCGATTAAGTTCAAGCCAGGCAAGGAGTTCAAGTCCAAACTAAAAGGACTCAACCCAAGCAACATCTTTAAGGCTAAGTCCAAGACCGCAGCACCTGCCAAGCATCACGCGAAGCCGGTAGCAAAGGCGGTGGTGGCAGCGAAAAAGAAGGCATAGTTTTCCGGAGGGGGTGTTTTTTGCAAAAAGCACCCCCTCCGGACCTCCCCCTTAAAAACTCTCATTCGGAAGGCATTTTTATGGCACGAAGTGCCAAAAAAATGCCTTCCGATGTGGCTTTTCTTTGAAGGGTTCGGGAAACTTTTCTGTTCTTCGAACAGAAAGTTTCCCGAGCTATTCTAATAAATCTATGACGATTCAAACATTACCGGGGTTTCGCGAGTTTTATCCGGAGGCATGCGGGATACGGAATGCTATTTTCGCGAATTGGCGTGAGACGGCGGCGGCGTTTCGTTTTGACGAGTATGATGTGCCGGTTCTTGAGCCGCTGGAGTTGTTTACGCAAAAATCTGGGGAAGAGATTGTCGATCAACTGTTTGCGTTCAAGG
The DNA here is from genome assembly GCA_964457855.1 of uncultured Opitutales bacterium. Taxonomy (GTDB): domain Bacteria; phylum Verrucomicrobiota; class Verrucomicrobiia; order Opitutales; family CAYWEO01; genus CAYWEO01. The sequence continues at coordinate 38,664 of CAYWEO010000005.1, read as the reverse complement.
ACAAGGGGGGGCGCGAGGTGGCGTTGAGGCCGGAAATCACGCCGTCGCTGATACGTATCGTTACTGCAAAGTACAACGCCCTACCGAAGCCGATCAAATGGTTTTCGATTGGGGAGAATTTCCGTTATGAGAGGCCGCAAAAGGGCCGGCTGCGTTCATTCTATCAGTTCAATGCGGACATTATTGGAGAGGCGTCCGTCAACGCCGATGCAGAAATTATTGCGTTGGCCATCAACATTTTCCGCAAATTTGGCCTCACGTCTCAGGATTTTCACATCCGTCTCAGCGATCGCAAATTATGGACGTTATTCTTTCAATCGCAAGCCGTTGATGATGAATTAATTCCGTCGCTTTTGGCCGTTATCGACAAAATCGAACGGGATCCGCGTGAGGTTATCGAGCAACGTGTGCAAGCCCTTCGCCTACAACGGCAAGCAGGTAATTTGCTCGAGCAGATCGATATTTTCAAGTCGTTGACGTCCATCGAGGCGATTCAAGCATTTTTTGCCAGTAAGTCGTTGTCTGAGAACATCCAATCAAGCCTCGCATCGTGCCTGCAGGCGTGGCATGCGCTCCTTAAGCAGCTGGAAGCCATGGAGTTAATGCCGTTCGTTTCCATCGACCTCCAAATTGTTCGCGGACTGAATTATTATACCGGTTTCGTGTTTGAAGTCTTTGAACGTTCGGGCCAAATGCGTGCTCTCGCGGGAGGCGGCCGCTACGACAACCTCGCGCAAAAGCTTGGAGGAATGAGCCTTCCGGCGGTCGGTTTTGCGGCGGGTGATGTCACTCTCCAGAACCTCCTCACGGATCTCAAAAAGCTCCCCGCTTCCCAGCCCCAGATTGATTTCTTTTTCGTGATCGATCCAACCCACAACGATGCACGCCTAATCGCTTTACGAGATGCGCAAAACCTTCGTCTACAAGGTTATACAGTCGATTACAGCATCCATCCAACAACGTCTTGGAACAAGCAAACCAAGCTCGCTTCCGAACGCAACGTGCTGTTTGCTCTTTTTTACGACGCGGAAACTGTCCAAAACCAAACAGTTAAGCTCAAAAATCTCAAGACAAACCATGCCGAAGAGATCCCTCTGGAGTCGTTGATTGCTAGCATTGCGAAGATTCATCCAAAGTTCGCAAACGCTATTTAAGTGATATTTATGACAGAAAAACTCAATATACGTTTCAAAATAATTCCCCAAGTGCTTTTCTTGGCCTTCTGCACACTGTTCGGGACGCTACCGGCATTTGGCATGAAGGACAATAATCCAAAAAAACAAGAGGTTGGCATCAACTTTCCGGAATACAAAAATTATAGCGGCGATGGCTGTCGTTATTGCAAAAACAGCATAAATACGCTCCTCGATCTACTCAACCAATACAAAAACGCGCTTAATTCAGCAAATACTCAAAAAACCAACTCCCTTTTAAAAACGTGGGGAACCTCTTTAATCACCTTTGTTTCAACAGAAAATGCAATCACAGCCTGTGGAATCAAGTCGCAAGACGCCAAGGACATCCAAAAAAAATGTTTCCAAATGGAATCCTGTTCCTTCTCGGGCGGACTAGGACAATTGCTTGAACTTTCGTCACCACCGAAACCCAAAGTCCTCTTGAGCGATCTCATCACCACCGTCACGCTACTCTACGAAGAGACCCAACATGCAGTCAAATACCTCAACAATCCAAACGAAGAACTCGCCTCATTCCTCAGCGACCTGATCGATCAATTGAAAGAAATCCAAGAAAAATTGTAACTTTGGGGAGTTGGTGAATTTCGGAGACGGAAATCGTGAGTTAAAAGGAACCGATTGGGAATTTGGGAAAGACCTTGAACGGGAGGAATGCCACCTACTTTTGATGTTTTTAAACCACCACGTATTTTTTGATAAGGTAATCCTCGACGGTTTGACCAGTTCCTTGTAGAATGCTACTCAAAGCCACGTATTCTGGTGACTTTTGAAAAGCTGGCAGTATTGCATTGAAAGGACCTTGCAAGTTATTCATAGAGTTATTTAAGGAATTATAATTTTTATCTGCCTGGCAGTAATTTTCCCAGGAAGAATCCAGGCCCCCATTCGAAAAATACCGTTCGTACATGACATCTTTAAGTCGATAAGCGTTGTTTCTTCGCGCTTCTATATTTCTAAACTCCAGCCATTGCTTGCCTTCCGATGATCCTATGAGTTTTTCAGATAACTGTTTTAGCGCTTCCGTATTGACCGTTAGCGCAAGTTTAACGTCATCTTTTGAAAGCGTACCTGAGTTGGTGCCATCGATTATCTGCTGTGTTGAAAGGCGGGGCAGTTGTGGGACTAGGTCTGTCGCATTGCTGAGGTCTGTTGCTAGTCCCGTCAAACCGTTCTGCTTGGCAATTCCTAAAGCACTCGTTGCATCTTTATAAACCTGCGAATTTTGTAGCGCTGTTCCTAATTTCAACCAGGTAATTTTTCTCCCTTCCCTGATTCCAAGAGCTTCCCCAGCATTGACTGCGTTATAGAAACTCTGCGCCGCGTTTTGGAATCCCTTCATCTCATGGCTATCTTTTACCGCCTGTAAAGCTTCTTGGCCAGTCGGAGGAGTGCCCGCAACCTTGTTCAGTAACGCGTTTAAGCTAACAAGATACGGCTTGATATTCGCGGCATCTACGTTGTTGCGAAGAGCCCCAATGTCTTTCAGACTCACGACTTCTGGTGCTTGTTGGAGGCCTAATGGATTGTTTGAATCCTGCAGTACTGTTCTGAAATAATTAATTTTCCCCAATGTGGCCGGACTGTAGTCATTCTTTCCGTACAACAAGTCGCGAATATCTTGTAGAGTGCTTTTTGCATCACTTGCGGTATTCGCAATAGACGTTTGCTTCAACCCGCCCTCAAATGGTCCTAAATCCCCAGCAGCGCCAAGAACTCCTCCTCCAGCCGCCCCCCCCTCAACAAAACTCACCTGGTGCATACCACCAACAGCACTCAAATCGTTCATCATAGTGGAACCATTTTACCCCACCCAAAAATCCGAGTCAAAACAATTTTTGGCTACTTTTGGGAAGGCTACCCCCTCCGCTCCAAAAAATCCCGCAGAATGATCGTCGCGGCCATCGAATCGAGGTGGCCGGTGGGGGTTTCGCGACGGAGTTTTGATTGACTGCCGTGGGTGGATTTGCCGTTCCGTCCTGATTTCCTGTTTCCAGCCACCCCGCCATTTCCTTTCAATCCATCAAAGCGATCGACAAATTCCGTTTCTGCTTGGTACGACGAGAGTTGCTCTTCAACGAGATGAACCGGGAGACCAAACGCCTTCCGCAACTGATCCGCAAAGGCCTTCACCTCACGACTCATTTTCGTTTCGCGCCCATCCATCGACAGGGGATAACCCACGACAAACTCCCTCACTTCGCGTTCAACAACCACGCGCCTCAACGCCGGAATAATCTCCGAAACATTGCTGATAATCAACGGCTTCAACGGCAACGGCATCCGCAACTCCCCATCCGCGACGCTTAGTCCAACGCGACGCGTACCATAATCGATTGCAAGAAACGTCATTTTATTCGATAAATTCGGAAAAGTTTCTTTTCAGAAGAAAAGAAAAGTTTTCCGGACCTTTCAAAGAAAAGTCATATCGGAAGGCATTTTTATGGCACGTAGTGCCATAAAAATGCCTTCCGAACTTTAAGCCCCATCGTGTCCAGAAAGCCGTCAATTTTGAGATGATAGGGAAGACTACGCAAAACCGAAATCCCCCAGCACATCAAAACCGCTAAGAGAGCCTCTATTTTGAAATTCTCTAGCCCCATCGTGTCTAGGAAGCCGTCAATTTTGAAATGATAGGCAGGCGCGTGAAAAATCTAATCCCTGAGCGTACTGTAGTACGTGATGGGTTAAATTTTTTGAGCAACGAACCTAGCGCTCAAAAGTGACGTCTTCCTGGACACGAGAGTGGGCCCTGTGGGATTCGAACCTACGACCAAGGGATTATGAGTCCCCTGCTCTAACCGCTGAGCTAAGAGCCCTTTCCGCAATTAAATGTACGCACGCATTTGGAAAGTGCAAGTTTTTTCTATTTGGCGAGGCAATTCACAACCCTGTGTAATCATCGCGCAAAAACTCAAAATAAAGCAAAAACTGCTTGACGCCTAAGATTAATTCACACAATTTTAACCTCATTAAAAACTTTATGTATACGTCGAAATATAACCTTCTAAAAAACCTCACAAAGGCTAGCGCGTTTTACGCAGCCTTTCTCGTTCTATCACCAACCTTTGGCATGAAAGGGCAAAACAAAAAAAACGAGGAATGTCTCAATGAAATACTCAACAAAACGTTTTTAAATGAGAAAGACGATGGAAGCTTTTCCAAAAACAAGAAAAACAAGTATGTTAAAAGCTCTAAAAACATCCTTAAGGCAAGTGATGAACAAAACGCCAAACTGGAACAAAACGCATCAGAACTAGCTCCCCCTACGAGCGTGCATTGCTGGACCACACTTGGGGGAAACTTCTGGAAGTATGGCGACTGGAAAAAAATAAAATACAAGCATATCACAAAACTTACTATTGTACGCAATAAAAAGACATTACAAGAAATTGACCCTGCAAACGAATTGTTATCCATTGCCATTCCACCCGATGACGGAATTCTTTACGCAGAGGACTTTGATCACCTTGTGGACATCTTTCCAGAACTACAAGAACTTAATGTGGTGAGTTGGGATCTGCCACTTAACAAACTCTTTGAATGGTGCACACAGGTTAAGAAAATCTTGCTAAAAAGTTCATTAAAAAAACTTTACCTGCATGAGTGTGAAAAGAAAGATATCCGAATAATAATGAAAACTTGCCGTAACAACAATTGCGAGATATTGATACCTGCTCGCAAGGAAGTTATCGATACACTCGGATTGTCTGGCGGCTTATTCTCAAATAAGCTAACTGAAAGTAAATTGAAGAAAGCAGACAGGAAGCTCTTAGATAAACAAGGAACTGTACTCTCTAAATATAGTCCTGCAGACACCAATCATACTATAGAATTCAACAAAAAAGCCTATGAAGAATGTTGTTTAGACGCCATCCAAAAACAATCCTGCCTAGAAGCTACTAAAAAAATCAAACAAGATGATAAATTAGAATCAAAAAGATCACCATTACTGATGCGCGGGAAATTTTGGCTCATTCCAAACATTTCTAAATACCAATTCCCAATGATTAAAGAGGTTGAGTCCATACCAAGCGAATACACCTGTAAAAAAAACCCACTAATACTTTGGTTTGACAACCTGAAGACCCCTGCCCCTGCAGATGACGGTAAATTAACCTCTAAGGACTTGATGGCCATAAGAAATTGCTTTCCGAACCTACCCTTTGCCCAAGAACACTTGAACCTTAACACGTGGGAGTTCGATAAATCGGCCAACGCGTATATATATTGGCAGCGCCGAAAAATCAAACGCGAATCAACTCTCGCTTTACCAAACACAAAGCTTACAATTAAGAAACTCGACATTAATGACACATCATACGTTATTGATCTTACCATAGAACAATGCAAAGCGATAAAAGTAAAAAATCAACAGGAAGAAAAGAAAGTCATTAAATTCATGAAGGAGATAGAGGAATACGACAAACTCGTGGACGAGCTGCAAAGAATTCAAAAGCTGCACAACGACTTCAAACAAAACAAGCGCCCAGAAACACTTAAGGAAGAATGCATGGAGAAATACAACAAACTCTTAAACGACTTAAAACAACACGATAAGCACATGGAAGAATTATCGGGCGGGAAAGACATAGAGGAATGCAGCAAACTCCCCAAAAAGCCGCAAAACGACTTAAAACAAAACGAGGAGCACCCGAAAGAATTGGAGAAAAAAGACAAGGAAGTTGAAATTAAAAAGAACCTGGAGGCAAAAGAAATTGAAATTAACAAGAAGAACGAAAACGAGAAGGAAGATAAAAACGAAGATCAAAAGAACTGATCGAAAAATCGCTTCGATCCTCTTACCCAAAAACAGCAGTCGCGAGATTGCTGTTTTTTTGTTGACATGAGAAAAATCTTTCTACAATTTGGCAATCATAAAACAATTCAACCCTCTTAAACTAATCGTATGCAAACAAAACTATTCAAACAAACAGGCATCTTCTGCTTAGCTCTCGCCACCACTTTATCGGCGTTTGGGATGAAAAATCAAGAGCTAGATACAAAGCTCTCCGAAGACATTTCTAACCTATTCGACATCACAAAACCTGAAGACAAGCAAGAAGAACCAGAACCAAGTTTTATTTTCGATCCATTTACAAACAACAACACATCCGTCAAGATTGAGAATAAGGAGGAAAATAAAACAGAAGACGAAAAGCTCTTTATTAATGCACCTAAAAACGAAGAAAAAACCGAGGAAAGTGACCCAATCGTGAACCATGAGCTTCCATCCAAAGCAACCGATAGCTCAACGGAGCTCATCATCACCGGGAAACCCTGGCTCAAAAAAACCAAAGATTTCAACAAACCGCAACCAAAGATTCAAAAGCTCTGCATTACGCCCACTAATATCGAACAATTGAACAATATTTTAACACCAAAAGCCATCAATTTCATCATCAAGGGTTTTCCCAACGTTGAGGATCTCGACATATCCGATTGGTCGCTAACATTCAAAGACGTCAAGAGGCTCATGAATGGACTCACGCAACTGGATCATTTGACGCTCGGATACTCAAAGTTCGACAAAACAACAAGAAACGCAATCGCCGATCTCAAAACTGATCAGACAAGAATCACCTTTATTTTACGCGTCAGTGAAGAAACACGCGATCAATCACTCAAGAGAATTACACAATCAGACCTTATAACCAATACCACTCCATCCAAGAGTCTCAAAATCAGAGTCAACGAAGCGGAAGATAGGAAAGAGGGAAGACCCGTTGAGACAATAACACGCAAAAATATTGTAATTTCACCCCAAGATCTCTTGGAAATGACTAAAAAGAAAGAAAACACGAAGAAAAAACTCTCACAAAAGGAGAAGGGCGCGCTGAAGAAGGAGAAGCACAAGCAAAGCAAAAAAGCCTTTAAGGAAGAAAAAAAGAAAGAAAAGGAAAACGCAACAAAGAACTGAGATCAAAAAGGAATTCAGCCGTCTAAAAATTCCATCATTCGAAGATCCCATAAAACCATTTAACCACACAAAATCATATGAAAACAAAACTATTCAAACAAACAGGCATTTTCTGCCTAGCTCTCGCCACCGCTTTATCGGCGTTTGGGATGAAAGAAACCCGGAAGAAGGGCAAAGAAAAGAATGATTCAAATCAACTTTTAACATATTCCTCTGAGGATGCATTTGGTATATCATGAAAGCACCGAGACCACTGTACAACTCAGCAATGGAAAATCCGCAACATTAAACAGGATCCGCGGGAAGAAAAATCAAGAAATCATTAGCCTAAGGGATCAATCTTTTCGAAATGGATTGATAGAGAATTTAATGGAAACATTTTCCCAGCGTTGGCACTGTTTAAAGATTGAATCTGGACCACGAGACAATAAAACCAACTACCTAATTTTATTGCCTGATGGTCCAGATCCTAAAAAAATTTCTGAACGAACCCTAATGCTCAAAATCGACGTACCCTACGCGGATTTTCCGATCGCTTGTACAGGGCAACCTTCCAAAGCCTCATCAGCGCGAGCGATTTCGTCGTCGGTTATGGGTTGTTTTTTGACAAAGGAGTAGCCGTTGTCTTCGCTCATTTCGAAGATATCGGGAGCGATTTCGATGCAGAGGTTGCAATTGATGCATTGACTATCGACGTAGTATTTTCCGGGGACGTTTTCGGGATTTTTATTGGATTTGTCAGCCATAAAATAGATGTATTCAGAGAAAAATGATGCCGTAAAGCGAGCGGGAAGTAAAGTGTTTTTTGGAGATTTTGGAGGAATTGTATTGATTTTATGGGAATGTTTTGCTGTCTTTGAGAAATGAGGGAAATGAAGCGGGCAAAAAAGGTAGCTGTTTTTTTTGGAGGACCTTCTTTGGAACACGATATTAGTGTTTTGACGGGTCTGCAAGTGATCGAGGCGATGGATTACGCAAAGTACATCCCGATTCCGGTCTATGTCGATCTGCAAAGCGTTTGCTGGACGGGAGATGCGTTGTTGAATCGGAAGAATTACTACCTTTCGCAGAAAGTGAAATCCAGCCTGTCGCGTGTAGAACTTCCCTTTGGCAATCCCAGTTTGGAGCCGGAATTGAGAATCCGCTCGCGTTTTGGTCTTGGGAAACAGGAGTTGCCATTTGACTGCGCTTTTGTGGCCTTTCACGGGAATTTGGGGGAAGATGGGGCGATGCAGGGGGTTTTCGAGGCGATGCAAATTCCGCATACGGGCTGTCGGTTGACGGAATCCGCTGTCTTCATGAACAAAGTGCTGACGAAACGGTGGTGTCGCGGCCTTGGCATCAATGTTTTGCCGGATAAAGTGATTGCGAAGACGCAATTTCGTGGTGCGCAGGATGTTGACGCGATTGTGCGGGCGTTTGGTGGGCGGTTTCCTCTGTGCGCAAAACCTTGTCATTTAGGGAGTAGCATTGGAGTGTATCGCGTGGAGGATGCCAAGGAGCTTGAGGCGGCCTTGCTGACGATTTTCCGTATGGATTTTGAGGCTCTCGTGGAGCCGTTTATTGAGTCTTTGGAGGAGTATAACGTAGCGATTACGAGGGCTTTCGGCGATGTTCGCTTGTCCGCCATTGAGCGGCCGTTAAGGAAGGGTGAGATTTTGGATTTCAAGGACAAATATTTGGCTGAAGGTAACGCGGATTCTAAGTTGTCGGCCTCCCATGCGCAGGGAATGGCCGGTGCATCGAGAGAAATTTGCCCAAAAAATTTGTCTCCGGAAATGGCACAAAAGATTCGCGATATGGCAACGTCCATTTTCACGAATTTGGAGAGTGTTGGGAGTCCTCGGATTGACTTTTTAAGCGATACGAAGACGGGAGAAATTTGGCTGAATGAGGTGAATCCATTGCCTGGTTCTCTAGCCTATTACCTCTGGGAGCGTGCGCAACCGGAGGTGAAGTTTGCGGAGTTAATTGACGCGTTGATTGCGGAAGGATTTCGCGAATTCGAGAAACGCCAGACGGCCCTCGAACCACGCCTTGTATGTGCAAACATTTTTAACGGCTAGGGGGCGTAGCGATTTCGAGCGCTAGGTTCGTTGACCATCGGATATCCGGGAACCTTTCTGTTCGCGAGAACAGAAACGGTTCCCGGACCCTCCAAAGAAAAGCGGTATATTTTGCTCAGCATGAGCAAAATATGAGAGTTTTTCTTCGCTTAAGGTGGGGCGGCGTAGCAAGTTCGAGATGATAGGGACGACTACAGAAAAATTTTAACCCCCGAGCGTACTAACGTACGTAAGCGGGGTTGAAATTTTCCTGTAACGGAACCCTAGCGCTCGAAATCGCTACGCCGCCTACATCGGAAGGCATTTTTGGGGCACGGAGTACCACAAAAATGCCTTCCGAACGAGAGTTTTTAAGGGGGAGGTCCGGCGGGGGTGCTTTTTGCAAAAAACACCCCCGCCGTAAAAATACCGATGTCCCATACAAAAAGCTTGCGTTCTTCGGAAAAAACATAACCTTTTTATGTATCATCTCGCAAAATTGCAAAAAGATTTGACAATTCTTGCAATATTCTAAAATACTTTTACTTTTAAATTTCATGAAGACGACGTTAGCTAAAAAAGAGGGTTTTTCCCGGAAATATTACGTGGTGGATGCTAAGGATCAGGTTTTGGGACGCATGGCTGTTAAAATCGCCAATGTCTTGAGAGGTCGCCAAAAGCCCATTTATACCCCCCATACGGATACGGGAGATTTTGTGATTGTGATTAATGCCGACAAAGTTTACGTCTCTGGGAACAAGGAAGAGAAGAAGACGTACATGACCTATTCCGGCTGGAAGGGTGGCGAAAAGTACCATACGTTTGAGGAATATAGGGAGTTACATCCAGAACGTATCATTGAGCTCGCGGTTAGAAGGATGTTGCCAAAGAATAAGTTAAACAATCAGGTATTTAGAAAGCTCAAGGTTTACGCGGGTGCATCGCATCCTCATGAAGCGCAAAATCCCCTTCCTTTTCCAGGAGAGCCTGAATATTTTTCTGTACAATCCACGAAATAAGTTATGTCAATTCTTACCCCAGCAAGCACAAGCGATTTTTTAGGAACGGGACGACGTAAGGAGGCTGTCGCCAGAGTCCGTTTAAAACCGGGATCCGGGCAAATTACTGTCAACGCGAGGCCCATCAAGGATTATTTGCAAACGGACATGTTGGTGAGTGCCGCCACGTTGCCGTTGAAAATCGTTGATAAGCAAAATGAGCTCGATGTTCGCATATTGGCCCACGGCGGAGGTCTTTCGGGTCAAGCAGACGCCATCAAGCTCGGGATTGCGAGAGCTCTCCAGAAAATGGATCCGCTCCTCCGTTCGCCTCTCAAGAAAGAGGGCCAGCTGACACGCGATTCCCGCGTCAAAGAGCGCAAAAAACCAGGACAGCCAGGAGCCAGAAAGCGCTTCCAGTTCTCCAAGCGTTAAGATTTTCGCTCCGTTTTGCGGAGCTAATTGTTACCTATTGAGATGAAGTATATCTTTGTGACAGGCGGTGTTGTGTCCTCTATCGGGAAGGGACTCACTGCCGCGTCGTTGGGGGCTCTCCTTGAATTGCGGGGGTTCGCGATCAATCTCCAGAAATTTGACCCCTACTTGAATGTCGATCCAGGGACGTTGAGTCCCTTTCAGCACGGTGAAGTTTATGTTTTAGACGATGGGGCTGAAACAGATCTCGATCTCGGCCATTACGAACGCTTTACGAATGTTCATCTTTCGCGAAAAAACAGCGTCACTTCGGGCCAAATCTACGAAACCGTTATCAAAAAAGAACGCCACGGGGATTATTTGGGAAAAACCGTGCAGGTCATTCCTCACATCACGGACGAGATTAAGCAACGCATTCTCAATGGAGCAAGGCCGGATACCGATATTTTAATCACCGAAATTGGCGGCACGATCGGCGATATCGAGGGCCTTCCCTTTCTCGAAGCGATGCGGCAATGGGCCATCGAAATCGGCAAGGAAAACATCCTTTTCATTCACATGACTCTTTTGCCGTACCTGAAGGCGGCCGGTGAGCTCAAAACGAAGCCCTCTCAGCAAAGCGTTGCGAAATTGCGTGAAATTGGTATCCAACCAGATATTCTCATTTGCCGGACAGAGGTGCCTATGGATCTGGAGACGCGCAAAAAACTGAGTCTTTTCTGCAATGTTTCCGTCGATGCCGTTATTGAGGAGCAAGACGTCGCGTTTTCCATCTACGAACTGCCCATGTTGCTCCGTCGGGAATCCCTCGATACGCTTGTGCTGGAAAGACTTCAATTGCCGTGCGGAGAGCTGAAAACACCCAATCCGTGGGAATCCATCGTGCATCGCCTAAAATACCCAAAGCGCACCACGAACATTGCGATTGTCGGTAAATACATCGGCCTTCAAGACGCTTACAAGTCCATTTACGAATCCCTCGTCCACGCCGGAATTGCGAATGATTGTGCCGTTAATGCCATTAAAATCGACTCCGAAGTACTCACGGACGACAACATTGCGGAGGCCCTCCAAAATGTCGATGGTATCCTCATTCCAGGCGGCTTCGGAGGTCGCGGATTTGAAGGTAAAATCGCTGCCGTCAAGTACGCTCGCGAGCACAACATCCCCTTCTTTGGCATTTGCTTAGGCATGCAAATCGCTGTTATCGAATTCGCCCGTAATGTCGCCAACCTCTCCCTTGCCAACAGCACGGAGGCAGATCCCGATACCCCCCATCCCGTTATCGATATCATGGAGCACCAAAAAGCCGTTCAGCATAAAGGCGGTTCCATGCGTCTCGGCTCCCAACCCTGCCAGCTCGATATGGATTCACTCGCTTATAAGGCCTACCAACAACCCCTTATCCACGAACGACATCGGCATCGCTTTGAATTTAATAACGCCTACAGATCTGCTTTCGAACTGCTCGGTCTCAAAATCTCCGGCGTCCACGCAGACCTCAATCTAGTCGAAATCATCGAGCTCCCCAACCACCCCTGGTTCCTCGGCGTCCAATTTCACCCCGAATTCCAATCAAACCCCATGTCTTCACACCCGCTATTCAGATCTTTCATTGGAACCGCTTTGATTTTGAGCGGCGGGTTCGTTGCGCGAAAATTGTAACCCCGCTCACGTACGTTAGTACGCTCGGGGGTTAAAATTTCCGCGCGCCTGCCCGTCATCTCAAAATCAAAGCAGTTCCCGGGTTTTTAAGGTGAACCGGGAAACTTTTCCTTTTCTCCGGGAACCGAGAAATTCGCACGAAATACCGCAAGAGACCGTAGTAAGTTCGAGATGATAGGGACGGCTACGCGAAAATTTTAACCCCCGAGCGTACTGTAGTACGTGACGGGGTTGGAATTTTTCGCGTAACGGAACCCTAGCGCTCGAAATCGCTACGGTCTCTTTGGCAGGATTAAGATAGGCAAGGCTTTCTCAGGTACCAAATACTTTTTCAGGACGGCATCGACGTGTTCTTTGGTCATGCGGGAGTAGTCATCGAGGTGGGTTTTGATGAGGTCGATTTTAGCGGGTTTATTTTGGACATCGGCCAATTTGGACTGCCAGTATCGGGTTGTTGTGATGGCTGTTTTGAGGGAGGTGATGATAGAGGGGAGGGCGCGTTGGAATTCCTCGTTTGAGAAGCCTTTGGTGGAGAGGTCCTTAACGATTTCGTGCATTTTTTGCAAAACGGATTTGACCTGTGTGGGGTCAACGAGTGTATAGGCAGACAGGGTGCTGTAGTTTCTGAATGTGGCGCTTGGCTCATACTTGGCTCCTGGACTGTAAGTTTGACCGGTGGCGCTGCGAATGACATCCATGAGGCGATTGTCTATAATTTGAGCTAAAACGGTCAATGGACGTGAGTCTAGGCGATTCCAGGTGTCGCTTGCGGGCCAATAGAGGCCAACGAAAGCTTTTTGTACATGGGTATTAATCACGAACGTTTTTGGAGCGCGATTCGCTGGAAAATTAAGGATACTTTCCTTCTCGAAGGCAGGTTTTGCGGCATCGCGAGTAGGGATGGCGGCAAAGGTTGGCAGAATGGCGTGAACGACCGCATCTTTGTCGACGTCGCCGACGATCGTGATCTCTAAATAGCTCTTTCCCAGCGTGTTTTTCAGGAAAGCTTCGACGTCCTTTGGCGTGTATTTAAAGAGTGTTTCTCTGGGCGGGAATCCGAAACGTGGGTCGTTGGAGGTGAGATACTTATCGACGCGATCTTGGAGAGTTCCATTAATTGTCGTGTACAGGCGACGGTACTCGGTCTCTATCGATTTTTGGAACTCTGGGAAAGCGTCTTGGCGGAAACCGGGGTTCGTGAAATAGGCGCACATGAGTTGAAGTTGCGTGGGCAAATCCTGTGGCGTGGTACTTCCGAAAAACTCGAAGGCGTTGTTGGCGACGGAGAAGTTAAGTCCAACGAGTTTTCCCGCGAAGATGCGCCGGATTTCTTCAAAACTGTGGGCTTTTAGGCCCCCTCTGACGAAAGTCTCTTCGGCAACGATTTTGAGTCCCGACTGAGGAGTTTCAAGGAGGCCGCCTCCCGAATGGATGGTAACGTAAACGCAATCTTTCTCGAACGTATGGTGTTTGAACGTTAAACGGACGTTGTTGGAGAACGTGATGAACGTTGCGTTCAGATCTTTGTTCAGCGTTTCACTGACGACGGTACCGGGTTTTCCGAAAGTGGTGTAGGCGAAGGGTTTATCTGCGATTTTTTCCTGCGGCTCTACGACTATTCTTGTGCTATTTTTATAGGCGTTGTAGAGGATCACGGGAGCCTTGTCGGCGGGAATTTTGACGTTACCTGTGACGAAAATGTGCTTATGCTGACCCAGCCAGATTTTTTTGAAGGCCTCCAGTAGGTCTTTTTGGGTGAGATCCATCAACGCGAGTTTTGTAGTGGCATAAACGGTCTGTGGCGTCATGGGGACGCGGTAGTTGAGAACGCTGTTGATAAACGTTGAGGCTATGTCGTTTGAATCACGCGTATCGGCACCCTTCATGTTGTTTTCCGCGATGGCGATGATGTTGGCTTTAAGAGGAGTGATTTCATCCTCATTGAAGCCGAACAAAAGGACCCGTCTCACTTCTTGTTCAAGCACTTGCAGCGCCTTTTCCCACGCGTTAGGGGCGCAGTCAAGGGTTAGATCCGTGACATAAACGGATTGCAACCAGGGCGAGAAGTCCAGTCTACTGGAAAAAAACGGCGCATCGGGCCGCTTCATGATTTTTTGCAAACGGAGATCGATGATTTGCTGACAAATCAGGTTTCGAATGTCTTCTTTAAAAAGAGCTTTTGAGTAAGCGGAGCGTTCAAGCGGAGAAATGGATGCGTAAGTGACGGTTGTATGCGTCGCATTTGGTTCGTAATGATAATCTGCAGCGAGAGCGGGATCGTGGGGATCCAGCACAAAAGAGGGTATTTGTGGGTATGGGTAGGTGTCTCTCAGGGATTTGAAGTGCTTTTTGATCAAAGCTTCCATGTTATCGACGTTAAAATCGCCGGCCGCGAGGATGACGAGTTTTGTAGGACGGTACCAAAGCCTTCTAAATTCGATAAAATCCTTCTGTTGGAATCTCTTAACGTTTTCCGCTTTACCGGAAATGGGATACCGTTTGGCAACTATCGTGTTAGGGAAAAGAGCCTTGATGCAAGCGATATCTATGCGTTGGTCGACAGAATCACGAGCAACGATTTCTGAAAGGACCACTTTGCGTTCGCTATCAATGTCCTCTGGTGTGAAAAGTTCCCCATCGGCTTGATCGCGGAAAATCATGAGCGCTTTGTCTAATTCCTTTTCTGATGGAATATTGAGTTGGAAGACGGTGTAATTGAACGCAGTATAAGCGTTGACATCATGGCCAAAATTCATGCCAATTTTCTCGAGCGATGGGATGAGAGAGTTGTTTGGAAAATTGCGCAAACTCTTGAGTGCCATGTGTTCTGCGAAGTGTGCTAGCCCGAAATCGTCATCGGATTCCATGAAGGATCCCGTATGGACAAGCATGCGCAAATAGATGCGGTCTTTTGGCGTTTCGTTGCGCTTCAAGACGTACTTAACGCCATTGGAAAGGCCGTCACGTACGACAGAGTGATCAGGAACGAGATCGCTGTCTTCGCGGAATTGCGAGACAACGAGTGGAATGATAATCAAAAAGCATATGAAAATAAAATAGCGCGCTACGGGGTGCCTTTGACCTGGCTCTTCAATTTCATCGTCTTCTTCGTTTTTAACATCGGATCTCATAATCAACAGGATTGTAAAGTTAATGGGATAAGCCCTTAAAAACTTAAGCAATCTGTTTCCGTGAAGTCAACACCTTGCGTGTAAAAATTGAAGATTTAATGATGATTCTTAATCATCACGCAATCAAAAATCAATAATTAAGATGCTGAAGAACAGTAAGACAAATCAATACAAAATAAAAATTAAGTTTCCATGAGTTTTCTCAAGTGTTTTCTCAAATGCGAAATAATGCGCAAATACACTTGAAGTTTTCAAAAAATAGTCTATAAGATTGAATTAATTAAAACTAACCATGGAGGTTATATGAAAATGAGAAAAGTAATTGCTCTAATGGGCTTGATAGGGCTGGGGTTGAGCTTAGCCAACACGACGTGGGGTATGAGTGTATACAGTTGGAAAGGTTCTGGTGGAGAAGACATTGTCACGCTCGATTTCACGAAGGAAAAGATATTGGATTTACGCATGCAGAGACTGCACGAAGCCTATTCCGATTCCGAAAACGACGAAGCGCCTAAGGATTATGGGACGCCTTTGCCGGACGTTGTAAAGAAGATCAATAAAGAAATCGAAAAGTATAACAATTCTTCAAATGTAAAATTGGAATTAAATCTTCAAGTTTGTAGCATTTGGAATGAGGATTTGAAGTACTTACTCGATAAGGTCGATATCACGAAATTCGCTTCTATTGACTTCACTGGTAATGGAATTACTCCAGAGGGTTTTAATTGCTTGCTTGAATTTGCAAAGAAATGTGGTGCAGCGAACTTTCCAAAAGTAGACTTGAGGTATAACGTTCTGCTCATTCCACCCAATGTTGAGAAAGAAAACAAAACATCCGGATTTAGTAGTGCGGAATTGAAGCCGGATATTTGTAGTCAGCTTCAAGAACTGATCTTTAATGCAGGATTTGAAGGGAAAATTATTATAAAAGACCCTCCTGTCGATGACTATAAGGATGGTGATATTTTCCTTGAAAATTAAATTTCTATGAGCTCTCTTCTCGTCCGGTTTGGTATGTCTAAATTTTTCATTACGACTTTGTACTGTTTGCTGCTTCCCTTTGTCCAGTTGGGAGCGTGGGAATCGTTCTGCGGTTACGTAAAGACGAATGCAGTTCCTAGAGACATTAGGGAAATCAACCAACGCCTGTGTAATGCATGTTGTGCAATTATCGATGAAAACAAAAAACCATGCAACAAGGTCATCGCCGTATTTTCTTGTCAAAAGACAGGGAAAAATGTATCTCTGCGTCGTTGTTTCTTAAGTAGGACGTGTAGCAGTGATAAGCTCACTACTGAATTCAACAAGGTAAAATATATGCTTTATTCCAATGTGCGAACGGCAGAAGAAATGATTCAACATGCGGGTAAATTTTTTGCACTGCGCTGTGATGAGGAAAATAACAATGACTTTAAACAAAGATGCGGGGAGTGGTCTGATTGGGAAGATTTGAAACAAGCAACGGGCAATGATGTTAAGAAAATAGCAGAAATCGCTCCATTGGGTACAAAAATAAATCACACGCACATAAAAGATTTGAAAGGTGCCGTCAATGATCTTGAAGTACAGTACAATTACTTAAAAGGACACCATTGGCACTCCGAGCAACAACTCATTGAACATCTGACTCTACCAGCTGCTGATAATCAAAATACAACTAGGCTGGAAACCGTTATTGATGACTTCAAATTTCCATCAAACGAAAAGACCACAAAATTACTCACGCTTCATATTCATACTTCAATTCCTACGTGTATTCGTTGCGGTCCTTCTTTGGTCAATGCGAAAGCCGCTCTCAATAATATACTAAACGAGAAAAAGCTGAATGCAAGAATAGACCAGATCGTCGTTTCTTTCGATCAATACGAACTGCCTAAGTTGAATTCTCAGTCTAACATCATAAAAAAGCAAAAGCTAAACAACGAAATCAAATATTACGCTTGGGATGACGTCAAACCTCCTTACATGCCCATGTTTAAATTAGAACCGGAAAAGGTGGACGAAAAAATTGAGAAAATAGAAAACAAGGAAGAGAAGATCGAAAAAATCGAAAATAAAAAAGAAAAATAAGAAGAAAGCTGAAGCGATAAGCAAAGAACAACGGAAGGCATTTTTGGGGTACTACGTGCCCCAAAAATGCCTTCCGAATAAAAATTTTTTGGCGGAAGGGTCCGGGAAACCCCCTTTTTTATAAAAAAGGGGGTTTCCCGGAATATCTACGTCCCTAACTCAAACGTCTCCCGCGAAAATGATGTCTGGTGAGAGCGAAATGGATAAGCGGTAGGATGTCCCGGCCTGGAGATTTAGGGGGTGCCTGCGTTGCAGAATTTGCAGGTAATGGATTTTACCAAAGTTTGTTTTGAAATCAGGGGAATCCGAAACCGTTTGGACATCGACCCATTCCGCTTGAAAGTCATTTTTTTCAATAGCGACGCGGAGAAATTCGTTCCCAAGTGAGAGTGATGTCGGAACTCTGTGGAGCGAGTGGGGGGACGCGAGTGCAATCATGTAACGGAAGGCGTTCAGCTGAATGTTACGGCAGAATTGGTAGACGAAATCGGCCGTTATTTTGCTTTCTGAGAACGTCCAAGTCACCTTGCAAGAACCGATTCCTTGGGTCATGGTTTCTTGAATGGTCATGAGCTCTGGCTGCTCATAGCGGAAATAACATGCCTGCTTGGAATCGATTCCGACGACGCAATTTTTCCCGTAAAAAGCGGGAACCGTGATGTTTTTCCCAAAAGTGAGCTCTGGAACCAAAATGGGCAGGTATTGGTTGACGGGCCAGTCAATGATGCCGGGGCAATGCGGGAACGCGAGAGAGTGCGATTGTGGGACGGAATCGTTTGTATGGACGAGAGGAAGCTGAAGATGAAGGCCGCTGGTCGTGTTTTTGTACACAAACAGGCCGTGTTCTTTCTGACTCGTTTTGTTAAATCCGATGTAGCGACCACCGGTTTTTTCGATGATGGGAATATTAGCTTCTAGGTGAATATTGCTCCGTTTAGCGAGATTCGCCCAGAGACAGAGGTAGTGGGCGGCATCAAAGCTTCCCATGCGTGTGGAAAGTCCTTGATCCGCAGAGCGTTCGGCATCTTTAACGATCAACGCACCGTGCTCTTGATCGACGTAGGTAATAAAGAAGAAATAAAAGAGTTTGCAAATGAGCTGGGAATAGAGGGCCTTTTTGTCCTCGCTAATCCAACCATCGCATAGGGCCTGCAAAATCATCGTAATGGGAAGAATTTGCCCGTAAATGCCCGTTTGTTCGCCGTAACACCACCCAAGTCCGTCCGCCCGAAGGAGCTCAGGAAGGATTTTTAGGTATTTGTCTACGTAAGTGCGGAGGGAGGGCAATTTGCGCTCGCGGAATTGGCTATTGGGGTGAAGCTGAATGGCGTAACGAACCAACGCAAAGGAAAGAAGTCCCTTGATGTCGAATACGGACCCCGTTTTAGATTCCGAGTCGTCGGAAAAGAATTGGCCAGAGCTATTGGCATCGATGCGTTCAAGAAAGCGATCGACAAGCCTGTTGGTTTCATCCTTTTTGGAGAGTCCGATGCTGCAGCGAACAACGGATTTCGCGATGTTGTAGGCTTGCTGGTGGCCAATAGAGTCCGTTCGCACGAGGAGGAGTTGGTCGAAACGCTTTTTAGTGGGTTCCAAGAGGCGTTCCCAAACGAGATTTCTGTCCTTAGAATTCCCAAACGACAAAATTCCGAGAGCCGTGTAAGCGAGATTTTTTTCGCTTGTTTCTTCTGAAAATATTTGATTAGTCACGCAACGAGCGGCAAGGTCCGCGAGGTCGTAGGTCTCGAAATTGGGGCCGTTGACCTTGTAAAAGCCTCCGATGGCGAAAGCTGCGTGGGCAGAATCCTCGGTGTTGAGGAGTTCATTATTCGCTGGCGTAACAGAGCCATCGTCATTAATGCCATTTAAGTGATGGCTTAAGAGGGACTTAGCGAGCTCGAGACACTGATTTGCAAACTTATTATCTGTGGATGGATTTGCGGATTGTTTATCGACGTTCTTCTGCATGGATTGGATAACTGGCTGGATTAATAAGTGATAAGAATTCAGCATTGGAATGCGTTTTAGAAAGTCGAGATAAAAGTGCTTCAATCGCTTCTTCTGGCTTCAAATTGATAAAAGCCCTCCGCAAAAAGTGGATTTTTGCAAGAATTTGAGGAGGAATCATAAGTTCTTCCTTACGAGTTCCCGACGCCGTCAGGTTAATGGCTGGCCAGAGACGTAGTTCAGCGATCTTCCGATCAAGAACGATTTCCAAATTGCCCGTGCCTTTAAATTCTTGAAAAATAAGCTCATCCATCTTGCTTCCCGTTTCCACAAGGGCCGAAGCGATGATCGTTAAACTGCCGGCTTCTTCCGTTTTTCTCGCTGAAGCGAAGATTTGACGTGGCCTCTCGAGTGCCCTGGCGTCGAGTCCCCCGGTAAGCGTTTTCCCGCTGCCTCTCAACGTGTTGTGTGCCCGCGATAAACGCGTAATGGAGTCCATCAGTAGAACGACGTCCTTGCCGATTTCAACGAGCTTTTTAGCGCGATCAATGGCGATATCGGCGATGCGGATGTGATTGTGGATGGGTTCGTCGTTGGAAGAGGCAAAAATTTCCGCCTCAACTGTGCGATTAAAATCAGTCACTTCCTCTGGACGTTCATCGACTAGGAGAACCATTAAGTGGCATTCAGGGTGATTTTCCTTAATGCCCTTTGCGAGATCGTGCAACAGCATCGTCTTTCCCGAGCGAGGTGGCGCAACAATCAACCCCCGTTGGCCTTTTCCGATGGGGCAAAAGAGATCGATGACGCGATTGGTCATGCGCTGCTCTTTGGTTTCGAGTTTCAATTGCTCGAGCGGCGTAATTGTTGTCAGGGAAGTGAAGTTGGGGATTTGGCGCCGATCGTTGAGCAAAATGCCATCGATGGTGTCGATGTAACAAATTTTCGGGTTACGATATTGCTCATTTTGAAAGGATTTCCCTGAGATGTGCTGTCCGCGGCTGAGCTTGAATTTGGAAATCATATCCTTTGGTATAAAGGGATCCGTCGGGGATTGATGACCATTTCTCTGCAGATTCAGGAGTTGTCCCATGCCGTTTGGGTGAATATCAAGAATGCCTTGGACTTGAATGAGTGCCTTTTTTTCAGGGATATTTTCCGTAGAATTTTCCATAATAAAACCAATTTTCTCTCAATTGTTCACTGACGATGCGTAAAAATAGAAGACGCCGTCTTCAATAATTTCTAAAATGCTATCCAATTAGGCCACTAATGAGATGCTGCGAATGCGCTAGTTAAAGTAGCTCAGTGTAAGTCATTTAATGTAGTCCAATGTCACGCTCTGAATCGTCTCTCTCGACTTCGATTCAACACAACTCCCTGGTTTTGTCAATGCTTAGGATCGTTTTTGTGTAAAAAAATTATTTTTTATTGAGGAGCCGCAAAATGAGCGATAGGACAATCGATAAAATGATGCAGGATGTGAGGGGAATGTAGATTTTTAAGTTGTTTGTGTGTAACGAGATGTCTCCAGGAAGTCTCCCGATTCGGAGTTTAAAAAGCAGAGGGAACAAGCAGCCAGCGATAATTAAAAGACAACCGACGATGATCAATATTTTTGAGGTCGATGGCACAGTGAAATTACCTTAGTAGAGAAAACAATGATTTTTTTGGATGTATTCTCTGAAATTTAGGGAATCGAGTCGCCATTTTTTTAGAAAATAGTCGATGCGAATGGTTTTCCGTGGGCTAGCGAGCTCTTTGAGGAATTCTGCGGATCCAATAATTCGGCTCGTGTAGCTTGTTTTGGTCGAGGCAACGGACTGGTACGGGTTGTCTTTACTCCAAAGTTTTGTGAATTGCATCATACGTAGGGCGAAGTCCATGGGTCGGATTTTGTTCCAGTCCTTGAGGGTGGCGAGAACTCCTTTGGGCATTTCCTGGAACGCAAAGTGAGGGACATGGGATGCGGTAAGCACTCGACACAGTTCTCTGATCGTGGGATGAGGGTCCTTATGGCGAAGGAGTTGGAAGGGCGTTGCGCTTCTTGCACCGTGCGAGAAGCGACTGCCGATACACCCGAATCCCACGATGCTGTACATAGCAGCGGTGTCTGGTGAGCGCATGGAACTCGAGGGTGGAACCCATTGCAGGCCAGTATCTTTCCAAAGCATCCAGCGCTGCCATCCTTGCATGCGAATGACGATTAGCTGGCCTCTTTTGCGCTTGAATTGCAGAAAATGTTTAAAGCGTGGGTGTCCAGCATCTATTTTAACGAGTTGTGCCAACTCTCCGATGGTCATGCCGTGGACGTACGGAATGCGAAAAGCTCCCGTGTAGCTAACATAGGCATCCTCCATGATAGGACCGTCCATCTGAATGCCGCCAAGGGGATTGGGCCTGTCCAGCACAATGACTTCCTTTCCGGCATTGAAACAAGCCTCCAATGCGAACCGCATGGCACTGATGAAGGTGTAGGAACGGCATCCAATGTCTTGCAAATCAATGACAAGGACGTCAATTTTTACCAACATTTCCGGAACTGGAGCGCGCGTTTTACCATGCAGGGAATAGACGGGAAGCCCTGTTTGAGGATCGATGCCATTGGTGATGACCTTCCCGTTTTTGATGTTGCCTGTAAGTCCATTTTCAGCCGCAAATAACGCCACTAAATTGACTCCAGGAGCATTTTTTAGGACCTGTGACGTCAAGATGCCTTTCCCATTGACGGAAGCGATGTTGCAAAGAAGGCCAACGCGTTTTGGCTTTTTGCGTGCGCTATCGAAAAAAAGAGGCTGAAAATGCTGCTTTTCAAGGACGTCAATGCCCAGTAAAACGCGGGGTTTGGAGGCTGTGGGAGTCGGCGCCGGCACAATCGGTTGCTTTTTTGGAACGATTTTAGGAACCACTTTTGCCGTTGACGGCGCTTTTGGCGTTGCACGCAAATGGGGATTTTGAGCTTTGGGTAGGGGTAAAGGGCGTTTTTTACCACGATAACCCTGAGCGGGTCGCAGCGGAGGCCGGATATCGGTAGCAACAGTATCCGCGCTTACGGAAAACGCAACTAGCAACGCGATGATGCCAATGAACGTCTTCAAGTGCTTCATTTTAAGGAGAACGTTAGGAATGGAGGCGATGTTGTGATGCCCGTTTCGCCGCCATTTTATAGATCAGCATGGACAGAAACGCAAAGAGCACACCACAGACAATTCCACCAACAGAAATCGTTAAAAAAATGTCTAGCGCGGCCTTTCCCTTGTGAGTCAAAGAAACTCCGGCATCCTGGAAGCCGTGCTGAAAAAAATGTTCACAATGAATGACTTTTAGGATGAATCTGCCGACGTAATACTCGAACGCCCAAAGGGGTGCTAACGTAAAGGGATTCGAAATCGCTTGCAGCCCAACGAGAATCATGATGTTCGTTCTCAGGACAAAAGACAACAAAAACGCCCCGATCGTGTGGAATCCAATCACCGGAAGTAGCGTCAGGATCCAACCCGCGTAGAACGCTGGTGCGACGTCTTTTACGCGAAATGACCACAGGTATGCACGCTTCCGGATCGACTTCGCAAAATACTTCAAAAAGGGGTAGCGATGCAACGTCGCTTTTCTCGGAAGAAACCGAAGAAGTTTCTTAAGCCGACGGATGCGCCGATGCCTGTGAAGTGTCTTTTCGTTCTTGTCTACGTTTACTGAATGCACGACGATGAAGGGAAAATTGGTCGCCTCTAGACTTTGGAGGCACGGGTCGGAATTGAACCGACGTATAGAAGTTTTGCAGACTTCTGCCTTACCACTTGGCTACCGTGCCCCTCTAAGGGTTAGAATATGTAGAAAAGATAATATTTAGAGCGGGAAAGCAAGCATATTTCCGGGAAACTTTCTTTTCGAAGAAAAGAAAGTTTCCCGGGCCCTTCAAAGAAAAGCACATCGGAAGGCATTTTTGTGGCACTACGTGCCTCAAAAATGCCTTCCGAATAAAAATTTTTTTGGGGGAGGTTTGGAGGGGGTGTTTTTTGCAAAAAACACTCTCTCCAAAAATTACTTCAGGCCCAAAATCTCCATAACTACCATTTTAGTGGGATTTTCATACCCAAAAAGGTGAAATTGGAGAGATTTTTTTTGACTTGGATAAGTTTTACGCCACCGATCTTTATGTCAACAGCTGAGGGGTTTAATTTCTCATCGACGAAGCCGAACAGCTTATTGGTTTTGCTTTTGGCCTCTGAGCTGCAAGATTTCCAATCTTGTTGGATTGTTTTTGGTTTATCTTCAATCAGAACATTAGCCATTTCTTGTTCAGCGAAGTAAAGGGTTGTTAGGCAGCCCCAAACGACATTAAAGGAAGAGTCACGGATAGCTTTGCCGATTTCGTTAGTGTTGAAGAATTCAGAAATTTCCTCCAAGCGTTTCCCGACAAAACTTTTGTAATGCGCTGCTTCAGGCTTTAGAATATCAGAAGTTTTCGCTGAGCCGAAAATATTGAAACGACTAAAAATGCCTCCACCTGAAGACTTTTTCTCGCCTGCGGAGGATGTGCCGATGAGCGCGCCTTCCAACGAGTTGATCACTTTGTTTTCCAAGAAATCGTCGATCTTTTGGTTGTATTGTTTATTAAGATTCTTTGACGCTTCTACGAACTGTTCCCCTACTTTCACATTGCCCTCGCCGAGCTTTTTTTTGTTTTCGATTTGTTTTTCATTAAGACGCGACTCTTTTATGATGTCGAACATTTTCTTCTTAGGGTTCGCTTTCTGCATTTCCTTGTACTTTTCGACCCTTTCTTTTGCTTTAGGTTCTATTTCTTTTACGTTCGATGGTGGTTTTGGCTGATTAAAAATGTTAAGAAAGTTCATACAATTTCCTTTTTTGAGTTAATTTCAATAAAAAATCTTCCCTCTTTCACCAAGGGAAGATGTCATTATGAAGCACTTCTCATCCGCTAGCAAGGATTAAAAATAGTCTTTCGCTAGACGGACGGTGCGCTATTTATTGGCGCTATTTTACTTTACTTGTTCGCTGGGGGCACACCCTGAGGCGCCTTGCTTTCTGGAGCCGGTGGTGTTCGGGCAGCGGCTGCTGCTTCCGAAACAACTGGAGCGGCTGTTGCTGTTGGGGGAACCACGATTGGCGTTGCTGCCGCTGGGGGTGCTTTAAAGTCTACAAGTTCTATTTCGAAGATGAGGAGCGCGCCGGCTTTGGCATTGGGAACGCCTGGGATGCGAAATTGGTCGCCGTAAGCGAGGGTTGGTCGCAGGAACAATTTCACCTTGCCGCCCTTGGAAACGAGCTGGATGCCTTTGCGGAATCCCTCGATGACCTCGCCTGAGACGAATGTTGCGGGGGTGTTGGTCTTGTAACTGCTATCAAATTCTGTGCCGTCAATGAGAGTGCCTCTGTAATTAACAGTGACGAGATCCTTATCGGTGGGCTTTGGGCCGGTACCTTCGGAAATGATTTCGTAAACGAGACCTTCTGGGGTTTCCTTCACGTTTTTGTTATCGGTTTTGAGTTTTGCAATAAAGGCCTCGTTTTTGACGTGACTTTCTGTGGCTTCAACTTTTGCTTTTTCGGCTTCAATTTTCATTTTTTCCTTATTTTTTTCTTCAACTAACTTCATTTTTTCCATCATAAACGCCTGGGCTTCAGCCATCGTTTTTTCAACGTCGTAAGCGCAAGCCTTTTTGTTAACGGCATCCAAAATTCCTTTACCAAAAGCATCGAGTGCTTTTTTTGAGAGAGCCATGCCATCGAGGGGAAATCCTTGGCCGATATTGTAGCCAATGATCTCCATAAACTTGGCCTCTTCAGCCTCCGTGAAGACCTTTTTGGGGGCAGCTGCGGGAGCCATTGCAGGGGCAGTTGGAGCATCAGAAGGCTTTGCAACTACTTGCTCAACTGGCTTTGCGGAAGCAGCAGTGTCTGCGGTTAAGACTAAACAAGGGAAAGCGCCGATGGCGCCGATCAAGATAGCGATTTTTTTACTCATAGACATATCATGATTGTCGTTCCCTGTGGACTGTCAACGCTCTTTTGGGGAAAAATTATGCAGTTTCCTGTTTTTTGGCCTTACTTTTTGCCGGAGATGGCTTTTCGGCAGCATTTGCTTTGGGTTCGATAGGGATAAATTGCAGTGCTTTTTTATCTTTCGCAAGAACAACTTGCAGGGGGATGTCATGCCGAACCTCTTCTTTAAGAATGGCTTCCGCTAGGGGATCTTCGAGGAAACGTTCGAGGGCGCGTTTGAGTGGACGTGCGCCGTATTTTTTATCGTATCCTTTTTCGACCAAGAACGCCTTTGCTAACGGATGGAGTTTCAGCTGGATATTTCTCGGCTGCAGACGTTTTTGGATGGAGCTGAGCTCGATGTCGATGATGCGTTCGATGTGCTCCTTCAAAAGTGGGCGAAAGACGACGATTTCGCCGATTCGGTTGAGGAATTCGGGCTTAAAGGCGCGTTTGGTGGCCTCTTGGATGTGTTCTTTAATGCGTTCGAAGTCTTCATTTGCGCTGCCTCCGTGAAAGCCGAGGGCGGTGTCGCGTTGGAGAATTTCTGCACCAACGTTTGAGGTGATGATAAGGATCGTGTTGCGGAAATCGACAGATCGGCCCAGGCTGTCGGTTAAACGGCCTTCTTCTAGGACTTGGAGGAGGATTTGGATGACGTCCGGGTGGGCTTTTTCGATTTCGTCGAACAGAATGACGGAATACGGCTTGCGTCTGACGGCTTCCGTGAGTTGCCCCCCCTCTTCGTGGCCTACGTAGCCGGGCGGAGAGCCGATCATGCGGGAAACGGCGAACTTTTCCATGTATTCGGACATATCGATCTGAATGATGGCCTCTTTGCTGCCGAAAATCTTCTCTGCGATGAGTTTAGCGAGGAAGCTTTTGCCAACTCCCGTGGGTCCCAGGAAGAGAAAGGAGCCGATCGGACGTTTGGGATCCTTCAGGTCTGCGCGGGAACGGCGGAGGGTCCTGGCGACGATTTCCGTTGCGTGATCCTGGCCGATGATGAGGGATTGCAGGTCTTTTTCGAGATTGAGGAGCTTTTTGCTCTCCTTTTGTTCGATTTTCATGAGGGGGATACCGGTAGCGGTCGAGACGACGCGAAAGATGTCTTCATCAGTGACTTGCATGAACTTTTCCGCATGCGTTTTGCGCCAAGCAGTGACCTTGCTTTCTTGCTGTTCCTTCAGTTTTTTTTCTTCATCTCTGAATTTTGCGGCCTCCTCGAAACGTTGTTGACGGATAGCGTCTTCTTTTTTTGCATGAACGCCGTCGATTTCCGTCTGTAACTTCTCCATGAACGGTGGGGGCGTGAGAGCGCTGATGCGGCATTTTGAGCCGGCTTCGTCAAGAACATCGATGGCCTTGTCGGGCAAATGGCGTCCCGTGATGTAACGATCGGAAAGCTTTGCAGCGAGTTCAACGGCGCTGTCTGAGAACGTAATTTTGTGGTGTTCCTCGTACTTTTTCTGAATACCCTTGAGAATCAGGACAGTTTCCTCGACGGATGGTGGATCGATATTGACCCCTTGGAAACGGCGGTCGAGGGCACTGTCTTTTTCAATGTGTTTCCGATACTCCGCAACCGTCGTGGCGCCAATGCACTGGATTTCGCCGCGCGAAAGGGCCGGTTTCAGGATGTTTGATGCATCCATAGCGCCCTCTGCGGACCCCGCACCCACGATCGTGTGGAGCTCGTCCAGAAAAATGATGATGTTTTTGGCACGTCGGATTTCGTCCATCGCGGTTTTGAGACGCTCCTCAAATTGGCCTCTGTACTTTGTGCCAGCGACCATCAGGGCTAGGTCGAGGATGATAATGCGTTTATCGAGAAGGGGTTCGGGTGCTTTCCCGTCCGCGATAGCTTGGGCAAGACCCTCGACGATCGCCGTTTTCCCGACGCCCGCCTCTCCGATCAAAATGGGGTTGTTCTTCGTTCGCCTGCAAAGGATTTGGATGACGCGCTCGATTTCCTTGGTTCTGCCGATGACGGGGTCTAATTCCTTATTGATGGCGCGTTCTGTGAGGTCACGTCCGAAAGCGCGCAAAACGGGATTTTTCCGGTCGCCGCTGTCCTTTTTTTCCTTCCTGGCGCCGTTTTGAGGAGAACCGGATGGATGATTGACGGCAGATGCCTCGGCAAAGGGCATTGTGTCGTCATTATGGGTATGGGTAGTACCGTTGTCGCTATCACCATTACTGTCACTATCATCATCGTCGTCGGATTCGCTGTCGCTGTTACCTTCGGCGCTGTAGTTAGGATTCAGTTCCGCTAAAATTTCCTTTCTGCAGTCGTCAAGATCGATGTTAAGACCCTTCAAAATGCGGAAAGCGAGACCATTTTCCGTCCTGATGAGGCCGAGAAGGAGGTGTTCCGTACCGACGTACGAATGTCCCAGCGCAATGGCTTCTTTTGTGGCCAATTCGAGGGCGCTCTTTGCTTGCGGCGACAGCACGATGTCTTGATTGAAAGAGCTTTTAGACGCGCGTTTGTCGGATTTATCGGAAATGCTTGAACGGGAGTCCGTTTTTTCACTCCATTCCGCTGACTCGGACTTGATTTG
Source organism: uncultured Opitutales bacterium (assembly GCA_964457855.1). Lineage (GTDB taxonomy): Bacteria > Verrucomicrobiota > Verrucomicrobiia > Opitutales > CAYWEO01 > CAYWEO01. The sequence goes on along the minus strand of CAYWEO010000005.1, from coordinate 10,690 downwards.
CGTTTCTATCAAAGCGAGAAAGTCTTCCGTACGAACGCCCATTTTGTTGAGGATATTAATGGCAACTCCCTGACCCAGTTGTGAGAGGCCCATCAGGAGGTGTTCCGTGCCGACATAGGTGCTGTGGAAGTGCACGGAAGCCTTCTTTGCGAGAGCGAGGGCTTGTTGGAGCCGAGGGGTGAGGTTGTGAAAGGGGACAATCATGGTTGGAAAATAGCGGTTTACGAATGAAAGTTTGGCATGGGAATCGCGGTCAATTCCTGACGTAACAAGGAGGCACGGAAGGCGTCGTGGGAATCGTTTTCTGACGCGAGTTGGGGGTTTTCGAGAACGAGATGGGCTGGTTGGACGCGCAGGATCAGGTTGTCGATTTTTTGGAGCGTTGTCGCAGGAAGCAGCTTAAGTTCGCTGGCAAGCCTGATGAAAGAGAGGAAATGGATGGTCTCGTCAAGCGATAACGAGTGGCTGTTCTTGAGAATTCCGTACGCCCTGCCGATTTTGTCGAACAGCTTGGCACGTTTCGTTTCGAGGAGAGTTTTCCTGGCATCGAGTTCCTTTTCGACGATCGTTTTGATTGTGTTACTAAAGCGCTTCAGGATTGTAGCTTCGGGGTCCCCAAGGGTCTGTAGGTTGGTAACTCTAAAGAAACCTCCTGGCGCACGTACGGCGTCTCCAAACGCGCCAATGATGTCCCCTTGGAGCTGCTTAACTGTTGCGATGAGAGCCTCCGTTTGGTTGGCCATCGCAAGACCTGGAAGGTGCACCGTGACGGATGCGTGTAGGCCAGTCCCAACGTTGGCTATTGAGGGCGATAAATAGCCAAATTCCGCGGAAAAGGCGAAATCGAGAAACCGTTCCAGTTGGGAATCAATCGCGTCGATTTTCCTCCACGAAGGAAGCACGTTGAAGCCTTTTTTTAAAATTTGGAGCGAAAGATGATCGTCGTCGTTAATCGCGATTGCAATGTTGTGTTTCTCGCAAAGAAAAAGTCCCGTTCCAGGTTTCGTTTGGGCAGGGTTTTGGGTGATGAAATGGGCTTCGACCAAGTATTTTCTCTCCGCTTCCGACAGCTCTGAAACGTCGTAAAAGGGGACATCTTCGAGCAACGGTAGGCTTTGAATCGCGCGTTTGCAAAGGGCAAGGGCGTCGTTCCGTTGAGAATCTTTTGCCCAATGAGGAAAGGGGACGTTCGCCAAATTCCTCGCAATTTGAACGGTGGAACTGAAAACGCACGGTGTTGCCGTTCTCGTGGCACCGATGAGGTCGTTTTTAGGCTGGGTAAAGGAGTTCGTTTTCATCGTCATCGTCATTGTTATCGAATAGGCTGCAGGATCTCGTTGGCGCTATTGTTATGATTGAAAACGTCGCTGCATTTCACCTTTTTAAGCTCATCCCGGTGGTTTGCGGCATCCTCGTAACGTTCTTCATTGACTGCCAGCCGCATTTGTTGCTCCAAAGACAGGATTTGCTTGTGAGCATTCTGACGTTGCAGGATATTCGGAGGGCATTTCCCACGATAAATCGTTTTTTTATGCGACTGATCCACGTATTTCGCGATATTAGGAATGTGTTGATAACACTCCGCACAGCCGAGCCGCTTGCTCTTCTTCAAAAGATGGGCGTTATAGTGACATTTCGGGCAGGTCTGAGAACTAAACCGACTCTTCGACGTCTTATAAATTTTTGCCTGATGTAGCTCGCCAGAAAATTGCTTCGCCAAAAACTCCTTCAATATCGTCAAACCCTGCTTGTGCGCACACGACTCGCAAAGATGAATCTGCACCATCTGCCCATTCATGACCTGCGTTAAATGCACGTTCGCCGGCTTCCCGCAAACGTCACATGACAAGAAATCTTCCATAAATCATAATGCTTCAGCGATTGATTGCGCGAAGTCAAGACTATGATGAAGGGGAGAGGTTTTTTCATTGAATAATACTCGGAAACTTTTCTTTTCCGGAGAAAAGAAGAAGTTTCCGAACCTTCAAAAGAAATGCCTTCCGAACGGGAATTTTGAGGAGAGTTGGCTAAATGTCGATCCACATTTGTTAGATTCGCATTTGTTGAAGACGGGAGCGATTTTGAGATGACGAGCAGGCGCGCGAGGATTTATCTGCTGACCGCATTTGTTAGACGCCGTAGCAAGTTCGAGATGATAGGGACGGCTACAGAAAAATTTTAATCCCCGAGCGTATTGAAATACGTAAGGGGTTAAAATTTTTCTGTAACGGAACCCTAGCGCTCGAAATCGCTACGGCGTCTAACAAATGGTATTATCTGGGACGACTCCACCCTTAGCGATGACCAGAATGCCGTCGCGGACGTAGATGGGGCCTTGTTGGAAGGTATTGGGTTTTCCTTCTGGGGAGAGGCGGACGTAGTTGCCGATGCGGACATTGCAGTCGATGATGGCGTTGCGGATGTCGCAGTGTTGGCCGATTCCGAGGTGGGGGATGTGATAGGTGTCATTCTTTTGCATATCGGAGATATGTTCATAGACATCATTGCCCATTAGATAAACATTTTCGAGTTGGCTGTGTTCGCGAATGATGGAGCGTGCCCCGATGATGCAGCGGCTGATGTGGGCCTTTGAGATGATGCAGCCGTCGGAGATAATGGAGCGTTCGACGTTACAGCTATTGAGTTTTGAGGCTGGCAAGTAGCGTGGACAGGAGTAGATCGGATTGGCTTCGTCGAAGAAGTCGAACGGCGGGATAACGTCCGTGAGCATGAGGTTGGCGTCGAAGAAGGAGCCGATGGTGCCGATATCTTCCCAATAACCGTTGAAGATGTAGGCGGAGAGGGCGAATTGTGTTAGTGCGGAGGGGATGACCTCTTTGCCGAAATCTTGTCCGGTTTGTGCGAGAAGGGCTTTCAAAACGGAGCCTTTAAAGATGTAAATGCCCATGGAAACGAGGCATTGATCTTCAGCGGATGGGACGGCGGGATTGTTGTGGAGGGTAAATTGGTCAATAATCGCGGGATCCTTGGGTTTTTCGGCAAACCGTTGGATTTTGAGATCTTGATCGATTTGCATGACGCCAAAACTGGAGGCAAGACTTTTTGGGAAGGGTTTGGCGGCGATGGTGATGTCGGCGTTCGTTACGACGTGCTGGCGAATGAAGTCTTTGAGGTCCATGCGGTACAGTTGGTCGCCTGAGAGGACGATGATTAGAGAGTTGTCCTTGATGGGGATGTGTGTGAGGTTTTGTCGAACGGCGTCGGCAGTTCCTTGGTACCAATCGCTGCTATTTTCGGTCTGTTCGGCCGATAGGATGTCAACAAAACCGCCGCCAAAGTAGTCAAACTTGTAGGATTCTTGAATGTGGCGATGAAGCGAGGCGGAATTGAATTGTGTGAGTAAATAGATGTTTTTAAGGCCGGCATTGAGGCAATTGCTGATGGGAATGTCGACGAGGCGGTATTTCCCAGCGAGAGGGACCGCTGGTTTGCAACGGGTCTTCGTCAGGGGAGATAGGCGGGCTCCGCGTCCTCCTCCTAGGATAATGCAGCGGATGTCCTGTTGAAGGGGCATCGGAGCTGGAATGGGGAATTGTAGTGGAATTGAGAGTGCTGTGTTCATTTTATTGTATTTTTGGTATTGAGTTTTAAAAATTAAGGGCCATTTTAGACTTTCATGTGTGGTATCGTCAGTTACAGGGGGAAGCATTCAGCTGCCCCAATTTTGTTGGATGGATTGAAGCGATTGGAATACCGTGGGTACGACTCTGCGGGAATCGCGGTGTTGGATGACAAAAATGGCCTACAAGTTGTCAAAAAAGTGGGTAGAGTAGAGAACTTATCCAAGGAGATTTTGAAGCATAACTTAGTGGGTACGACAGGGATAGGGCATACGAGATGGGCCACCCACGGTGGAATCACCGATGCCAATGCCCACCCGCACGTGAGTTGTGATAAAAAAATCGCCATCGTACACAATGGTGTAATCGAAAACTACGATAATATCAAATCTTTTTTAAAAAAGAAGGGCTATGTCTTTGCGTCAGAAACAGATACAGAAGTGATCGCAAACCTAATTGCCTATCACTACGAAAAAGAGAGCCAAAATGGCTCTGGTAAGTCACGTTTTGTCGAGAGTGTCAGGAAAAGTTTGTTTCATTTGGAAGGGACCTACGGCCTCGTTGTCTTGTGTACGGATTGCCCGGATGAAATCGTTGGCGTTCGTAAAAGTTCCCCCTTGGTGTTGGGCGTTGGCGATGGCGAATTTATCCTCGCGAGTGATGTATCTGCCTGCGCGATTCGCATGAACAACGTCGTTTATCTGAAGGACAACGAAATTGTTCACATTAAAGGCGATAGTTTTTGCATCAAAGATACGGGTGAGCGCGATATCGAGGCGGTCATCCACAAACTGGATTGGGACCTCAGTGTGGCTGAATTGGGGAGTTTCTCGCACTTCATGGAGAAGGAAATTTTCGAGCAGCCGGAAGCGATTGCAAACAGCATGAGGGGGCGCTTTTCGAACGATATAAGCACGAGTCACTTAGGCGGATTGGCGTTAACGGCCCATCAATGGCGCCAGGTGGACCGTATCGTGTTTTCTGCGTGCGGAACGGCTTGGCACGCGTGCTTGGTGGGTAAATATTTAATTGAAAAGTACACGCGCATACCGGTTGAAGTGGAGTATGCATCGGAATTTCGGTATCGGAATTCGCCGTTGGAGAAGAACACGTTGTTCTTTGTCGTGAGCCAATCGGGGGAAACGATTGACACGTTGGAGGCCCTAAGAGAGTCGCAAAGGAAGGGACATAAGTCATTGGCAATCAGCAATGTTGTTGGTTCATCGATTGCACGTGAGTCGGACGGCGGTGTCTACCAACGTTCTGGGCCAGAGATCGGTGTTGCCTCAACAAAAGCCTTTACGGGTCAATTGACAATTATCGCGATGTTAGCGTTGTATTTGGCGCGGCTGCGTGACCTCAGTTTTGACGAGGGGGTTCAGTTTGTGAAAACGTTGAAAGGATTGCCCGATAAGGTGGCGAAAATTCTGGCGCAAAGCGCCGAAATAAAAGGCATTGCGGAAAAATACGTCGGTTATAATGATTTTCTGTTTCTGGGGCGTCAGATCTTGTTTCCAATCGCGTTGGAGGGGGCTCTGAAGCTCAAGGAGATCTCTTACATCCATGCTGAGGGATATCCGGCGGCTGAAATGAAACACGGCCCTATAGCGCTGATTAGCGAACGTTGCCCGTCGGTATTTTTAGCGACTCAGTCGGGTGTTATGTTTAACAAAGTGCTGTCGAACATTCAGGAGGTAAGAGCGCGCAAGGGTCCCGTTGTCGTCGTCACAACGGAGAGCTTGAAGGCTGACTTGCCGCAAGGCTTGGTCAACAACACCATCGTCATTCCCGATTGCAATCACGACGTCGAAAACGCCATTTTAACGACGATTCCGCTGCAATTATTCGCCTACTACGTAGCTGTTGCACGTGGCTGTGACGTCGACAAGCCGAGGAATCTAGCGAAATCCGTGACGGTGGAGTAAAGCGAGAGGCAAGCATTGCGCATGACGAACAGAAGTTGTTCTGTTGTCTGGGATTCCCGTGGTTTGTTTTGCTTTCAGTTCAGGGTAGAGGCTTTGCAATTCTGACGGTGTTCCCATAATTCAGGCAACAAAAAACAGCAATCTCGCGACTGCTGTTTTCGGGTAAGAGAACTGAAGAGATTTTTTAATGATTTGTTTTAATTCTCGTTCTCGCTTTCTTTATTGCTTGGGTATTTTTTAATTTCTTCCTCTTTTTTATTCTGCTCCTCAATGGCTTGTTTTTCTTGCTCTTTGATTTCTTTGGCTAATTTTTTGTCTAGGTTGCGCTTCTTTTTCTTCAGCTTGCTTCTTTCGGACTTAGCTAGGACTTTTACAGATGAATTTTCGTCGCCCTTTTGGATGGTTAGTGCTAGATTGCTTCCCGTTAGCGTTTGATTAGAAGAACGCTCAGATTCTTCTTTGAGTTGTTGGGAAATCCAAGGTTTAAATGCCAACTCATCGAGCTTCCACCCAGTTAATGTGACATTTGTTGTTAACTTCAAGTTGGGGAAGAGTCTTTGAATGTCATTTGCGTCAGAGGGTGTGAATAGGCCGTCATCGTCCGGGATGCAACGGGGATCAAGTGGTGAGTCTTTAATCCTGTTGTTGCCTGACGTAGACATAAAATGAGTGATATTTATAAACATCACATTGGAAAACTTTTTCATCTTCCAAAATTTGCCTGGCAATGCCAATGTCTCTCCTGGCTTACATTGTTCAATGATCGACCAGCATTGATCTGCATAGTCAGTTTTACTGACGTTAAGTGGCGATTGGTTCATTGATTTGCCCATGTCAAGCGTAGTTGTTCCTAGCACCATTCCTTTATTGTTAAAGTTTCTCATCGCCAGCTTTTCAGTCTTTTTTTTGCTAATGAAACTAGGGCTTGCTACTGAGAGTCTACTTTCTGGGATTTTAACGTTGTCTTGGTTGGATGTGGAGTCAGATGGAACAAGAAAGCATACGTAAAACTTGCTGTTCTTGTTGTTTTTTGCGAGATTCTCGAAGATCCACGCTTTGCCTTCAGAACCCAATTGTTGACCATTGATGCAAAGTTTTTCAAGTCCCCGTTTGATCAGATGCTTTTTGATGCTGGCGCACCAACCAACTTGATTCTCTGGAATACCCCAATGAGCTATGTTAAGAATTTTTAGGTTTTTGAAGATGTTAGAAATGCTTTCCACGTCTTCGCTGTTAAAAATTCCATCGTCTTTAGGCATGTATTTGTAGTCATGTTTTTTAAGCAAGTCGGCATATTCCTTCAAGACATCACTATCGTTGGGAAGGACGTTCAGCTCCGTAATGTTTTCAAATGTTTTTCCCTCTAATTTCGGATTTAACCAAAATTTGCCAACAACAATAACCGGTGGAGGGGATTCGCCTAGAATTGCAACCTCCAGCGGTTTATTGTTTTCTTCGAGTATGAGTGCAGTTTTATTGAAATATTTGACAGTTTTTTTATTGGGTTTTTTCTTCTCAGAAAATACGTTCAAGAAGTTGTCTTGTTTGGAAGAAGAGCACGAAGTTTTCTTCTGATTTTCCATGCCAAACGCCGATAGGGCGGTGGCGAGAGCTAAGCAGAAAATGCCTGCTTGTTTGAATAGTTTTGTTCGCATACGATTAGTTTAAGAGGGTTGAATTGTTTTATGATTGCCAAATTGTAGAAAGATTTTTCTCATGTCAACAAAAAACAGCAATCTCGCGACTGCTGTTTTTAGGTAAGAGGATTGAAGAGATTTTTCGATCACTTCTTTTGTTCTTCGTTTTTCGTTTCGTTTTCCTTATTGTTTGGCTGCTTTTTAATTTCAATTTCTTTCTCGTTATTCTCCTTCTGACTAGTCTCCTCTATCGCTATCATTTTGTTCACAATCTTTTTGTGTTCTTTCTTTGCGGCTTTCTGCAGCTTTTTTTTCTCAGCTTTAGAAAGGAATTTTACCGATGGATTTTCGCTGTCTTGGATTGAATGATTCGTCGTTAATGCTTGTAATGTTTGATTAGAAGAACCCTCAGATTCTTGGTTCATCCAGGGTATCATCCAGAGCATCTGCTCTGTCTCGGTGAACTTCCATTTACCTAGTAATTTGAGATTTTCGGATCTCAAGTTTGGGAAGAGTTGCCGAATTTTATTCGCGTCAGAGGATGTAAACTGGCAGTCATCTTCCGGGATGTAACGGGAGTCGAGTAGTGAGTCATCAAATGCTTGACAGTGCGGCAAAGATGCAACACGTGTGATGTTTTTGAACTGTACGCTTGAGAATTTTGGGAGAAGCCAAAATTTTCCTGACAGTGCCAATACCTTATCTGACCCACATTGTTCCATAGCCGCCCAACAATAGTCCTCGTATTCGGTTTTTGCCTTAAGCGATGGTATGTTCTCTGACCTCTTACTGTCATATTTAAATACCTCTGTCGTAATTCCTTTCTTTTCAAGTTTTTTTCGCCCAATTTTTTCAGCCTTTTCTTTGTTATAGCAATGACTATTTATTTGTTTGTTTCTTCCTAATGGTCCTAGGTCGTTTAGCTTGGATTTGGAAAGACTTGAACTTAAAAAGCCTACCTTGATCCCATCGCTACGTTTATTTAGCGCATTGAAGACATATTTTTGGTCGGCAGTATCCAATTGCTGAGCATTGATGTAAATTTCTTTAAGTCCTTGTTCAATCAAATAATTTTTGATACTGGCGCACCAAGCAGGTATCGTCACTGGGGCATTCCAATAAAATATGTTAAGAATTTTCAAGTTTGGGAAGAGTTTAGAAATACTTTTCACGTCTTCGCTGTTAAAAATCCCATCGTCCTTAGGGATGCATTTGTATTGGTCTTTTTCGAATAAATCATTGCATTCATTCGTGTAGGCTTCGAATACGTCAGTATACTTCTTTAGAGTATCACAGTTTTCTGGAAGGATTTTCAGGCGAGTGATGTTCTTAAATGTTTGCCCCTCTAATTTCGGATTTAACCAAAATTTGCCAATGAGAATGAGCAGTGGTTCGGTTTCGGTTTCGTCGATAATTGCAGCCTCCAACGGCTTATCGTTTTCTTCGAGTATTTTTTTAGTTTTAATGAAATACTTGCGAGTTTTTTGATTGGGTTCTTTCTTTTCAGAAATGGCGTTCAAGAAACTGTCTTGGGAGCATGAAGTGTTGTTCTGTTTTTTCATGCCAAATGCCGATAGGGCGGTGGCGAGGGCTAGGCAGAAGATGCCTGTTTGTTTGAATAGTTTTGTTCGCATACGATTAGTTTAAGAGGGTTGAATTGTTGTATGATTGCCAGTTTTGGAAAGATTTTGCGCGTGTCAACAAAAAACAGCAATCTCGCGACTGCTGTTTTTAGATGAAAGTATTCTGCGATCAGTTCTTTTATTCTTCGTTCTTATTTTCCTTCTCGTTTCCGTCTTTCTTTTTAATGTCTTTCTTTTTAATGTCTTTCTCTTTTCTTCTTTCTCCTTTTAGTTGCTTTTTAACGGCTTTTTTCTTCTTTCTTTAATTTCTTTTTGCCCTCTTTTGACGACTTTTCGTCAGGGATTTGCTGATTTTTCTTTTAATTTCCTTATCGGAGATACGTGTCTAAAAATATTTTTAAGCGTTTAATTTTATTTTCGTGATCGAACTTGAAAACATCGACAGCTTCAGCTTGAATAACGTGCTGATTCCTCATTGCCTCCATATAAATGTAGGCGGCTGCTATTTTTTCATCATGTGGGTCAAAAAATATGTTTTTTATTTCGACTTTAGTTCGATGACTACATTCAAACAAATTTTGAAAAAAAACCGATGGTGATTTTTCACCTGCAAAGAGAGAGAAGACCTTCGCATCTTCAGAAAACAGGCTAATGATCGTTTGATAATCATTATCCTTTAAAGCCTGACCATATATTTTAATAACACTTTCTAACGGTTCCATTATACGCGCCTTGATGATTGTTAAAGTTATCAGTTGATATCTGTTAAGAGCAAGATTCTTTTAAAACTCTTCCCGCAAATCGCCAGGAAGGCATCGATATTGAGATGACGGGCAGGCGAGAAAAAAACTGATGCCATCTTTTTTGTTAACTTGTTCTTGACGGTTTAGTGGGAGTTCTGATACTTGTTTATGGTATTGATAGACGGAGAGGTGGCTGAGTGGCCGAAAGCACCTCATTGCTAACGAGGCGAGCTTCCAAAAGAGGCTCCGGGGGTTCAAATCCCCCCCTCTCCGCCAAAATCGCCAGGAAGGGGTTCATTTTGAGCGCTAGGTTCGTCACAGAAAGATTTCGACCCCGTCACGTACGTTAAGTACGCTCGGGGGTCAAAATCTTTCCATTCCTGCCTATCATCTCAAAATAAACCCCTTCCTGGCGATTTGCGGGAAAAAGTTCTTTTAAAAATTTCTTGAAACCGATGCCTTCCTGGCGATTTGCGGGGAGAGTTCTTTTCTTGGAATTTCCGAAAGGAAAGCTTTGATTTTGAGATGACGAGCAGGCGCGCGAGGACGATTGGAGTGAGTGCCTCTCCTCACTCTAATCCCCCAATGCCTGAGCGTACTAACGTACGTGATGGCAGCGAGATCCGATGCGCAACGAACTCGCCGCTCAAAATCAAAGCTTTCCAACATGGAGAGATGGCAGAGTGGCCGAATGCGCCTGACTCGAAATCAGGTATGGGGGTAACCTCATCGGGGGTTCAAATCCCTCTCTCTCCGCCAAAATCGCTAGGAATGCGTTAATTTTAAGCGGCGGGTGCGTTGTGCTTCGGTCTCGATGCCATCACGTACATTAGTACGCTCAGGCATCTCAACCTAGCACGCCTGCCCGTCATCTTAAAATTAACGCATTCCTAGCGATTTAGCGATTTTTTTGACTTTAACACATCGCGTACGTTAGTACGCTCGGGGGTCAAAATTTTTCTATTCCTGCCTATCATCTCAAAATCGACGTTTCCTAAGGCGATTTACGGAAGAAATTCTTTTTATTCCAAGCCTCAACCTGGTGCGCCTGCTCCTCATCTCAAAATTGAGGTCGTCTTTCATGGATAAAGTAAAGTCGGAAAGGCTGGCGTACACCCTGAAGGGGTGAGCGCTTTAAGTTTAAGATGACGAGCAGGCGCGCGCGAACAAGATGCCTGAGCGTACTAACGTACGTGATGGCATTGAGGCCGAGCGCAACGA
>CAYWEO010000004.1:0-68369 GCA_964457855.1 uncultured Opitutales bacterium | reverse complement strand
GGAGCAGGTGATTTATTACGAAAAGTACATCGTGATCGATCCGGGTGCGACGACTTTGACCGATCGGCAGTTATTGGATGAGCGGGAGTACGCTAAAGCACAAGAGGAATTTGGGGAAGATTCTTTTGTCGCGAAAATGGGTGCAAGCGCGATTAAAGAGTTGCTCATGAACATCGATCTCGAGACGTTGTCTAAAGAGTTGCAAGCGGAAATGCAAACGACGCGTTCAAAGCAGATCAAAAAGAAAGTGTCCAAACGCTTGAAGTTGGTCAATGGGTTTTTGATGTCCAAAACGCGCCCGGAATGGATGCTTTTAGAGGCGATTCCGATTATCCCACCAGATTTAAGACCCCTCGTTCCGTTAGACGGCGGACGTTTCGCGACCAGCGATTTGAATGATCTTTACCGGCGCGTGATCAATCGCAATAATCGCCTCAGAAGCCTCATGCAATTGAGGACTCCGGAAGTCATTATTAATAACGAAAAACGCATGCTGCAGGAGGCCGTTGATGCCTTGTTCGATAATGGCCGGCATGGTCGAGCCATTACAGGCGCAGGAAACCGTCCCCTTAAGTCGTTGAGTGACATGCTTAAAGGTAAGGGCGGGCGTTTCCGACAGAACCTTTTAGGAAAACGTGTCGACTATAGCGGCCGTTCTGTGATCGTGATTGGTCCGGAACTTAAGCTGCATCAGTGCGGTTTGCCCAAGAAAATGGCGTTGGTTCTTTTCGAGCCCTTTATCATTCGTCGTCTAAAGGAATTGGGCTTTACGCATACGGTTCGCGGCGCGAGGAAAATGATCGAGACAAAATCTCCGGAAGTTTGGGATATTCTTGATGAAGTGACGCGCGGACACCCCGTTCTGCTGAATCGTGCGCCGACGTTGCATAGGTTATCGATACAAGCGTTCGATCCCGTTCTCATTGAAGGAGAAGCGATTCGTTTGCATCCTCTTGTGTGCTCACCCTACAACGCGGACTTTGACGGAGATCAAATGGCCGTTCACGTTCCCCTTTCGCTGGAGGCGATTATGGAGTGTAAGTTGTTGATGATGGCGACTCATAACATCTTTTCGCCGTCGAGCGGTAAGCCCGTTTTAACGCCTTCGCAAGATATCGTTTTGGGTGCTTATTATTTGAGTTGCGAGCCCAAAGTGAAGCCGGAAAAAACGGACCGTTTGCCTCTCATGCTTTCTGCAAATGAGGTCATTGTGGCTTACGAAGAGGGGATGTTGAAAATTCACTCCTGGGTTGACATGGTGAACCCTGATTATGGGAAGGATACGTACCATGGAGATCGGACGAAGAAGATGATTCGGACGAGCGTTGGACGTGTGATTTTTAACACGATTTGGCCAAAAGAGCTTGGTTTTATCAATTTTATTGTTCCGAAAGCGAAACTGGGTGACCTGATTCTCGATACCTATAAAATCGTTGGTAAGGAGAAGCTTGTGGGTATTCTCGACAATTTAAAGCAGCTTGGATTCAAGGTCGCTACGAAGGCGGGTATTTCGATTGGAGTTTTCGATATGATTATTCCAAAAACGAAAATGGAAGTCATTGATCGTAGTCGGAAGAAAGTCAAAGACGTTGAAAACCAGTTTAAAAAGGGTGTCATCACCGAGGGCGAACGTTACAATAAGATTATTGACGTTTGGATGAGTGCAACGGATGAAATTGCCAAGCGGGTGTTTATCGATTTGGAGGCCAATGAGGGTTCCACCGAATTCAATCCTGTTTGTCTCATGATGGACTCGGGTGCTAAAGGAAATCGCCAGCAAGTGCGCCAATTATGCGGTGCGCGTGGGTTGATGGCAAAGCCGTCCGGAGAAATTATTTCTCGCCCAATTTTGTCATCATTCCGTGAAGGTTTGTCGGTAATGGATTACTTTATTGCAACGCACGGTGCTCGTAAAGGATTGGCTGATACGGCTTTAAAGACGGCCGATGCGGGATATTTGACGCGCAAATTATGCGACGTTGCAATGGATTGCATGATCGTTGCCGATGACGATTCTGTCATGAATGGTGATGGTGTTTGGAAGTCTGCCATTTACGATGGTGACGAAGAAGTGGTCAGTTTGGCCGAGCGAATTGCGGGTCGTTGTTCGAGTTTAGAGGTGCGAAATCCCCTAAATCCTGACGAAATTCTGCTGAAAAAAGGCGAAATGATCCCGTTGGATACGGCGAAGAAGCTCACGAGTTTGGGTATTGAGCGCGTAAAAGTGCTCTCTTCGTTAACGCACATGCACGGTCACACAATTCCACAAAGCGCTCACGGAAGGGATCTTTCGACGCAGAAAATGGTGGAGCCGGGGACGGCTGTGGGGATCATTGCAGCGCAGTCCATTGGTGAACCAGGAACGCAGTTAACCATGAAAACCTTCCACGTGGGTGGTGTCGCGAGTCAGGTGTTGAAAACGCCGGAAATTCGTGCGCGCCAAGCAGGTACGGTGAAGTATAAGGGGTTGCGTACGGTAGAATTGGCGGATGGTTCGGGTATTGTTCTCAACAAGACGGGTTCCATAGTCGTTGTTGATGACGATGGTAAGGTTTTGGACGAGTTTCACATCGTTGCTGGATCGGTGTTGCCGGTTGCTGACGGTGCGCAAGTCGAGCGTTCGACGGTTTTGGCAATGTGGGATCCGCACAACATTCCCATTTTGTCGGAAAAGGGGGGTATCATTCGTTTTCACGACTTGATTCCTGGTGTCACGATTAAGCGTGAATTAGATGAATTGAGTGGACGTATCGCGACGGTTGTTATTGATCACAAAGAAGATCTGAATCCTGCAATTGAAGTCCGTGCTGTCGTCAATGGCGTAGAAAAACTGTCTGCAACATATTCCATTCCTGTTGGCGCTCAAATATCCGTCAATGACGGTGATGAAATTGCACCTGGCGCTTTGTTGGCAAAAACACCTCGTTCAATGTCGAAAACGCAAGACATTACGGGAGGTTTGCCGCGGGTTGCGGAGTTATTCGAAGCACGTCGGCCAAAAGATACCGCTGAAATGGCGAGAATCGATGGTATTGTTGCGATTTCGGGGAGTTTGCGTGGACGTAGGCGCCTGGTGGTCACGGATGCCGAAACGGGCCAGGAAGAAGAACATTTGGTTCCGCACGGGAAGCATATCGTTGTTTACCCCGGAGATTTGGTGAAAAAAGGACAGTTTTTAACGGAAGGTTCTGCAGATCCTCATGAAGTCCTGGAAATTTTGGGCTTGCAGGCTGTTCAAGAGTATTTGATTTCTGAAATTCAAAAAGTTTATCACTTGCAAGGAGTTAGTATCGATGATAAGCACTTGGAAATCATTATTGCGCGTACGTTGCGGAAAGTTCGTATCACGGATCCGGGTGACGGCGATGCTGATTTGCTCTGGGGCTCGAAGATCGATAAAGAGGCTTTCTTGGCTATGAACGAGCGCATTTTGGACATGGGTGGTAAGCCAGCGGAAGCGGAACCGGTTCTTTTGGGTCTGACAAAGGCTTCGCTAGAGACGGACAGCTTCATATCGGCGGCCTCGTTCCAAGAAACAACGCGCGTTTTGACAGCGGCGGCGACGTTAGGGAAGGTAGATAAACTCATTGGCTGCAAAGAAAACATTATCATGGGTAATTTAGTGCCGACCGGAACGGGTATGCCAGAATATCGGCATATCAAAGTGGAAACAACGTTCCTGGAAAGCACTGGGAAAGAAGCGGTTACCTATTCTGTGGATGAAACGCAAACGGCGCAAGCTTTGGCGCAAATCTTTAAGTCGCAATCCGCAACATCTTAATTTTTCATATGTTTATTGAAGGAATTTGTTTTTTTTATTGAAAAATTCATTTTTTCGGTTTTCATAAACTTAACCATTATTTTTTTTTAATTACTAAAAGGATACGATGCCTACAATTAATCAGCTTATTAAGAACCCACGGAGAGCGTTGAAGAGCAAAACCAAGACCCCTGCTCTGAATGGGTGCCCATTCCGTCGTGGTTTTTGTCTGCGCGTCTACACTGTGTCGCCAAAAAAACCAAACTCGGCTCTTCGGAAAGTAGCCAAAGTGCGTTTGACGACGGGTAAAGTTGTCATTGCTTACATCCCCGATGAGGGTCATAATTTGCAGGAGCATAGCGTTGTCTTGGTGCGTGGAGGTCGTGTTCCTGACTTACCAGGTGTGCGTTATCACATTGTAAGAGGAACGTTGGATGCGCAAGGCGTTGAAAAGCGTCGTCGTAGTCGATCGAAGTATGGTGTTAAAATGCCCAAGGAGAATAAGGCTAAAAAAGCATAAAATTTAAAGAATTTTTCGTATGTCACGTCGTAATCGCGCAGAAAAGCGTATCATCAGTCCAGATGCCCGTTATAATGATACATTGGTGCAAAAATTGATCAACCTCGTTATGGAGCGGGGGAAAAAAAGTATCGCAAATACTATCGTTTATGATGCGTTAGTGGGCGTTAGTGAAAAGCTCGAAAAGGGCGATTCTGTGGATGTTTTGAAGGGAGCTTTGGCGAACTTTCGTCCTAAATTGGAATTGAAAAGCCGTCGCGTTGGTGGGGCTACTTATCAAGTTCCAACGGAGATTTCTTTCGAGCGTCAGGAAGCCGTTGCCTTGCGCTGGCTTGTTGAATATTGTTCGAATAAAAAGGGTGTCCCCATGTGTGATGCCTTGATTAAAGAAATCGTCAATGCCTATAATAACACGGGTGATTTGGTCAAAAAGAAGGAAGAAGTTCACAAAATGGCTCTTGCAAACAGGGCCTACGCGCACTTCCGCTGGTAGGAAAAGGTATAAGGAAACACGTTTATGGCGGACAATTCAATAGCTTCTTTGGCACCCAAATTATTCTCTCCTGCGAATGCTCTCGAGCGTCCTCACATGATGGAGCGCATGCGGAATATCGGCATTGCTGCTCACATTGACGCAGGGAAGACGACGACAACCGAACGTATTCTGTTCTATACAGGCTCCATTCACAAAATGGGGGAGGTGCATGACGGCGGAACTGTTACCGATTTCATGGTGCAGGAACGCGAACGCGGTATTACGATTACATCGGCTGCTGTCCACTGCAATTGGAAGACGCTTTGGGGTCCCAATACGGGCATTGAGCACTGGATCAATATCATCGATACGCCTGGGCACGTGGATTTTACGGCTGAAGTGGAGCGTTCTCTGAGGGTTTTGGACGGAGCTGTTGCGGTATTTTGTGCCGTTGCGGGAGTGCAACCTCAGTCGGAAACCGTTCTGCGCCAAATGGATAAGTATGGTGTTCCGCGCATAGCCTTTATTAATAAAATGGACCGCGTTGGTGCCGATTTCTTAGGTGCCATCCAAAGCATTCGTCAAAAATTGGGCGGTAATGCGCATCCTTTATTTTTGAATATCGGTGCGGCGGAGAATTTTAGGGGCCTCGTCGATTTAATTCGCCTGAGAGCCTACGTTTATGACGCCACGGACCCCCAGGGGATGCGTTACGATATCGTGGAAGTGCCTGAAGATATGGCTGCCGATGTTGCGTATTATCGCCAAAAACTGATCGAATCCCTCGCGGATTTTGATGATGTCATGGCGGACAAATTTCTCAACGGTGAGGTGCCGACAGAGAATGAGTTTGTCCTTGCGATCCGTAAAGCGACCTTAATGCGTCAATTTATCGGTGTTATTCCAGGAAGCGCTTTCAAAAATAAGGGTGTTCAGATGTTGCTGGATGCCGTTGTGGATTATCTGCCTGCGCCTCTCGATTTACCTCCTATGCGTGCGTTTGACGACGATGGGAAAGAGGTATCCGTAGTTCCTAATGATCAATCGAAGGTGATTGCTCTTGCTTTCAAATTAATGACGGATCCGTACGTCGGAAAGCTTGTCTTTGTTCGCGTTTATGCGGGTATTTTGCGCAAAGGTTCGGCTTTATATAATCCGAGGACGCGCAAGACGGAACGCATTAGCCGTTTGATGCTCATGAGGGCCAATATGCGCGAAGACATTGATGTGGCGTATTCGGGAGATATTTGCGCTGTCATTGGCGTTCGAGATGTTGTGACGGGCGACACGATTTGTGATCGGGATCTCGATTTGCGCTTAGAACCGCCGACGTTCCCGAATCCTGTTATTAGCATGTCGATCGAGCCAAAATCGAAGGCCGATCAGGAAAAATTGTCGTCAGCTTTGCAGCAATTGTCCATGGAAGATCCCACGTTTTGTGTGTCTTCCAATCATGAAACCGGGCAAACAATCATTGCTGGCATGGGCGAGTTGCACTTGGAGATCATTCGCGATCGTCTTTTTAGAGAGTTTAAAGTTGAGGCAGACGCTGGTCGTCCGCAAATCGCTTATCGTGAGACAATTACTGCTCCAGCAGACGGAGAGGGTAAGTTTATCCGCCAATCCGGTGGTCGCGGTCAATATGGACACGCGGTGATCAAACTGGAGCCAGCAGAGAAAGGTAAGGGTTGTGAAGTTATCAACAAAATCGTTGGTGGCACCATTCCAAAGGAATACATTAAGCCCGTGCAGGAAGGCATCTTAGAGGGTGCAAGAAACGGTACGGTGGCGGGCTATCCGGTCGTCGATTTCTGTGCTTATATTGTCGATGGCAGCTTCCACGAAGTCGACTCGAACGAAATGGCCTTTAAAATGGCGGGCATTTTCGCGTTCAAAGACGCTATGAAGAGCGCAAAAGCGATTTTATTGGAGCCCATTATGAAGGTGGAAGTCGTTGGGCCAGAAGAGTATCAGGGAGATGTTTTGGGTGATCTTAACCGTCGTCGTGGTCAAATTCAGGGCGTAGAAACGAAGGGCATTGTTGTGAGTATTCTCGCGCACGTGCCTCTAAAAGAAATGTTTGGTTACGCAACTGATGTTCGGTCCTTGACAAAAGGAAGAGCCTCCTATTCTATGGAGCCTTCACATTTTGAGCAGGTTCCGTCGAGTCTTTTGGCGGAAATTGTCAAAGAGTGTTCACGTGCACCGGCGCGTCGAGGTTAATAACAAATCAACGAAAATTTTAGCAATGGACAATAAACATAAACAGAATAAACAGAAAATCGAAATCAGGTTAACTGCTTACGATGCGCGTATTTTGGATAATTCGGCACGTGATATTGCAAGCACTGCAGCACGTTCTGGAGCAACCGTTTGCGGTCCAATTCCGTTACCGACCAAGATAGAGAAATTTACCGTGAATCGTTCTCCGCACGTGGACAAGAAGTCCATGGACCAGTTTGAGATACGTACTCATAAGCGTCTTTTGGACATCATCAACCCAACGTCTGAGACGGTCGATAATTTGAAAAAATTAAATCTGCCAACTGGCGTAGATGTGAAAATAAAGCTTGCCAGCAGCGGTGCGAATCGTTGAAGTTAATCTTATATGAACGGAAAATAGGATTTTATAGTTAACAATTAGACTAAAGCAGGTTCCCCAAAAGAGTTTTTAACTGCCTGCCGCTTAGAATCATGATACAGAAAAGATCGCAATTATTATTATTAGGAAAGAAGATTGGCATGACTCAGATCTACAATGAGGCGGGTTGTTTGCTTCCCGTGACTGTTGTTCAAATTGAGCCGTCTCCAGTTATTCAGATCAAAACGAAGGAAAACGATGGATACAATGCCGTCCAAGTGGGTTCTCGTAAGAACAAGGAATCGCGTTTGTCCAAGGCTGAGCTGGGTCATTTGAAAAAAGCCAAAGCGCCGGCGCTTGCCGATTTGAAGGAGTTTCGCGTTCAAGATACTTCGCAATTCGCTATCGGTCAAGTGTTTACCGTCGATTGTTTTCAGCCCGGAGAAATGGTGGATGTGATTGGTCTATCGAAGGGACATGGTTTTCAGGGTGTTGTGACGCGTTATCGTTTTGCGGGCGGTCCTGCAACGCACGGTCACATGTCGCACAGACGTGCGGGTTCCTGTGGAATGCGCGCAAAGCCTGGCCATATTATTAAGGGTAAGAGAATGCCTGGGCATATGGGTGATGTGAGACGCACGATACAAAATTTACAAATTGTTAAAGTGTTGAGTGATAAGAATTTACTGCTCATTAAGGGAAGTGTGCCTGGCGCAAATGGCGGAAAGGTTTTTGTGCGAAAGGCAAAAAAGGGCAAGCAGGTGGCTGCGTAAATGGAGCGTTCTATGAAGTTAAAGTTGTATACAAGGGATGGTCAGTTCAAAGAAGAACGGGAGTACGGAAGTCTTCCTAGCTTCGATGATTGTGACCGCAGTGAGTCGATTGTGAAGAAGGCGATTCTAGCGTATCGTGCGAATTTGAGGCAGGGAACTGCTTGTGCGAAAAAGCGTGATGAGGTTGCCGGAAGTGGCAAAAAGCCGTGGCGTCAAAAAGGAACGGGCCGTGCGCGTCATGGTTCCAAGAGAAGTCCTATTTGGACGCATGGTGGTGTTGTTTTCGGGCCGAGACCGAGAGATTATTCTCAAAAATTGTCGCGCAAAGAGAAGCAATTGGCCTTGAAAATGAGCTTTTTTGGTAAGGCCCAAAAGGGACAAATCCTTGTTATCGAGGAGTTTTTTGCCGACAAACCACAAACGAAAGAGATGAATGCTATCGTGAATCGTATTTTTCAAGAAGAGAGAAAAGTGCTCTTGATTGACGATACGTTTGCTGGGAATGTGGCTCTATCTTTGCGGAATATTGAGCATGTTTTTCTCATGGAGAGTAGTTCGGTAAACGCTCTTGAAATCATGAAATATCGGAATATACTTTTTACAGAGAGGGCGCTTCAAACATTGGCAGCGCGTATGAATTCAGAAATCAGGAGGGAGAAACATGAAACGGCCGCATGAAGTAATTAAAGGGTTTCGCATTACCGAGAAGGCCAATCAACGCGCTTCTGAGTTAAATCAGTACACGTTTGAGGTTTATCGTGATGCCAACAGTATTGATGTTGGGTATGCGATTGGTGAGATGTTCAAGGTGACTGTTGAGAACGTTAACATGTTGAATCTCAAGGGTAAAGTGAAGCGTAGTCGCACACAACGTGGTAAATTTGGTAAGACTTCTAATGTGAAACAGGCGATTGTTACGTTGAAGCGCGGAGATAAAATAGAGATCAACTGATTTTATGGTATTAAAAAAATATAGACCGACAACGCCGTCCCAGCGGTTTTTGATTTTAAACAAACGGGAAGATATTGCCAAAGACAATTCCCCGGAACGTTCTCTTATAACGCCGTGTCATCGTCCAAAAGGCCGTAATTGTTATGGAAGAATTACGTCTCGTCGTCGTGGCGGCGGTCACAAACAGCTTTATAGGATCATCGATTTCAAGCGCGACAAAAAGGACATTCCCGCTTTCGTTCAACGCATTGAATACGATCCAAATCGTACTGCAAACATTGCTTTGCTGGCGTACATTGACGGCGAAAAGCGATACATTTTGGCGCCGAAGAATCTAAAAGTTGGCGATCAAGTGGTGAGCACAAACAAGTCAGTTGATGAATATACAATTGGGATGTGTTTGCCATTGCATTGTATTCCTCCTGGAACGGCTGTTCACGCTGTCGAGCTTTTGCCGGGTAAGGGTGCACAAATTGCTCGTACGGCTGGTTCATGCGCGCGTTTGGTGGCTCTCGATGGTGATTATGCAACACTCAAAATGCCGAGTAAGGAAGTCCGAAAGGTACATGTCAATTGTTTGGCGACTATCGGTGAGTTGGGGAATGCCGATCATATGAATCAATCTTTAGGAAAGGCGGGTCGCAATCGCTGGCTGGGAAAACGGCCAAGAGTCCGCGGTATTGCGATGAACCCGGTCGATCACCCCATGGGCGGTGGTCAAGGAAAAACCTCAGGGGGAGGTCATCCGGTGTCCCCATGGGGGCAATTGTCGAAAGGGAAACCGACGCGTAAACGTTCGAAATGGACGAACAATAAGATCATAACGCGTTGTAACGGAAGAAAAATGAAAAAGGTGTAAGATTTTATGGTTCGTTCACTTAAAAAAGGTTTTTTTATAGACTTCCCTTTAATGGAAGCGGTTCGCGATGCCCAGAGAACGGGTTCACGGAAGCCCATTAGGACGTGGTCTCGTCGTTCCACAGTTACGCCCGATTTCGTTGGGTTTAATTTGGAAGTTCACAATGGAAAAACATTCATCCCTGTTTACATAACGGAGAGTATGGTTGGACATAAATTAGGAGAGTTTGCTTTGACACGCTTGTTTAAGGCACATAATCCTCATACAAAGAAGGCAGTGAAGTAACATGTCAGTAGAAGTCAGAGCTTTAGCGCGATACGCGAAAATGTCACCCCTGAAGGTGCGCCAAGTGGCCAGAGGTTTGCGCGGTATGCATGTGCTCGAAGCACAGGAAACCTTGAAGTTCATCCCGAGAAAGTCAGCACGTTTGCTGAAGAAGGTGTTGGACAGTGCGGTGGCAAATGCAGAAAATAATTTAAATTTATCTTCTAAGAATTTGTTTATCAAAGAGATTACAGTGGGCGAGGGTCCTGCGCAAAGGCGTTTTATGCCGACGGCGCGTGGGTCTGCCCATCCTTATAAAAAGCGCACGAGTCACATTTGTTTTGTGTTGAGTGAGTTGAATAAAAAAGTCAAGGAGGTTGCTCGTGGGACAAAAAATTAATGCATTACTTTTCCGCTTACCTGTTGATGAAAGCAGGCGAAAAGCCAGATGGGTGGCTAATAAAAAGAACTTTCCGAAGTTATTGGCTGAGGATGTTCAGATTCGTCAATTTATCACAGAGCGATTGAAATATTCTGTAACTGAGCCCATTATTGAGCGTGCAAGCGATGGCCGTGTGCGTTTGACGATTCCGACGGCACGTCCTGGAATGGTGATTGGCCGAAAAGGGCAAGATTTGGAAATTCTTAAGGCGGCGCTAGAAAAACTCATTAAGCGCGATGTTTTGATTGATATTCAAGAGATTAAGAATCCCGATGTTGTTGCAGAGCTAGTCGCTGAAAATATTGCTCTACAATTGGAGCGTCGCATACCATTTCGCCGCGCAATGAAGAAATCTCTCGAGTCCGCCATGGCCGCGGGCAATGTCGAGGGTATCCGTGTTCGCTGCTCGGGACGTTTGGGTGGCGCTGAAATCGCGCGTACGGAAGAGTACAAAAAAGGCCGCGTTCCTTTGCATACAATTCGTGCAAATATTGACTACGGTTTTCGCGAGTCGAGGACCACTTATGGAATTATCGGAGTGAAGTGCTGGATTTGTAAGAAAGAGGAAGATTCTAATAAACTCAGAAGGTAAGGATTTATATTATGGCAAAATTATCTCCAGCGAGGACAAAGTACCGAAAAGAACAGAAAAATCCCTACAAAGGCAACGCGAAGGGTAATGATTTTTTGGCATTTGGCGATTTTGGTATTCAAGCTTTAGAGGATAATCACGATAAACGCAAATTTCCCGATTATCGCATTACTGCGGCACAAATAGAGGCTGCGCGTGTGGCAATTACGGGTCATCTCAAGCGTAAAGGAAAGGTTTGGGTGCGCGTATTTCCTCAAAAGCCCATTACAAAAAAGCCGGCGGAAACGCGTATGGGTAAAGGTAAGGGCGGCGTTGAATATTGGGTGGCCGTTGCCAGGCCGGGTACGATTTTATTTGAGATTGCAGGCGTTCCAGAAAGTTTGGCGCGTGAGGCAATGAGTTTAGCGGATGCGAAATTATCGCTTTATTGCCGCTTTATTACACGTAATAATTAAACGATTAAGGGGTTACAGTGAAAATAGAAGACATGCAGGAACTTTCAATGAAGGAAATTGAAGTTGAAATAGGGAAGTCGCAAAACGAACTGCTACAGTTGAATTTGCGTCGGAAACAGTTGGATAAGTCTCATCATTTGGGGATTTGTCGCAAAAATATTGCCCGCTTAAAAACAATTTTAAGGCAAAAATCTTTAAAAAAAGAAGGAGTTAAATAATGACCGCAATTTTGACTGCTCAACGAAGCAAAAGGAAGGCGTTGACGGGTGTTGTCGTTTCGCGACTTGGGGATAAAAGCATTAAGGTTTCTTATGACTACAGTGCTCGACACCCTCTTTACCAGAAAGAGGTGAAGCGCAAAACGATATTATACGTCCATGACGAAGCTAATATTTGTAAGGTAGGGGATAAGGTGAAGATTATGGAAACAAGGCCGCTAAGTAAGCTGAAACGCTGGCGTTTGTTGTCTGTTATTCATGCAAATTCTCATCAGGGTTCTACGGGAGGGGATAGTCATGTTACAGCGTAACAGTTGTATGAGCATTGCCGATAACACGGGTGCCAAAAAGGCGATGATGATTGGAACTTTTGGTTCCAGTAATCCCGGCGCACGCGGTATTGGTGATCGCATAAAGGTCTCGATTAAAGAGGCGATTCCGACGTCTAGCGTTAAAAAAGGTAGTGTTCAGGATGCCGTCATTGTGAGAACGAAGTCTGCGACTCGTCGTTCGGATGGCAGTTACATTCGATTTGATGGAAATGCGTGTGTTTTAATCGATGCTGAGGGCGCTCCGAAGGGGACGCGTATTTTTGGGCCTGTAGCTCGCGAACTAAGAACAAAAAACTATATGAAAATTATTTCATTAGCTCCGGAGGTATGGTGATATGAAACCAAGACTAAAGCATCAAAAGCCGGCCGAAAGATGTCCCGTGAAGAGGGATCAAGAGGTCGTTGTCATTGCAGGTTCCCACCGCGGGAAACGCGGCAAAGTGCTTCGTGTTGTGAGACATAAGTTGCGCGTTGTTGTCGAAGGGATTGCGATGATGAAAAAACATTTGCGTAAGAGCAAAGAGAACCCGGAAGGGGCGGTCATTGAACTTGAAGGGTCGTTGCATTGGTCTAATGTGATGTCTGTTGAAAGGTTCGAGGCGAGAGCTCAGAAGAGAGAGGCTAAAAAATTAAGTTAGAGTCAAAAGGTAAAACCATGTATCAACCATTTTTAAGAACTTATTACACGGAAAAGGTTGTTCCTCAACTCATGAAGTCGCAGGAATACAAAAACGTACACGAAGTTCCTTGTATCGAGAAAATTGTCATTAATTCGGGCGTTAACGCAGAGGCGGAAAAGGCTTATATTACTGACTTACAGAAAGATATGGGCCTCCTAGCTGGTCAAAAGCCGGTCATTACGAAGGCGAAAAAGAGCATTTCCAATTTCAAGTTACGCGAAGGAATGCCTGTGGGTGTTATGGTCACGTTGCGCAAGAATCTCATGTACGAATTTTTGTATCGATTGACCAGTGTTGCGTTACCTTTGATCCGCGACTTTCGCGGGTTGTCATCTAAAATGGATGGCCGCGGAAATTACACGTTTGGTGTCGTTGATCACACGATTTTCCCTGAAGTTCACTCGGAAAGCAGTAGTCGTAAGTCCATTGGATTCAATGTGACATTGACCACAACTGCCAAGACAGATGCAGAGGCGCGGGAGCTATTAACATTAATGGGAATGCCGTTTAGAAAGGCGCCAAAAACAGAGTTAACGGTTAGTCAGTAATTTTTTATGGCAAAAAAATCTTCAATTGAAAGAAACAATAAAAGAAAGCATTTGATTGAGAAATATGCGCCCGTTCGCGCGGAAATCAAGCGTGTTTTAGCCAATCCGGCGTCCACGAACGAGGAATTTTTTAACGCACAACGCGCTATGTCCAAATTGCCCAGGAATTCTTGTCCTGTGCGTTACAAAAATCGCTGCGTCGTGACGGGTCGCTCGAGGGGATATATGCGGTATTTTGGTTTTTCAAGGATTACTTTTAGAGAATGGGCTTCGTGGGGGAGGATTCCCGGAGTTACGCGATCTTCATGGTAATCAAGGATTGATGGAGGGTATTTTATGGCTATGGATGTCATTGGTGATTTATTAACGGCGATTCGAAATGCGAGTGCAGCTCACAAAGAAACGTGTGAGGCTCCTTTTTCGAAACTGAAGAAGAATATTTTAACGATTCTAAGAGCGGAAGGTTACATTCGTGGTTTCTCTGAGGAGAAAAACGAGAGAGGGCTTCCCATTCTAGAGATAGGACTTAAATACGTGAAGGGCGCCCCGGCGATTTCTGAAATAAAACGTTGCAGTAAGCCAGGAAGACGTTTGTATTATTCCTATCAGAACATTCCAAAAACTTTGGGCGGTCTAGGCACTTCTATTCTCAGTACTTCGAAGGGAGTCATGAAGGATCGTCGCGCTAGAAAGGAAAGGGTTGGCGGAGAACATATTTGTTGCGTGTGGTAAAGGGAGCATTCTATGAGCAGAAAAGGTAAAATTCCAGTGTCGATTCCGCCAAAGGTGAAGGTGGAGGTTCGTGACTCGACGGTTTTTGTTGAAGGACCGAAAGGGAAGCTCTTCGAGCAATTTGACGCGAATGTTGTAAAAGTGACTCACGATCCGCAATTTGTTGTTGTGGAGCCCGCTAATGATACGCGTTTGGCAGGTGCCATGCATGGGACTTTGCGCTCCTTGATTTTTAATATGATTGAGGGCGTTCAGAAGCCTTATTCGAAGGATTTGGAAATTTCCGGCGTTGGTTTTAAGGCGACGCTTAAAGGAAATTTTTTGGATCTTATTTTGGGCTATTCGCATCCCGTTCAGTACATAATTCCCGCTGGGATTTTGGTGACTATCCAGGATGGCACGAAGGTCCATATAGAGGGTGCTAGCAAAAAGATGGTGGGCCAAGTGGCTGCCGATATCAAGAGATTTTATCCCGTGGAGCCCTACAAGGGAAAAGGTGTTCGCATTATTGGGGAATACGTGCGTCGTAAGGAAGGAAAGAAAACTGCTTAGTGTGAGGTTGATGTTATGAATTTAAAGAAGAAACAGGACTTAAGGCAAAAACGGTGCTATCGTATTCGTAAAAAGGTCATAGGAACAGACAAACGTCCGAGGCTTTCTGTACATTTTAGCAACCAGCACATTTACGCTCAGTGTATAGACGACGAGGCTGGCAAAACGCTGTTTTTTAAGTCGACGTTAGCAAGCGATTTGAAAGCGCAGGCAATTAAGCCCAATGTTGAGGGGGCGCAGAAAATTGGCGTATTATTTGCTGAAGAGGCAAAGAAGCACGCGATTTCTAAGGTTGTTTTCGATCGCGGTGGACGTCGTTATCACGGCTGTGTCAAGGCGTTCGCAGATGCGGTACGCGAAGGTGGATTATTATTCTAGTAGGGATTTATTAACATGATAAATTATAGTAATACGGGAGCGGCGACGCAGAAAAGAGGCCGGGAGAGGGGCGGTAGGCGGCAGGAATTTGCCAGCAACAAGCCCGTTTCTAGCATTGCGGAAGAGGTTGTCCATATCAACCGCTGCTCGAAGGTTGTTGCGGGCGGACGTCGGTTTAGTTTCGCGGCCTTGGTGGTCTGCGGCGATCGCAAGGGTAGTGTTGGGATTGGCTTGGGAAAAGCCAGTGAAGTGGCCGATGCTATCAAAAAAGGCGTGGAATGCGCCAAGAAAAATATGGTAAAGGTTGTTCTGAAAGGGACAACGATTCCCCATGACGTTATTGGTTTAGCGGATTGTGGGAGAGTGATTTTGCGCCCCGCCTGCGAAGGTACTGGGGTTGTTGCTGGTGGGGCTGTGCGGGCAGTATTGAAAATGGTTGGAGTGACAAATGTCTTAACAAAGTCGTTAGGCTCCAATAATCGATCTGCTGCTGCAAAAGCCACTATGAATGCATTGACGCAATTACGATCTGCCGAAGAAATTCGGTTGACTCGGCATACTGATGGAGATACAAAAATAATCAGCTTCAAAAAAAGCAAAAAAATACATTAATCAATTAAAAACAAAAATAAGAAAAATAGGATAAATATATGGAAATGAATTCAATGCCTAGGTTTGGTGGTGAACACCACAGAGGCAAGCGTTTTGGTAACGGTGCTGGCAGCGGACATGGCGGTAGCACAAGTGGAAGAGGTCGCAATGGTGCGAATGCACGTACTGGCGGCGGAAAAGGAAGGGATGGTTTTAGGCCTTATTCAGGTGTTCCTGAATTTCGCAAACAACCGACTCGTGGTTTCAATAATGATCGTTTTCGCAATCCAGAGTTTGCGTATGCCATCGTTAATGTAGGCGACTTTGAGAAAATGACTGAAGAGGTTATTGATCTTGCTGTGATGAAGGCAGCTGGTCTGATTTCTGACGAGAATGCTCCTACTAAGGTGTTGGCGGGTGGTGATTTAACGAGAAAGATTACTGTGCGTGCGCATCGTTTTTCAGCGTCTGCAAAAGAGAGAATTGAAGCTCTCGGCGGAAAAGCTGAGGAAGTAGAAGCTCCAAGGCAGGAATCCCAAGGTTCATCTTACCCACAAAATAGGGACAGAGATGCATCAAGAGAGGGTTCGAGGGAGTATACTCAAGGACCATCTTCTTACCCACAACAACGGGAGCCTTCGAGAGAATAATCACTTCTTGGTATAGAAGAATTTTCTATGACATATTTTTTATGATATCTGCATTTGTTAATTCTTTCAAAATACCGGAGCTTAAGCGGCGTATTTTATTTACGCTTGCTTTGTTGTTCGTAGCAAGGGTTGGGAGTAACATTCCATTACCTGGAGTGGACACGCTCGCCCTTCAAAGTTTCTTTTCCTCCCAAAAAATGGGAGGAGGATCTCTTGTAAGCCTTTACAATATGTTTACAGGGGGCGCTTTTTTGAAGGGTGCTGTTTTTGGCTTGGGTATTATGCCGTACATCAGCGCTTCGATTATTTTTCAATTGTTGACCGCTGTTTTGCCATCGTTATCGCGATTGCAGCAGGAGGGCGATGTTGGGCGTCAAAAAATTACGCAGTACACGCGTTATTTGGCTCTCATTATATGTTTGATTCAGGGATTCCTCTTGGTTTTAGCTCTGACGAACTATCCCAGTAAACTTTTCCCGGGATTTAACCCCGATATTTATGGAGAGATTGTCTCCAGTAGTGGGGCCTGGTTTATCCTTGTTTCTACGTGTTTGTTGACGACAGGGACAATGGTTTTGAT
Source organism: uncultured Opitutales bacterium (assembly GCA_964457855.1). Taxonomy (GTDB): domain Bacteria; phylum Verrucomicrobiota; class Verrucomicrobiia; order Opitutales; family CAYWEO01; genus CAYWEO01. The sequence continues at coordinate 51,435 of CAYWEO010000004.1, read as the reverse complement.
GTGGTTGGGCGACCAAATCACGCAACACGGTATCGGTAACGGCATTTCCTTGCTCATTACTGTTGGTATCTTGGCGGGACTTCCCCAGGCTATTGTCGTTTTATTCCAAATGTTTTCGAAACCTTTGGGAGCCGAAGGGCCCAGTTTCGGGATTGCGCAGGCGCTTCTTATGCTCTGCTTGCTTTGCGTCGTGATTGCCTCGATGATTTCCGTAACGCAGGGTCAGCGTAAAATTCCCGTTCAATACGCTAAACGCGTGGTTGGAAGGCGGGTTTATGGCGGTCAAAGTTCCTTTTTACCCCTGAAAATCAACTATTCGGGCGTCATGCCGGTGATTTTCGCGAGTGCTGTTTTGATGTTCCCGCAACAAATTCTGGCCTATTTGGGGGCGGCGACGGGCGTTCAGGTCTTTCAGTCCTGGTCAGCCTACTTAGTGCAAGGCTCTCTCTCGTATTACTTGATTTATGGCTCCCTGATCTTGGGTTTTAGCTATTTTTGGGTCTCTGTGATGTTTCGCCCGATTCAGATTTCTGAAGAATTGAAGCAAAACGGTGGTTACATCCTTGGTGTTAGGCCGGGCGAGCCGACGGCGAAGTTTTTGGACTTTGTCATGACGCGCTTGACTCTGGCGGGCTCTATTTTCTTGACGGTCATTGCCTTGATGCCAGATTTATTGTATTTCCTGTACAATATTCCTTATCGCATTGCTTTGTTCTTTGGCGGCACGGGAACGTTAATTACGGTTGGTGTGGTATTGGATACCATGCGCCAGGTGGAAACCTATTTGCTTCAGCGGCATTATGATGGTTTCACGAAGAAGGGGAAGTCGGTTGCACACAGTAACGTTGTGGGCAAGTCGCACCATCACCTTCTGGATTCTGGTGAGATGAGGAATTTGAAATGGCTGTGGTACCCTTTATTGGCGTTATTCGTAACGGGTATTTTGGCGTGGCTCTTAAGGTTTTGTATCTAAGTGATTCCCGTTAAGACAGATCGAGAAATCGAAAAGATGCGTTGTGTCTGCAAGATGGCGGCAGTTGTCCTGGATCGTATGTTAAGTGCGGTTAAGTCCGGTGTGACGACAGAAGACTTGGACCAAATTGGGTACACGTGTATGCGTGAGTTGGGGTGTGAAAGTGCTGAATACGGTTATCGTTTAGGCAGCAAAACGTTTCCATCTTACACCTGTATTTCCGTTAATGACGAGCTTGTTCATGGAATTCCGTCTAAAAAGCGTACTATTCGCGAGGGGGATATTGTGACTGCCGATGTAGCTGTGCGTTATGATGGCTATGTCGGTGACAATGCTAGAACGGTTGCTGTTGGCGCTGTGGATGCGAAGGTTTTGCATCTGTTAAAAGTGGCTGAGGAGGCTCTCTTTTTGGCGATCAAGCAAGCACGGCCGGGCAAGTTTGTTGGCGACATTTCGTATGCGATTCAATCCTGTGCTGAAGGGCAGGGGTTTAGCGTTGTGCGAGAATTTGTTGGCCATGGGATTGGCAAACAAATGCACGAAGAGCCGCAGATTCCTAATTACGGCGTGCCGGGAACCGGTGCTCAGCTGCATGCGGGGATGACGTTGGCTATTGAGACGATGATTTGTTCTGGAAATCCGCACGTGGAGACGGCAAAAGACGGTTGGACGATCCGCACGAAGGATCAAAAACCGTGCGCTCACTTTGAGCATACTGTTCTTTTGAAAGATCATGAACCGGAAATATTGACAATACCATGAAAAATGGTTCTTTTAATTAAACTTTAAAACAATAAGGAAATAAATTTATGCGTTTACTTGGAGTGGAACTTCCTAATAAAAAAATAGAGTACGCCTTGCCGTATATTTATGGCATTGGCCTTAGTAAAGCTAAGCGGCTAGTGGAACAAGCTGGCATAGATCCGAATCGTCGAGTCAACGATTTATCGGAAGAGGAGCTGAATCGTGTCGCTGAGCTGATCACGTTCCCTGTGGAGGGAGATCTTCGTCGTGGAATTGCCGCCAACATCAAGCGCTTACAGGCGATTGGATGCTACAGGGGAATTCGCCACAGAAGGGGACTTCCCGTCAGAGGGCAGCGCACGCACACCAACGCACGGACGCGCAAAGGTAAGCGCAAGACCGTCGGAGCAATGAAAGGCAAGTCGTAAAAATTATTCAATAAGAACATTATGTCTAAAGAAATTATTACCGAGAAACTCAAACCCGAAACAAACCTCGAGGTCAAGCAACAGGACACCGCTAAGGCTGCGGGCTCCCAGTTGGAGGCTGCCGATTTGTTGAAGGGCGAACTGGACGGCAAGGAATTTAAAATTAAGCGCGCCAAAGGGAGCAAAAACATCCATACTGGTATTTGCTGCATTCGCGCGAGCTTTAATAACACCCAGATTTGTTTTACGGATCATAAGGGGAACGTGATTGCGTCATCGAGCGCCGGCAAGTGTCACTTTAGGGGATCGAAGAAATCGACCGCTTACGCAGCTCAAATGGTGACGCAAGATGCCGCGAAAGTGGCCATGTCTCACGGTTTGAAGGAGGTTGTTATCAAGGTTAATGGCCCTGGAATGGGACGTGATCCATCGATCAGAGCTGTTCAATCGATCGGGTTGGTCGTAACGGATATTTTTGATGTCACGCCGGTTCCTCATAACGGTTGTCGTTCAAAGAAACAAAGAAGAGTTTAACATTTTTAGTTTAGGAGCTTATCAATTATGCGTTACACGGGACCCACGACGCGGATCAACAGAAAGTACAAACAGGCTATTTTCCCTTTGACAAAAGCTTACGAACGTAAGCCCTATTTGCCAGGTATACATGGACCTAAGTTGCGCCGTAAGGTGAATGACTACTCAACCGGATTGAATGAGAAGCAAAAGTTGCGTTTCATGTTCGGTTTGACGGAAAGTCAGCTGCGGTTAACGTTTGCACGTGCAAAAAAGATGAAGGGAGTGACGGGACACGTTCTGCTGCAATTGCTTGAGACGCGCCTTGATAGCGTTGTTTATAGTTTAGGTTTTGCAAAGACACGGAAAGCGGCTCGTCAGTTAGTTTTTCACGGTCACGTTCAGGTCAACGGCAGAAAAGTCAATATCTCGAGTTGTACTTGCAAACCCGGAGATGAAATTCATGTTAAAGAGAAGATCACTTCACGTCAGTTAGTGACAAGGTGTTTGGATGAGACACAGTTTCGTCCGACCCCGCCTTGGATGACGGTGATTCCGGAGAGTCTCAAGGGAATCGTTAATCGTTTGCCGGTGCGCGATGAGATGGTAAAAGATATTGATGATCAAAGAATTATTGAGTTTTATCGTCGTTAATAATTAATATAGGCAGTGGTTCAACATTCAATCAACAATTTTAAAATATGGCTAAACGTCTAGGAAAATTCGAGGTGCCCAATCGCTTGGTTAAGGTCGAGGAAGGTACAAATTACGCAAAATTTATCGCGGAACCCTTTGAAAAGGGTTTTGGATGGACAATTGGTAACGTGTATAGGAGGGTGCTGCTGAGCTCGATTGAGGGCGCTGCCATCTCTTCTTTACGCTTTGCGATACCTGATATTACGCATGAGTTTCAATCGATTGATGGGGTTGTTGAGGATGTCACCGAAATTATCCTGAATTTAAAGCGAGTTTTGCTGAAAAGTTCTTCGCGGGAAAGTGTCCGATTGGTGTTGGAAGTCAACAAGGAAGGTGTTGTCGAGGCGGGAGATATTCAACCGCATGCCGACATTGAAATCATCAATCCGAAGCAAATCATTTGTACGCTTGATACCAAGCAGCATCTACTGCTGGAGCTTGATGTTTTGGTGGGTCGCGGTTATCGCCCAGCGGAGGACAATAAAAAGGATGGTTCCTTGATTGGGCTCATTCCCATGGATTGTCAGTTTAGTCCCATTATTGGCGTTCAGTATGCCGTTGAAAATACGCGTGTTGGCAAAATTACGGATTTCGACAAGTTAACCCTAGGAATTATGACTGATGGCCGTATTTCCGCAGATGATGCCCTTCAAGAGGCGACGAAAATTATTCAGCATCACTTGCAAATTTTTGAGCGCTATAACCATCAAGAAATTCAGTTCGAAACGGAGCAAAAGGTTGCTAATGAACAAGACAATCGTTTCAAGTCTCTGTTGAATTTGAACGTGAATGAAATTGAGTTGTCTGTCCGCTCAAGCAATTGCTTGAATAACGCGAAAATCACGCGAGTCGGAGAGTTGGTGATCAAAACTGAGGCGGAAATGCTCAAATACCGTAATTTCGGTAAAAAATCGCTTAACGAAATTAAGGCTAAGCTAGAACAGTTAGGTCTGTCGTTAGGCATGCACATCGATCCACAGCTGCTGACGAATCATCCGACGGCTCCCCAAATAAATAGTATCGAACAAACGTCAGAGTTTCAAATGGATCGGCTGACGCAACGTAACGATTTCTTGCTTTCGGCATCCGAATCGAAAATCCCTCAAATGGAACGATCATAATTCTTTAAAACAGGACATTTTTTATGCGTCACTTAAAACATAAATACTCGTTAGGTGTTAAAAAAGAACACCGGAGCGCAATGATTGCTAATTTGGCGGCCGCGCTTTTTAGGCATGGGCGTATCCAAACAACTTTAATCAAAGCAAAGGCACTTCGTCCGTTCGCAGAAAGGATTATTTCGTTTGCAAAACAAGCGTTTTTGTCCGAAAATAGGGCTGAGAAGCTCCATTGTTTGCGTTTGTCCATCGCTAGAGTGCATGATAAAAATGCGGTCAGGCGCTTGTTTGACCCGAAGGTCGCTCAAGAGTTTGCGAATCGTAACGGTGGCTATACGCGCATTTACAAGATGATTCCGCGCATTGGCGACGCCTCTCCACGCGGTATTATTGAACTTTTAGACAAAAATGGAGAGCGGCTCCTCATGTCAAGTGCGGAAAAACAACAGAAGGTGGATGCTGCCGCCAATAGCGCTGAACCTGCTGCGAAATCAGACGGTAACGTGTAAGTTGCCCCCATTCTATAAACGAGAGGAATTTTATGGATATTGAAGCCATGTTTGCCCTATTGACATTCATGGCTCTTTTTTTTGTATTCGTTCTTTGGATGCTATGCGATGAACAGGATCGGCGTGCGTATAAACCATGTTCCAGCGCCGCAAACGTCTTTTATTGCTCCCATTGCGAACTCATCTACCAAGGCACCTCAACCACAGACGTCGAGCCCTGCCCACGGTGCTCGCAGGCGAATAACTGCTTGAGGTTTCGCTAGGTAGGCCGCCGGGAAAACCATTTTTTGCAAAAATAGGTTTTCCCGGGCCCTTTCCAAAAAAACTCTCAATTCGGAAGGCATTTTTTGGACACGAAGTGCCAAAAAATGCCTTCCGATTCCGCTTTTCTTTTGAAGGTTCGGAAACTTTTCTGTTCCGGAACAGAAAAGTTTCCGAATATTTTTAAAGAAACAGATGGCCTGCAAACGGGTAAAACTGCCGCGATGGCTCTAAAGTCAATGCATCATGACATCCCTTCGGAAGCTGTTGGGAGACGACATTTGCATAGCGTCGGACGATTCTTTGACGGATTGGTCGATACCTCTCATAGGTGCCTTTGACTCAACGGCCGAGATCACTGCTATTTACGCAAAAGCCCATTTGCGAGCTTTGGAACGCCACTTTAAACTCGAACATTATTGTTTATATCAAAACAAGCAACCCGTCTCCTCGATTACGTTGTCCATCAAGGGCAATATTGCTAGAATCGATGATGTTGGTACCCTGCCTGAATTCCAAGGGAGGGGGTATGCCACAAAACTTTTGAAGTACGTGTTGTTGCGAGCTAAAGAGTCAGGAGTGACTGATTGCTTTTTGGGCGCCTCTGATGCTGGCCTCTCTATCTATAAAAAGCTGGGTTTCAAAGTCATTTTTGAGAGCGAAAATTATTCGTATCAGGCTTCATGATGACCCCGAAAAAACCGGTCCTGAACGCACCTCTAAAATTACTAAATCGCCAGGAAGGCGTCGATTTCAAGATGATAGAGTCTTAAAAACGACTAAATCAAAAGCAACCCATCAATTTTGAGATGATAGGCAGGCGCGAAAAAAATTTAATCCCTGAGCGTACTGATGTACGTGATGGGTTAAATTTTTTTCGCAACGAACCTAGTGCTCAAAATTGATGGGTTGCTTTTGATTTTGGTAGGCCGGCTGGGACTCGAACCCAGGACCAATGGCTTAAAAGGCCACTGCTCTACCGCTGAGCTACCGACCCACTCTAAAATTCAACAAAAAGGCACGCAAAGTGCCTTTTGTATTCTCAGAAAAACGGGGCAATTTATTTACTTGCCGGCTTTTTGATCTTTAAGATCTTGTTCTTGATCTTTTTCGAGGTCTTCCTCGGAGGCTTCAACAGCACCATCCTTTTCTGCTGCGTTGTTTTCTGGATTTACAGTTGTGTCGACGTCCGGCTTGTCCGCGGGAGTTGCGACAGGAGCTTTTACGTCCGTTTTTGCTTCTGGGGCACATGAAGGACCGCTGCACGTAGCGGCTTTATTCTCTTCCGCGTTCAGAGCGCAAGCTGCAACGACAAACAACGCTGATAACAAACATTTTTTCATATTTAAAGTTCTCCTTTTTAGGGGTTAGTGTACTATTAAACGTGAACTTAAATGATTTTTCAAGTCGAAAATAGGATTAATTGCACAAAACGATCTATTTTCATTTTGCTCCCACAGGAAAGCATTGTTTTTGGGAGAAAATTGTTTGATTTTGCAACAAAAAAAGCGCCCAATGGGGAAAGATTGTTTTATGGAATCGAATGCAGAAAATTACGTTGTCCGTTAAGGGCTACCGCTTTACCGCTGGGCTACCGAACCCACTCTAAAATGCAACAAAAGGCACACAAAGTGCCTTTTGTCTCCTTGGAACCCCCGTGCAATTGACTTGTCGGCTTTTTGGGGGTTATTATACTCAAAACTTATTTATTCCGTGGCTTCAGCAGCGCCAGCCTCATCGGCGGGTAGACCCCCATCCTTATTCCCGCCTCTATGGTTATGATGGGGTTTGTGAGCCTTCTTAATCTTATCAGGAGCAGGCACAGGCACAGGCACGGGCACAGGCACGGGCACAGGCACGGGCACAGGCGCGGGTAGTGCAACAGCAGCAGCACTAGCGGCAGACGCAGCAGTAGATGCAGCAATTTCAGCAGCGGTGGCTGCAGTCTGTTGCACTTTCGCATGTAGGGAACAAGCTGCAACAACAAACAATGCTGACAGCACACATTTTTTCATATTTTTCATAGATTTCATATTCTCCTTTTTAGGGTTAGCCTTTCATTCAAGACTTATTTAAGCAGTTTTTCAAACTAAAAATAGAATTCATTGCACAAAAGATGCCAGTTGGCGTATTCCGTGAGCTTTTTTAGGAAAATGTTTCCAAATTTACTTTTGTGAAGATGTTTTTGTTCGCAAGTCCTCTTCTTGGTCCTCTCTAAGATCTTGGCAAGCGTCTGCCGCAGCTCCGGCCGCGGCATCGGTTGGGCGGGGGATTGTGTTGTCAATATCGTAGTTGTCATCAATCTCTTGCCTTGCTTGTTTTGGAGCTTTTGAGGTATCTTTTTCTCCGTTATTTGTGGTGGTGGGGAGGATGCTACTGGTGGAGATTGTTGTCGATGGAGGGATTTTGCCTTCATCTGCTTTGAGTGCGCAAAATGCTACGATACATGGTGTTAATAATAAGTACTTTTTCATGAAAATTCCTCACTTGTTGAGTTAAACAACTTCATTCGATCAAAAATTGTTTGATTTTGCAACAAAAAAAGCGCCCAATGGAGAAAGATTGTTTTATGGAATCGAACGCTGGAAATTCATCAAAGGAGCAGGAAAAGGTTCATCGGCGCTGGCGAAAGTTATCTCAGGAAATCGCCAATCATAATCGCTTATATTATCAGCTTGGAAAGCCTGAAGTCTCTGATTTTGAATATGATTGCTTGATGACCGAATTGCAGTCTCTTGAGCAACGATTCCCGCAATTGAAGGCGGATTCTGCACCGGTGGGTGATGATCGTCTTGCGGGTTTTGTGACGTTTCCGCATGGGGAGCCTATGCTGAGTTTGGAAAATAGTTACGCGAAAGACGATTTGGAGGCGTTTGATCAGCGTTTGCGGAATGCATTTGGGAGCCAACGACTTGAGTATGGTGTGGAGCCGAAAATCGATGGGCTTGCCGTGAGTTTGATTTACGAGCACGGAAATTTTGTTCGTGCGCTAACACGTGGGGATGGCCGTGAAGGGGATGATGTGACGCACACAATTAGCACGATCCAAGCGCTTCCTAGGCAACTGCTTGGAGATCGAGATCGGATTCCGAGTAAAGTGGAAGTCCGCGGTGAGATTTTTATCGAAAAGCAAGTGTTTGAGAGTATCAATGCCGAACAGGAGCGTCTAGGGCTGGAATTGTACGCGAATCCGAGGAATTTGGCTGCTGGAACGGTGAAAAGTCTCGATCCGAAAGTGGCCAAAGAGCGTTCTTTGGGTCTCATCGTCTACGGGATCGGTGCGTGTGAGCCTTCAAGTGAAACATTTTTTGCGACGTATCAAGATTTGCTGAAGTCGTTGCATGCGTGGGGTTTGCCGGCGCTACAGGGAACGGTTTTTGTGCGCGGATTTGATGAAATGTGGGCTGCCATTCAGGACTTGGAAAAACGGCGTTCGTATTTGCCGTATGTGACGGATGGGGCGGTGGTTAAGTTGAATTCTTTATCTGACCAAAAGCACATCGGAATGACGGCCAAGGCTCCCCGTTGGGCAATTGCTTTCAAATTTAAGCCGAAAGAGGCCAAAACGATTGTGCGCAAGATTGAGTTGCAGGTCGGTCGGACGGGGGTCGTGACGCCTGTTGCGGAACTGGATCCCGTTTTCCTCGACGGTTCGCTGATCGCGCGCGTGACCTTGCACAATGCCGATGAGATTGCGCGCAAAGATGTTAGGGAAGGTGATACGGTGGTCATCGCGAAGGCGGGGGACGTGATTCCAAGCGTGATTTCGGTTGATTTGGACAAGCGTTCGGGGGAACATTTGCCGTTCGCGTTTCCAAAAAATTGTCCGTCGTGCGGGTCACCATTGCTGAGGCTGGATGGCGAAGTGGCTTGGCGGTGCGTGAATGCCGATTGTCCTGCGCAAACCTTTCAGCGACTAAGACACTTCGTTTCCAAGCAAGCGATGGATGTTAAGTACTTGGGGGAGGCGCTGTTAGAGCAATTGATTCAGCGTGGTTACGTGGCGAAAGTCACCGATCTTTACCGCTTGAAACGAGAGGATTTGCTTGAACTTGATCAAATGGGAGAGGCGTCGGCGGATAAAGTGTTGATGAACCTCGAAAAAAGCAAACAGAACCCCCTTTGGCGCTTGCTGCATGGCTTGGGAATTCCGCACGTCGGGGGAGAGTTGTCGAAGTTGTTGGCGCGCGAGTGTAAAACCCTTGACGCGATGAAAGAAATATCGGAAGAAAAGTTGCTCGAAATCAAGGGGATCGGTCCTACGATTGCTCAAGCGATCCGTGGATTTTTCAGTAATGAACATAACCGTGCTTTGGTTGCCGAATTGCGCACTTTGGGCCTGAATTTGGGTCCCGATCGCGGTGTGGTTCACTTAGATCAAGAAAATGCTCATGGAGAAGATGTTAGGCAAGAAGATTCCGCTAGTGAATCCTCCGTTTTCCAAGGAAAAACGATCGTCTTTACGGGAGTTTTGCAACGCCACACGCGCTCAGAAGCCGAAAAACTGGTGGAAAATGCTGGAGGGAACGTTTCCCCCCAAGTCACCTCAACGACAGACCTCCTAATCGTCGGAGACAAGCCGAGCAAAGCAAAACTAGAGAAAGCAAAGAAATTTGGCGTAAAAGTGCTCGGTGAGGAGGGGTGGGATGCGGCGGGCGGGAGTTGAGAATAAAAATCAAAAAAGGATAGGAATGAGCGCAATCAACTACTTTTTTTGATCCTGGTTTTGATCTTTTTTGATCTCAATTTCCTTATTTTCTATCGTATTTTCGTTTTTATTGCTCATATCTTTCGGAAGCAACTGGAACATCGGTACGTAGGGGGGGACTGCTTGCTTCCAATTCCAATAGGGGACGTTTGGCTGATTTTCTAGCTTTGATCCTTCTTTTATCTCAAAGTTTATTTTCCGCTTTTTATTGTCATCATTTTGTTTTTGTAAGCGTTCTTTTTGGGGCACATATACCTCATCGAAGGAAATCACGACCTGCGTAATTTCTGCATTGATGTTTTTCTCAGTCAGCATTGTGTTGAAAATATTTTTTGCATTCACTAGAGATGGGCCGCAGTGATGACAAGTGGAGAGACTCGTATGTATGTGCAAGGTAAGTAGTTTTTTCTCGCCTACTTTCAATTCTAGTTTGTCGATAGCAACCTCTAATTTTGTTTTCTTTTTATTTTCATCAAATTTATTTAAATACTCAATTAATTGCTGTTCCGAATGCCAATAGTTTCCCTTTAGGCGATTGTAGTAAGCCAAAAGGTCTATGGAGGCTTTGACTGAGTCATCGATATCCTTAGCATAAACATTCTTCCCCAATTTAGCTACACGCTGCATTTCTTCGATATCGAACTCTATGTGATTTTTTAAATCTGCCCATGCCGAAAAATTTCCACACCTTATCCCAAAATTATCTTCTACGGCGCATTTTGGTGCAAAAAATTTCTCTGCATGTTCAAGCATTTCTTTAGCCGTTCGTACGTTTGGATAACATTCATAGCCATATTTTTTGTACTGATTTTCTACCAGTTCTTTATCTTCACAAGCACCACTTAAAAAGCAATAAGGCAAATTGACTATTTCACCTGAACAAGACAAAGCCGCTACCACGTGACTACCAGATGGTAAAATGCAGCTTAGCTTGCTTAAATCTTTTTGCAGGTCCTTATGAATTTTTTGAACTTCATTGGGAACAGATTGTGGCTCAACAAAGCAGCAAAAGCTTTCCCAGCCAATAGCCTGCTCGTAAGAAAAAAAACAGAGCAAGCCAACGACGTAGGTGTTGACTCTATTGAGATAGTTCATACATGGTGAGTGATCGTGCGGTGAATAGCTTGTGAACAAACCTTAATACCTAGGTTTGCTGATGATAATTTTCCATTGAAGATCCGCATTAACAATGAGTTTTTTAGCTTTACTGTAGGTGAGGAGAGGGTCTGCTGTAAGGTTGCTGAAGGTTGTTTTTTCAGTGATGATTTCAAGGTTATCTAGTTTTTCGTTTAGATCATCCATTTCTTTAGATTCTAGTACCATTTTAGTGTCGTGACTCAAATTTATTCTCGGGAAATTCGTGGAATGGTTTTTTGCAAACTCTATTAACCACTCAAATCCTTTCAAAGAAATACGATTCCCCGAAAAATCGATGTTGGAAAATTTGGTAATGTCGATTTTGGACAACAAATACGTCAAGTCTTCATCTTCGAAAAATTGGCTCCCGAAGTTTAAAGAAAACTCTACATCCGTGGAATTTTTATAATTTTCCATCGTTTTGGAAATTTTTTCTACAACTTCGGAAAGGAAAGTTCCATGTTCTTCGGGCTCCCCAATCTCACCACCCTCATCGAGTAGTTTTTCTAGAAAATGCTCATATGATTTTTTGCAAATATCTTCTTTGTAAAAATCAATCGTTACTTTTTCTAATCCGCCCGGATATTTGAAAACTTGCACGCTCATGCCCGAAGCGTTAGGTAGAGATAAGCCCAATACACATGCAACTGCAATCAAGCCGAGTAAAGTAAGCACGTGAGTGCCAAACTGTTTTTTTGATTTTTTGTTCATAATTTCCATAAATGCCTCCATAATTTAATTGGCAAAGAGAAGGATCCGCTTTCGGACCCTTGTTGTCAAGAAGAAAATACTAAAAACGCAATTTATCGAAAAAACACAGATTAATTGAAGAAAATTGGTACCAGGAAAGGGAGTCGAACCCTCACACCCAAGATGGATACCAGATTTTGAGTCTAGCGCGTCTGCCATTCCGCCATCCTGGCCCAATATTGCTTCGTTGGTTCCCATTAAGATAAAAAATGGGGGCCGAGTGCAAGCTTTTTTTCTATTTAGGCGTAGAAAAAAAGTGATCAAGCGTGTTCTTTAAAAGAAGGGCCCTATTTTGCTTGTTTTTGGGCGGAAGTTCGGGTATGTAATTGACGTATTCCTAGGAAATTTCATGAGCGTAAAAAACAGTAAAGCGTTGTTCGTTGGCATTGGGGGCATGGGCATGGCTCCCCTCGCGATTTATTTGAAGGAGATGGGGGCATCCGTTTGCGGCTATAACGATGGCATGAAGCCACGAATGAAAACGCTTTTGGAGAGGTACGGCATTCGCATTTTGGAGACGATTTCGTGGCCTGAGGTGTGTGATCTCGTTGTTTATTCCAATGCGATTTCCTGCGACGCGCATCCTCTTATGCAAATGGCGAAAGAGCGTGGGGTTCGGTGTGTGCGGCGGGGAGAGTTTTTGGCGGAAGTTGTTCAAGATAAGCGTTTAGTGGCGGTTGTGGGGAGTCACGGGAAAACGACGACGACTGGCTATCTCATTCATATTCTGCAGCGTTCGGGGTTTCGTTTCGGGTATTTACTGGGAGGGCTATTTCGCGACGACGTTTACCCGCCGGGTCATTATGATGCTGGGAGCGAATGGGTTGTGGCTGAGGTCGATGAAAGTGATGGGAGCATTGAGTGTTTTTCGCCCGAAATCACGCTGATGTCGAATTTCGATTGGGATCATGCCGATTATTACAAGACGGAAGAGGCTCTGGTGGAGACATTTGCGCGCTTGCTGCAAAGGACACGGCTGGTGGGAGTGCTGCCGGAGGATGCGGAGGGCAGTCGTATTTTTGGGAAACTGTCGGGTCGTGTATCGACAAAGCTTTATACCTTTGGGGGAGAAGGGGATTTTCGCGGAATTGGCGTGCATGACGGTGCACAATGGGCCTTGCAATTGGGGGGACTTTTGGGGAATCAAAAAGTGCCGTTGAAGGGGTATTTGGGATTCAATGTCAAAAACGTGACTTTGGCGTTGGCCGGCACGCACTTAATGATGGGGAAGGGCGCGAAAATTGCCACGAAAGCGATCCGTGATTTTAAGGGTGTTGAGCGGCGGCAAGACGTTCTGCATCAATCGGAAAAGGGGATGGTTGTGGCTGATTATGCGCATCATCCGAGTGAAATACAGGCGTTTTTGGATTTCATGAAGGTGACGCAATCCGGCAAGCAAGTGGTTGTCTTCCAGCCACATCGGTACACGCGGACGCAGCGATTTGCGCGGGATTTTGCGCAGGTGCTGAAGGTTGTCGATGAAGTCATTCTGCTGGACGTGTTTGCAGCGAGCGAACAGCCGGTTGTGGGTGGTAGCATTGAAGATTTGCTGGCAATGTTTGATGGTTGGGAGCATGTTAAAATTTTAGACAAAGCCGTTGTGCCGCAACAATTAATGGCGAATATTTTTGATGAAAAAACGAACATTTTATTCATTGGTGCCGGAGATATTAACGAAGTTGCTAAGACGTTTGTTCATCAGCTGGAAGAAATTATACGAGAACGACTTTTAGAGAACAAAAGCCCTCAATGTCCAGTGATCGAACACGAGCCGCTGTCGAATAAAACAACCTTCCGTATTGGCGGTAAAGCGCGTTATTATGCTGAGCCGGAGAATTTGGAGGATCTGCAGAGTTTAGTGAAAGCAGCGCATCTTGTTGGGATGAAGGTGTTTATCTTGGGATGCGGGTCGAATGTGTTGGTTCCGGATGAGGGTTTTCATGGGCTTGTGATTCGGCTCAATCATGCTTACTGGAGGCGTCTGGAAGTTGTTGATAGCGAACATATTAAAGTTGGTGCAGGTGTGTATTTGAATACATTGTGTCGCAAAGCCCTTGAATGCGGTTGGGGAGGTCTGGAGTTTTTAGACGGCATTCCCGGGACGGTCGGTGGAGCTCTGCGCATGAATGCCGGCGCTAGGGGGTTTTCGATGGGAAATGTCGTTGATTCCGTGGATGTTGTGGAGCGCAATGGCGATGTGCAGATGCTAACGGTTGAGCAATTACACTTCCAATACCGTGCATGTGAGGAATTACGTGGGCGAATCGTTCTCGGTGCCGTACTTAACGTGCATTTGGTGAACGACATGACGCCTATTTTGGAAAAAATCAAAGCGTGGTCAGCGAAACGGCGTTCGTCGCAACCGGTTGGGCTGCATGCGGGATGTTTTTTCAAAAATCCGTCGAGCGAGAATCCTGCTGGGAAAGTGATTGATCAGATGGGACTTAGGGGGAAAAAAATCGGCGGTGCGATGGTTTCGGAAATGCACGCGAATTTCATTGTCAATACGGGGACTGCGACGAGTGGGGATGTTGTGAAATTAGCTAACCATGTGCGAACGAAGGCCTTGCGAGTGGGAATTGATCTGCAACCCGAGGTGGAGCTGATGGGGAAGCATTGGGAGGATGTTTTTCGCGTGTGAGTAAGTGAAGTAGGCGAATAGTGAGCGCAATTTGATGACATCATGGTGAAGAAAAAAAACGTTAACGACCGGAGCTGGAAGACCTTGCAGAAAACATCCCAGAAGGGCTTGTCTGTCAAGCGTTTCCGGGAGCGTTGGCAGCGCTTTTTCCCTCGGTTTTTAAGGACTTCTCGGAGGGTGTTTGCGCTAGCCACGATCCTGTTCTTGGCGATTGTGTCTGGCGCTGTCTATCAGCAAAGGGCGTGGGTGAAGGAAGGTTTCTGGCGGCTCTGCGAAAAGATTGGTATTCAGCAACTTGTGCAGGAGATTAAAATCGAAAGCGATGGTGTTTTGGCGCGAAATCCTCCTCTGCTGCTGCGATTTTTGGGGCTACGGGTGGGAGTGCCCATGATGTCTGTTTCGATTGATGCGATTCAAAAGCGATTACAGGGTCTTGAGCAGGTGAAATCCGTTGTTGTGGAGAGAATTTTCCCGAAAACCGTACGGATTCGCATCCGAGAGTACAAGCCCGCCATGAAAATTGCCTTCCGAGACAAGGACTCGCGTTTGTTGCCGCGCTTTGTTTCCGAGGAAGGGGTGATTTTTAAAGCGTTCGGTTACAAGCAGTTGCCGCAAGTGCCGTTTTTGGCTGGGGTGGTGGCGAAAAAACGAGCTGACGGGACATATGCGCCCATTCCGGAAGTGACGTTGGTGGATCCCTTGCTAAAAATTGCGCGCTTAAAGTATCCCAATTTGTACGGTGAGTGGATCAAAGTATCGTTGGGAAGCTTCGATAAAAGGCGGGGGGCCGCGTGGTCGATGATCGCCGTTGTGTGGAAGGATGGCGGAACGATAGCGTTTGGTAGCAGAGACTTTTCGGAGCAATTGTACCGGCTGAATGCGATTTTGGACGTGCTTGAGAAGCGCAGGTTGCGGGCAAGCTGGATCGATTTGCGGCTGGATAAGCCCGTCGTTCGGTTGAAAAAGTAATTTGACTTTTGAAGAATTTTCGGGAATCTTTGTACCTAGCAAGTTCCCTGTGTGCAAGTGGAGAAGATACCGGGGGCTTGTGAATTTTCAGCACTGAATGAAGAGCAAAACTGTTGTAGCCTTGGAAATGGGGTCATCGAAAGTCGTTGCGCTTGCGGGAGAAATGACGAACGCGGCGTTGACGGTTGTTGGCCAGTCAGTGTTGGCTTCAAAGGGGATCGAGTGCGGGAAAATTGTTGACGACGAAGCCGCCGGAAACGTCGTCTGCCAGGTGATTACTGGCCTCGAAAAGACGATTGGGAAGCGCTTGAAATCCATTTATCTTGTTTATCGCGAGGAAAGCGTGCGTGGTTTTCGTAATCGTGCGGAATTGGCTTTAGGAAAGTACGGAGTGGAGGTGAATTCGATCAAAACCGTCGTCGAAATTGCGCAATCGAAGTTGCTGGACGAGCAGGAAGTCTTTCTGACGCATCACTTAAACGGTTTTGAAGTGGATGGCGAACGGGTTGCGTGTGCGCTTGGTAGGGAAGGAGAGCAGCTCGGAGTGGAGTTTTGGTCTGTAGTTGCGGATCGCAAGCCTGTGCTGAAGAACATTTTATTAATCAACAAAGGCGGTGTTACTCTGGAGGGCTGTGTGCCAGCCGGACTGGGGGGATGCTGCGTGGTGACGTCTGACAAGGAACGGACAAAGGGTGTTCTTGTTTTGGACATTGGTGCGGGAACTACCTGTTATACGCTATATTCCGAGGATCGTGTCATGGCCATGGGCGTGATCCCGTTGGGAGGCAATCAGTTAACTGGCGATTTGAGTTTCGGGTTCGGAATCGATTTTAATGAGGCTGAAGCGTTAAAAAAGCTTTTTGGCGGTTGCTATTTATCGGATCCCTGTGTCGATCAGTATGTGATATCGAAAGATTTCGAAAAGTGGGGAAAAATCAAAAAAAAAGCCGTGGTGGAAATTTTACAGAGCCGGATGGAGGAGATTTTCGAGATGATCAAGAAAGTGCTGGGCATTCCTGCCGATCGGAACCAAATTCCAGGTGGTGTCGTGATTGTTGGTGGATGTGCGCGACTTCAGGGGATCGAAAGGCTGGCGAGTCAGGTTTTTAAGAACGATGTTTATTGTCGGGAAAGCTTTGTTAACACGGAAGTTGCGTTGAAACAGCCAGAATATGCTGCCGTGTTGGGAACCTTGTTTTACATATTGCAATTGATACATCAACACCCGTATGAGGAGGACGCGTAAGCATTTTCATGAAGCAGGTAACGTTTAGCGATCAGAGTCTCGTTGAGATGAACCAAGTGGGTAAGCTGGAACAACTTAAGCTTATGGAGGCCATCAGTGATGTGGATTTTAATAACCCTGATGCTATTGTGCTAGGGCGTTTTCAGCGTGGCGATGACACCTTTTATCGCTTGCGTGTAGGAGATCTGAGGTGTTATTTTAGTATCGACGGCGATGCGATTCATGTGCATTATTTATTACGTCAACACAGCTTTTCGGACTTTTTATTCCGATTTAAATTGCCAGTGAACGATGAGATTTTGGTTGAAGAACACCCCACATTCTGGAAGTATTTAGAAAGCCTAAGGAAAAAATGAACGACGAAAGACCAGCAGTCCACATTACGGACCTCAGGGCAGCGACGAAAATTTATATGCTGCCGAACTTGCTTACCGCCGGGAATCTCTTTTTCGGTTTCTTGGCGATCATCCGCTGTATTCAGGCGCGTTACGGCGTGCTCGATGAGGTCATGAGCCGTCATTATTACACGCAGGCGGTGTGGTTTATTTTTGGCTCCGTTGTTTGCGATACTTTGGATGGTCGTGTTGCGCGAATGGCGGGTAAAGAGTCGTTGTTCGGGAAGGAGTTCGATTCGCTTGCGGACGTCATTTCTTTCGGCATGGCACCCGCGTTGATGATGTTTTTTCTCATCCTGTCACCGACGGAAGGCTATCCATTTTTCCGCCAAGTAGGCTGGTTGACGGGGTTTATTTATCTCCTTTGCGGGGCGGTCCGTTTGGCGAGGTTTAATGTGTTAACGCACCCACTCTTGGTTCGGGAACATCCTGATGACTCTCAGGCGTCGAATTTCTTCATTGGATTACCCATTACGGCTGCTGCAGGATTTGTCGCGTCATTAGTGTTGGCAATCAACGACTTGGATCTGCGTGCTTGGTCGATTGTGCTGTTGCCGCTGATGTTGTTGATCGCGTATTTAATGGTCAGCAACATCCCCTATCCCAACTTCAAAAACATCACCTGGACGACGCAGACAAAGGTACGCACGTTCGTCGGCATTGTGATCACGATCACGATTGGGCTACTGTTCAAGGAATTGACGTTTGCCTTGATATTTTTAACCTACGTTTTTTACGGTGTTTTTGCTCATGTGAAGAAGGTTTGGCGCCGTCGTTTTAAATCTCCACAAGCAACGCAAAATATCCCTTAACACCCCTATGGACGAGTGTCTTAGCGAAAACGAGGATGAAGCGGAATCCATGGATCTGTTAAAAAATAAAGCTGTTGTCGTGCAATCCTTGATCGAAAGGGTTGTCTTAAAGGATCGTAACAAAGATGTTTTTTGGTCGGAAAGCCATTTCGGCGACCAGATGTTGGTGGTCCGTTTCAGGCGCCCAATCGCCTACATTAATGGCTATCCCCTTGCGCTGTTTTACGACGAACTGCTCACTCAATACCAATACGGGAACATCGAAATCTTTCGCGATCGTTTTGGCCAATTTAATCGGCTTCAAGAAGTGCACGAAATCCTGAAGATGGGCTGCAATGACGCACTTTTCCTCAAAAAACTGGAACACTTGCTCGCGTATGACCGCTGCCTCGAACTTTTAGACCTTTGTGTCTCTAAAAACATCTTCCTCATCTCCCTCGAAGAACGCCTCTTCCTTTCCTCCGTTCGCATGCCGATGGTGGCTAAGCATGTGAGAGCGCTATTAAATGAAGGTTAATAAAGGCTAATTCCGGGAAACTTTCTTTTCGAAGAAAAGAAAGTTTCCCGGGCCCTTCAAAGAAAAGCATATCGAAAGGCATTTTAGGTCGGCCTGTAGGGCCGACCTAAAATGCCTTTCGAATTAGGAGTTTTTAAGGGGTGCAACCCCCCCCTCAGGAATTTAATTTCCTTACGTAGGAATGCCCCGATTTTAAGATGACGAGCAGGCGCGTGAGGACGAGATGCCTGAGCGTACTAACGTACGTGATGGCATTGAGATCCGATGCGCAACGAACTCGCCGCTCAAAATCGGGGCCGTCTTAACGGAACCACAGCGACTGCAAATCGCTACGGCGCCCAAAAAAAGGCTTGAGTATAGCGGGGAATGCCATTAGGATTAATGGGACTCGTGGAAAAGCATAAGAAAATCCTTCATTTAATGGCCTACATCTATTTGCAGCAGAACAAGCTTGCAGAGGCGTTGGTGTTGTATCGGTTTTTGTATACGGTTTTTCCAAAGGATCCGATCATTGCGCTTTCATTCAGTTATTGTTTATTCGCGGAGGATCGGCATGAGGAGTCCCTCGCGGTTTTGGAGGTTGCGGATGCGCTCAAGCTCAATCAGCAGCAGCAGGCGATCTATTATCTTGTGCAGAGTAAAGTGTTGTGGCACTTGGGGAAACTGCAGGATTCGCGAGTGGCGCTCAAAAAGTACTTATTTAATCGACCATCGAATGAATTGGGTCTCAAAACAACCGATAAAATTTCATGAAGTTTGGAGCCATAGTTGACGGAGGCATCGCACGTTTATCGCGATTCAGTGATATTTTCTTAGCGTTGCTTGTGGTTATGATCATCTCGTTGATGATCATCCCAATCCCGACGGCTGTCCTCGATGCGCTGATCGCCGTCAATCTGACGCTCGCGACGGTCCTCCTCATGATGGCGTTGTATCTGCCAAACGTGCTCGCATTCTCGACGTTCCCGAGTATGTTGCTCTTTACGACTCTCTTCCGATTGTCCCTCAACATCAGTGCAACGCGGATGATCCTTTTGCGTGCGGATGCGGGTCACATCATCTTTACGTTCGGTAAGTTCGTCGTCGGTGGCAATTTCGTCGTTGGAGCGGTGATCTTTTTGATCCTCTTGATCGTCCAATTCCTCGTCATTACGAAGGGTGCCGAACGCGTCGCGGAAGTGGCCGCACGGTTTACTTTGGACGCGATGCCTGGGAAGCAAATGAGCATTGATGCGGACATGCGCGCCGGGACGATCGAAATGGACGAGGCGAAACGTCGGAGAAACGATCTTGAGCGTGAAAACCAACTGTACGGCGCTATGGACGGTGCCATGAAGTTCGTGAAGGGGGACGCCATCGCGGGTTTGATTATCACAGCCATCAACATTATCGGAGGTCTGACGATCGGTGTTCTGCAACGCGGAATGGATGTTGGTAAGGCGGTCACAACGTACTCGATTTTGACGATCGGTGATGGTCTTGTCTCGCAAATCCCTGCTCTTTTGATATCGATTACGGCGGGTATCATTGTCACGAAAGTGGGTTCCGAACAGGGCGTTGTGCTCGGGAAAGACATTGGAAACCAACTCCTTGGGCAGCCAAAGGCCCTCATCCTTGCTGGTGTCATGGTCATTGGTTTGATGACAATCCCCGGTTTTCCAAAAGCACCCTTTGTCATTCTCGCAACGTTGCTGCTGCTCGTGGGATACGGTCTCATGAAGGCCAAGGCGCTCGCGAAAAAGACATCAAAATCGAAGGATAAACGATCCCCGATGGATCCCGACGTTCCTCGAAAAGCGCCGATCAAAAACGCCGAAGAAGATGGCGAGGCCAAATTTTCCATTACGGTTCCTTTGATGCTCGATGTCGCGACTTCCGTTGAAGAAACCATTGAACCAGACGTGCTTAACGAGCAATTGATCCAAGTCCGTCGTGCGTTGTACCACGACTTGGGGGTGCCGTTTCCGGGAATTCACCTGCGTTACAACGATGCGTTAGCCGAGGGTGTTTACCAGATTCTTTTGAACGAAGTTCCTATGAGCGAGGGGAAACTCCTTGCGGGACACGTTCTTGCGCGAGAAAGTAAGGATAACCTTTCGATGATCGGGATTCCATTTACTGAAGGTGATCCCTTCTTGCCCTATATCGAAACGTTATGGATTGCGAATCAAGAGGTTGCCAAGCTCGAAAAAGCTAAGATCTTGTTCATGAAGACTCCCCAAATTTTGACCTACCACCTCTCCTTCATGCTGAAAAAATATGCAGGGGAATTTGTCGGGATTCAGGAGTGTAAGTTCTTGCTAGAGAACATGGAAAAGGAGTTTCCGGAAATTATTCGCGAAATTCAACGAATTCTTCCCATTCAGAAGATTACGGAAATCCTCCAACGCCTTGTCCAAGAAGAGATTTCGATCCGCAATTTGCGTCTCATTATGCAGTGTCTCATCGAGTGGGGACAGAAGGAAAAGGAACCCGTTCTGCTGACGGATTACGTGCGTTCGAGTTTGCGTCGTTACATTAGTTACAAGTTTAGTGGTGGGCGTAATACGCTGTCCGTCTACTTGCTGGAAGCGGAGGTGGAGGACGTTGTCCGAAAGGCGATTCGCCAAACCTCTGCGGGCAGTTACCTTGCGCTCGATCCGCCAACAGCCAAGAAACTCGTTGCCAACATCAAGAAAGAGGTCGGCAATATCAGCCGCTTCGACAACCGCCCCGTCCTGCTCACTTCAATGGACATTCGGCGTTACGTGCGGAAACTCATTGAACTTGAGATTTACGAATTGCCGGTCCTGTCTCACCAAGAGCTGACGGACGAAATCACCATCCGGCCTTTGGGAAGAATTGGTCTAAAGAGCTAATCTTTCTTTTTGACAATCGCCTGAAATTTAATTAAATTGTAAGAGACCCCTATGGAAAACAACCCAAATTCCCCCCCACCGAAAGCAATGGCGCTGCTGCCGAGTGCAGATGAAACGGTGGCGCAGGCAGGTGATTTGAATGATCACGTGGAAAAAGCCATGCAACGTGTAGATCAGGAATTAAAACAATTATCCGAAACAATTAAAAAAGCGGAACTCGCCGGTGTGCCTCCCGAGCAAATTGTTCAGCAGAAAGACCTTATGGACATGAAGCAGGCGATGGCGAAAATTCATCCGGATGATGTTGGAATGCAACAGGTTTTAAGCGCTGCAATCGAACGCTTGGGCAAGCAAACCAAGGCTAAGCAAAAAGCAAACGCTTCAGAAAAAAAAGCGACGCAACCTCAACAAAATATAGAGAATACGCGGCAACTCAAAAGAATGATTCCCTCGAAAAGAACGATTTAACCTTTTATATATCAACGATTTAACTTTTTATTTTTATGTGCGCTTTAGGCAGTGTCAATTCTACCCCGAAACCCCTTGATCTACCACAAGGCTCCTCAGCTTCGTCGGGCGTTACAAAGAAGGAAATCAAAAATGAGGGAAATCCGGAAGCGGTTGGTGTTAATGCTGCTAATATGGATATGCAAGAGCCGCCGGATCCTAAAACAGCAGCCGACCTAAAAAATATTCGTGAAAATTTTTTGGAGAAAGAGAAGTTATTAAAAGAAATTTCCGAAAACAAAAAAAAGTTTACAGAAATTAGTAGCGACACCAAAAAAAAGGCTCAAAACGCTGCAAAAGCGATGGAGTATTACAGAGACACTTACTCGAAGGCAGTAGACAGCTATCAGCAATTGTTCTCTAAGGCGCAGGATTTGTACAGATCGAAACTACAGATTCCCCAATGTTTCCAAGATGCCAAGACGCTTCTTGATGAAATCAAGAAAAAACCCGTCGACAAACTCACCCAAGCAGAGCTCGATCAATTTTCAGTGTCATTGGGAAGACTCGTTGAGGACATTAAAACGATCGACGTACCTAGTGACATGACGCCTGCTGAACAACAAGCTCTAAGAGAGGCACTTCAAGCAATTCCCAAAAACGCTTCTGCTACTGGTGAAATCCTCACAACCCTCGCTAATCAGATCCGGAATGAAAATTCCCCGGAGCTGAAGAAAATTTGGGCGCTTATCGAAAACGGGAAGTCGTCAAAATTGACTACAGCCCAAGAGACCTGGAAAGCCAGTGATCCAAAACGCAATGCCGCAGCAAAAGCTCTCAGGGAGAAATTTGCTCCGTATAAGGAAATGGAAAAAACAGCCACTCGCGCAAGATTAGAGAACTATAAAAAACAGCTTTCGGATTTCAGAGATAAGTTGGTACAATCATTTAAAGACCCTCAGTATTGCTTGGAGAATGTTGAAAAGTTCTTCAAAGATGCCATAAACTGGCTCGCAGAGAAGTTTGGAGCGAAAAAAATTGATAAATGGGGAGGTTACCAGGAATCGTGTACTGCCAACGCCCTAAACTACCTCAATCCCATTATAAACAGCATTGACGCAAAAATCAAGAATTTCACAGATGCTCCTGGGGAAGCTTCAAAACTAGAACGAGAGCTTGATGATATAAAAACGGGCCTTATTAACGAAATGAGTAAGGGTAGAATGTCGGTGTTGGTCAATAACATGCAACGTCAATTCCATCCCACAGAGCCTTTGTTACTGCCGGACCTACCTGCCAGAGAGGACACTGGGTGTGCGAAATTTCTAGACGAGCTAAAGACGAAAGCAAAAGCGGGTGAAACGGGACTGGGTTCTGAAGTTGAATATCGCATTTTAAATATGAAGCCAGACGAAAGGCTAGGGGATATTCTTGACGCAGCAGACGCAGCTGAGTCCAAGGGAATCGAGGAGTTTGTCGACAAGTTAAGGTCAAACCAATCTTTGAATGATGAATCCAGGGTCATCCTGAGTTCTATCGGCCCATGCAAAACACCGGCCGACACTGAAAAGGCTATGGAGAAGCTGAGACTTATCGCAAAATCGGAAGCCAAAGACGTCTACAACGAAGCCAAAAATCATATTGCAAGCACTACGTTCCCGGAGTCACTCAAGGCCGACATTGAATCCATTAAGACAAAGATCGCCGAAAACGAACGATCGCTCAATGCCGACAATATAGAAGATGCCCTAATGGTTATTTCCTCCTACAATTTCAATACCGATAACTTACTTGCCAAATTCGATAAAATTAAAAACAAAACAAACATCAATGCAATTGAGAACGCTGAGAAGTCATTGAAAGCAAATAGGCCAAAAGCGGATGCTGCAAAACAAATCGATGATATCATCAAAAATCTGACACCTGGAAACGTGAATGAATCGTTTGCGAGTCTTCAGAAAATATTAGACCCGGCGACTTATTCAGCGTTAAAGGCTAGCCTCGAGCTGAAAGGTCTGAAAGTAGACACTGCTATTCCGTTGATGAAGAAACTGATAGCGGTAATACAGACAATCACTGCAGAAACTCCCCAAGTCAAAGTCATGAGATACAAACTCCTTGGAAGTGCAATGGCTGCCACAGGGTTTAGATTGTCTTGGGTCGATGGAAGAGCAGTGCACTGGCAAGTGCCAAATGTCCATAGAGAAGACATCGCTGGTTTCTTTGGACAAGTAAAAAATGGCATGAACAGTGCTTTTGGTAACGACGATCGTTATAATGAGCTCGTTAAGATGCTTGATTACGAGAATGGAGGTTGGGGAGGGTTCGATCATATAGGGAAATTCAGATATGACCATGGAGAAACCCTTGCTAAAATTCCGGAACCCACTAGAGAACTCTTTGATGCTTTTATGGATGGCATTTTAAATCCCATCAAATTAGGGGTGGGAATGAATGAAAGCGTGGCGAAGAAATGGAATGTATACTATCCCAACGGAGGGCTCAATGCAGCACAAACTGCGAATGATCGGGACAGAAAGGAAGCAGGCATCTTAGCCAGCCTTCCAATATATGGTATCGACGCACGATCGATAGAGGAAACTGCCCAAGCGATGAAAGAATGGATGAAGCTGCACGATGGTTTTGGTTCAGTATCGGCAACAAAAGAGGTTTTAGATTCATGCACACGCATTACCGATGCTTACAAAACTGTCAGTGAAATCATTAGTGAGCTAAAAACGAAAGATCTCAGCGATACATCTAAGAAAAACAAACAGATCATTGACACTACTTTTTCTGAACTTGACAACAAGGAAAATTTCGATGGCATCCGCAGAATAGAGAATGATGCAGGTAGGTGTATTCAGCTAGCAGCTTCTAAACCAGAAAATTCGTTTAGTGGAGAAGCTTTAGATAAATTAAAAACGGTGTTGGGTAATCTTAAGACCAAATTTGATACAGAAAATAGTGAGGCCAAGAAAATACTCGATGATCTAAAGAATAATCCATATTTGACTAATCCATCCAAAGAGATTCTCTCAAAATTCGATAGGATTGTGACCGATAATGAGCTGACTAATTTTAAAAAAGCTCTCGGCGAAATTAAAATCATTGAGCAGAAAGCTAATGAAAAAGATGATGCAGACATCCTGAAAGCGTTTGGCGGCGATGTCAAGTTAATGGAAAAACTCACCGATTGTGGGAAAGCAAACAAAGAAAAAGCAAGCGAAGATCAAAAGCAAGCAATCGAGAACCAAGAAAAAGCAAAGGAAGTGGCTCGGCAAAACACGGAAAAAGTTCATAAAGTATACCAACAAGCCAACGATCTTGCGTGTAGAAGATATGTATCAGATGAGGAGGTTACAAATCTCAAGAGAGAGATCGCAAATTTGAAGGACATGCCAGGAATTGATGAGGGCACGAAAAGTGTACTGGATGGAATTGTACGCTTAAAAGGGACCACCGGCAGCGATTTTGAGGATGACGACTACATGGTATTCCAGACAAGAGGGAGACCAAAAATGAGACAGCTCAATCCGAAAGATCCGGACGAAATGGGAAACTGGCTGTTGAGAGAAACAGTCAACCGCCTCGTTGGAGTGCGCGAAGGGATGCAAAAACGATTTGATGACTTAAAGTTACCATTGTTATCGCTTCCTGCACCTTATCTAACTGCATCAGACGTTACAAAAATCCAACGTGAGGTCTCACAGGGCAACATCGAACATCTTAAAAAGATTGTTGATATTTTAGAGAAGAGTAGCACTTCCTCTAAAACAATTCGGCCATCTGAAGCCAAAGAAATTGCTGCTAAAATGGGGGCGTATCTCAAAGAAGCCGATGGGGCTCAAAAGCGGTTAAAAGATCTTGAAGGCGTCATGCCGCTTGCCAGAGACTTTGATAAGATCACATCTCTTGATCAATTAAGAGAAATCAGTTTCTCTAAACTTGGCGCAGTGGATAAGGCTAAATTTATCCAAAAGTATCTTGCTTTGGCGAGCAATGACCCATCAAGCAAGAACTACGTCAAATTCTTACAAGGGGTGCCACGCACGAAATCGAAGGATGGAGCATGGATTGCGGAAGGTTTTTATATCGAATTCCTTTTCAATAGCAAATCTTTGATCAATGCTGTCGATGATACCTTGGCTCTTGCGGCTGGCTCACAAAGGGATAGATTGGCAGAGCACACGGATAAATTAAAAGCCGATCAACTCTACTTAAAGGCTTCAACAGCGGCGGTAGCAGCGATGAAAAATCTTGCAGATGGGAAGATTGAACTGGTTAATATGCCGAATGTTACGCGCAATTTCATTGAATACATGGGGCAAAGTGCAAAATATCCTGTTGATGACAATGATGGGAAGTACATTCCAGTATTGCCTAAGGACTATGAAACTAATCCCTCAAATGATCGCTTTATACTGATGGATGAGAACACAATGGCATTGCCACCAGATAAATTAGAAGAAGCATTTAAAGCGGTTGATAATAAGGCAACACTGGATCAGCTAGAGCCTGGTAAAGCTTTTGGCGTGAAAAAGGTGACTGTGACAGTTGGCAAGCAATCGTATATCGTGAAAGTGGGGTACACGACGAATAAGGAACAATTTAAGATGTGCGTCAGAGAACTAGAAGGTGGCGATCCGGTCAAGAATATTGGCACACTTCCGGCATATCCTTGCGCTAAAACAGATTTAGTTAAGACCTGTGAAAACGTTTCTACCAACATTGGTACATCGTTACAGACCCATCAGACCGAGTTAAAATATGTGATGGATCAATTGAATCTTATCGAAAACTTGGCCTCCACGATTCGGAAACGCCTCGAAGAAATGCTGAAACTCATCTTTTCAAACTGGAGGTAGGAAATCCTTCACTTTTATCATCAATTTAACCAAAAGGAAACAATCTATGAAACAACAACCAAATACACAAAATCAACCCAATGCAACCAAGCAACAACTTCATTATGAGGACGCTTTTAGCGCGGTTCTCGATGTCATGGAGGAGAATAAGGAGCAATTTGCGGCAGTTGTCGCTAGCCTGATGGATGGTGAAATTGCTCTCAAACACGTTGCGGGTATTTCAAACGAAACGCTCGATGTGATGTATGGCATTGGACACAAGTTATATTCTGGGGACAAATTCCAAAAAGCCCTGGATGTCTTTGAACTCATCAACTTATACGATCCTATTCGAGCAGAGGCATGGTTGGGAGCAGCTGCCTGCTACAAGATGATGAAAAATTATCCCATGGCATTCTTTAAGTATTCCATGGCCGTTATGCTCGAGCCCTACAACCTCGAAATTTATTATCACATGGCGTATTGTTTCTTAGCCTTAAATATCAAAGATAAGGCGATTGAAGCTCTAAAAACCCTTCTGCAAGTGAGCAAGGATCTCACAACCAGAAAATATGACAAGTGGATCGAAAAAGCCAATAACTTGCTCACCCTTTTACAG
Source organism: uncultured Opitutales bacterium (assembly GCA_964457855.1). GTDB lineage: Bacteria > Verrucomicrobiota > Verrucomicrobiia > Opitutales > CAYWEO01 > CAYWEO01. The sequence goes on along the minus strand of CAYWEO010000004.1, from coordinate 24,247 downwards.
GAACAAGCTCAATAAGCACTTCCCTTGTATTTAAGCCAACAGAGGATCACCGGTCAGATCATCAACGCATATGCCAGAATTATATAAGGTCACAGCTCTTCCCGATGGGGTCAAAGAGAAAATAGTTACTCCGAAGGGTGAAATTGATCAACAAAAAAGTCCCACAAACGCATCCTCTAAGAAGGATGCGGGAGATCCTGTCGTTAACGAGAAAGCTCCAACAAATTTGCAGAAAAAGCTCGATAGGCTCAATGTAAAGATTCAGTTCGGAGGCAAGGGCGAAAAGATCGTATGCAAGTTGGAGCAAGCAGAAAAGGCCGAGAAAACGAAGAATAGTCTTCAGAAGGTGTTAGCTGAAGACGAGAGGCCTACGTTAGCAAAGCCAAAAGTGACGTTAACGATTAAGGTCCCTGACTCTATCATGAGTCGCGACACTGAAGACATTGCCGTGGCAATTTCGATAGACATCGGCAAGGCTATGAATGAGCTTAGGCTGCAGGCGAAAGATAAAATAATGATGCAGCAGATCCAGTTCAAGAAGGACCAAGAAACTTATCGCATTGAACTAGGAAAGCTCAGAAAAACGGAAGAGGAGATGTTGGCGAAAGCGAAGGTTAAGGCTAGAGAAGACGCGATTGTTAATCTCGTGACGGGTGGTCTTTCTACATTATTTACTTTAGCAAGCAATGTTGTTACGGTCGCGAGTTTGACGCTTTCATTGGTGAGTTCAGGAATAGCCACAGGTGGGCTGAGTTTAATTGTGGGTATACCGACGTATGCAGTTGGTATAGCGGGAGTCAGCGCTAGTACGGTCGGTACACTAGGTAGCTTTTCATGTGATATTGCGGCTGCTTATATCGAATTTAATGAAACCGATGAGAAGAAAAAAGAGCAAATGCTCAAGGATGTCGCAACAGCTAAGCTCGTTTTTACGATCATTACGGTAGTGGGAACTATCGTGACGGTTGCAGCAGAGCTGGTTGGGATAGTTACAATGCCCGGAGTTGGTTCTGTAACTGGCACTGCGGCTGGCGCAGCGAAGGGTGCAGTGGGGGCAGCAAAGTTGGCAAAGGATGCTATTAGTATTGCTGCAATATTAGCCAAAATTGGTGCAGCTGGTGTTACTGTCGTAAAAAGTGGGTATCAAATCAAGCAGGGGATCGACAAGATAGAATTAGCCAAACAAAGAGAGGCGGTGGAATTGAGGTATGCCGAACAGGAGGCGAAGATGCTCGATTTAAAAAAAGACACAGAAGAGTTTAACAAGATTCTTGATCAGTTGAGAGATTGGACAAACTACATGCAAGAAATTTCTCAATGGATAGCGGACACAAATAGAGATAAATCAAGAACTGAAGCAGACATTGCAAGGAATTTTTAAGAATAAACATTTTTTTATAACAATCAACAACAAGGAGACTCGACGTATGAGTACAGGTAACATTAAAACAAATCTTCACCCATTGAATACTAATCCATTGGGTGAAAACGTAAAAAGTAAGACGCCTCATGGCGTGAAAACTAGCGGTGACAGTGCAAAGACGGGGGCGACGGAAAACGTCGTGAGTCAGCAGTCCGACTCCATTCTAGGCAGTATTCCGGACAGCCAGTTGCGTAAGGATAGCATTTTTGTTTCCGATGGTCCAGACCGCATTCCTGAGTCAAAATATGACGATCTGAAGCTTGGTCTCTTGATTAGAAGTGTTTTTGTTGAATTGGAACGCGCTAAGGACAAGCAGAAAAACGCTGCGTTTGCATCTGTCATAAAGAAGGCACATGAAGCCATCGCTCTCAAAAAACAAGCGGCTACAGCCGATAAAGAAAGTAAACAAATATCTGCTGGGTTCGATATAGGTATAGCATGTGTGACCGGTTTAGGGGCGGTGGCCGGTGCTGGTGTGGGACTGGCTGCAGCGAATAAGGCTAGCCCAGACAATTTTTTAAAAGCCTATAGTGAGGCTTCTACTTTAGCGGGTTCGGGGACAACAACGATAACCGAATTGATTAAGGCTGGGAAAAGCTTCCATGATGCCTCATCACAATATGGAGTCGAGGGGGTAAAAATTAAAGGGAATGAGAAAGATATCGAGGAGAAAGAGGCAGAAAATGAAAAAGCCAGCGCTGAGAAAATGGCCAACAAATACAAAGAAGCTTATGACATTGGCATGAGAGCTCTAAACGAAGTATTGGCTGCGGATGCCTCAACGAGCCAAAAGATCGTCGGAAACATCTAACCTCCCCCACAAACGCAAAGAAAAAGCTTCCCATGTCGCAGAAAGTTGATTAGATTGAACATATGCTTTTCGCGGATTTCATCAAAACAGTGGCGTCTCTCTTGGGACTGAAGGACATAGCGTCGAATGCGAATGGACGCTATGGGGTAGCGATTGCGCACCGTCTGGACGTGGATATTTACAAGTGGCAACGTGTTTTCGTTTTAGAAGGGAAATTCGGTGTGCCGCTGCAAAAATCCAACGCCGTTGCTCCGTTATTGACGAAAATCCTGCAGTTCAATCTCAAGCAGGCGAAAGGCGATTCTGATGAAGGGCTTAGTCTGGAAAGTCAGTCAAAACGGCTGGTATTGCGTAAGTCCTTGAAGCAGGATGGTGTCACGCAATCCAATGCGGGTACGACATGGAAACAGTTCTTAACGAAATTGGATGCTTTAGACAATTTTGTGAGGCATGAGCTGAACGTTGAGAAAAAATAACCACTTGTCCAAGATCCTAAAATTCTCATCATGAAAACATCTGTCAAACAATACTTATCAGCAGGAATCCTTTTCGTGCTCCCAACGGTTTTTGCCGATCCGCCAACAGCCGTTGACCAGAAACAAACTCCGGCGCCCGATAAATCCACTGTCTCTGGAGATAAGAGCAAACCGATTAAGCAGCCACAGCCTCAAAAACTGCTCAAAAAACTCCAAAAACGCAACCCGAAAGCGGTGACCATTGAGCAAGAAGTTATCGCAGACACTTTTAAGGGCAATGTGCCGCCATCTGTTGCAGCTCAAGCGCCTACAAAGCCATTAGCGACGACGACTCCAGCTGTCCCACAGCCAGAACCCAAAAAGGACGACAAGCCTGTTAATCACTTGTTTTGGGGGCAAGGGAAGTTCTACCATTCTTCTCGAAATGAGCTGTTGAAGAATTTGATTACGGAATTTTGCGATCTGCAGAAAATCAGTGTCGTGATCAGCCCAAAAATCAGTGAGGCTAACATTTCCGTTAGTCGGGATTTCGCGAACATGTATCCAGTGCAATTTTGGGAAGAAATTGTTCAAATCTATGGTCTGATATGGTTCTTTGACGGAAGCGTGTTGTACGTTTACAAGGGAGATGAAGCGGAAACTCGGGTTTTGAAGGTGTCTGGGGCGAAAGTCGATCGCTTGATGAGTGTCATTGACGGTTTTCACTTCCATAGTTCCCATTTGTCCCTAAAATGCGTCAAAGAGGTCGGGATTATTTTTGCTAGCGGGCCACCGAAGTTTTTAAACATTATTCAGGAATTAGAGGCAAAAATCAATGAGACGATAATCGTCGATAGCGACTTTGACGTCAAAAGTTTTCCTCTGAAACATGCTTGGGCAGGTGATGTGAAGTTCGGCAATACGACTGTTCCGGGAATCGTAACGCTACTAAAAAGTGCTCTCAATATTCAGGGAACTAGCGGTGTAAACGACACGAATCCGGTTAAAGAAGTCAGACCACCGCCTTTGCAAGGTGCTTTGGAAAAAACGCCTCCCGTAACGGTGACGACAAATACCACGGCAAATACGACTGTAGATGGAGATCAAAAAGCGCAGGCTGGTAAGGGTGGCAAGGGATCTGTACCGCTAGGGACACAAGGAGAAACCGTTACGTCAGATATGCGTTTTAATGCCGTCATCGTCCGCGCACTGAAAGAAAATCTTCCAAGATACGAGAAGCTCATTGCTGACCTTGATAAACCAGTCAATGTGGTGGAAATTCAATCAGCTATCGTCGATTTCAAGGATGATGCTGGACTTACCATCGGGATGAATTACATGAGTTTGGGGGCCGGTACTAACGACAAATTGAATCTCAAATTCAGTCCTCTTGCGACGGGAGCGGTTCCTTCTACTGCAAATGCGTGGTCGGTCAATAACACCATCAAGGGCATTGTCAATGGATATGACTTTAATCACCAACTTCAGCTTTTGGAAACAAAAGGGCTTGTCCATACTTTATCGCGCCCGACAGTGACTACTTTAGACAACATTGAAGCCTCCATTCAAAACACCACAACATATTATACGAGTGTTAGCGGACGGGCTGGGAATGACCTCTATCCCGTCTCGGCTGGCATGACGTTGAAGGTGACTCCTCACGTTATTGTGGACAAGGACAACCAGGAGGGGAAAATGGAGCTCTTGCTGTACATTGAAGACGGTTCACCGACCCCGAATGCAAATACTACGCTTCCCCCGACGACGACGATCATCAAAATTACAACACAAGCGATGGTTTATCAAAATCAAAGCTTGCTCGTTGGTGGCTATTTTACAGAAACTAACAGCGATAGCAATAATGGTTTGCCCGGTCTGAGTAAAATTCCAATATTGGGAAGTCTTCTATTTGGGAATCATATAAAAGCCAACAACAAGCGTCAGCGATTTTTCCTGATAACGCCGAGAATTGTTCATTTAGCTGCGGATAAGGATGCAAAGTACCAAGAATACTTCAAGGAGCCTGATGGAGTGGATCATTCTGTATTAGATCATGTTGTTAAGAAAATATAAAATATTAAGATTTGACTGGAATTAATTTTTCATCTGGATATAATTTAAATCAAAGCGCAAATTGTGGATATGTTAGAAAAATTCAAAACACTTTTGGAATTATTATCGAAAACATTAAAGTTGGATGGACTCGTCCTTGACGATAGCGGGCAAGTTTTCCTGTTATTTGACAACGTCTTGCTCATCAGAATGGTTTACGAGGCGGATCGTTCGATGATCCATTTTTCCTCAAAAATCGCTGAACTAGAAGATTTAGAAGACCCTCAGCTGCGCGTTGATTTGATCCAAGAAATGCTGGAGGCTAACCTCTTTTGGGCTGGTACGCAAGGCGCCACTTTATCCGTCGATGGCATCACTGAATACGCTATGTTGCGTGCAGAAGAGCCCCTCAATGCCCTGGAATACGAGAGATTTGAAAAAATGATTGAAAGTTTCGTTAATGCCGTCGAATTCTGGGGACAACACGTCGAATCCCTGAAAAATGGAACCGGTACCCCAAAACTATCGCAACAGCAGGATGCGGCAGGTGGCAAAGCCCCGGCGATGCTGAGTGTGTAAAACGCGCAGACGCCATAGCGATTCCGAGCGCTAGGGTTCCGTCCAGAAAAAATTTCACCTCATCACGTACGTTAGTACGCTCAGAGGTAAAATTTTTTCTGAGCCGTCCCTATCATCTCGGACTTGCTATAGCGTCTGCGCGTTTACGGGGTTTTTTGAAGTGTTATCGGAAGGCATTTTTTGGCACTATGTGCCAAAAAATGCCTTCTGAGTTAAGAGTTTTTTTGGAAAGGGTCCGGGAAAACCAATTTTTGCAAAAAATGGTTTTCCCGGAAAAGTTTTCCGAAAAAGCCTCATAAATAATTTTTTTTCTTTTCATTTACGATAGCGGTCGTATAGAGTTTGGTAAGTTGTTTAAGTTACCGTTGTGAATTTGCCGAATTTAATTACTTTGTCGCGTATACCGTTTTTATTTGTGATTGCGGTGTTAATTTATGCACCTGTTTGGTTGGGAGCGACGGTAGGGTTTTTGTTGTTTGTTTTGGCTGGCGTAACGGATTGGTTGGACGGCTATTTAGCGCGTAAATGCCACATGATTTCGGACTTGGGGAAGCTCATGGATGCGTTAATTGACAAGATCTTGATGATCGGGCTTTTCATGTCGCTTTTGGTGAAGGGAGTGATTCCATCTTGGGGTATTTTTTGCGTCTTAATCATTTTGTGCAGGGAGTTTTTAATCACGGGATTGCGCATGATCGGGGCAAGGGCGGGTGCGATCCTGGAGGCAGAGGCAATCGGAAAGTACAAAACGGTGTTCCAAATCATCGCGCTGGGAGTTTTCCTGCTCATCGATGCCCTAAGGTGCGATTGGACCTACGTATTTCCAGAAATGTGGATCAGTACGTTGTACGCCATTAACTTGTTCTGGTTTTGCTTTGTGACGGCTTTGACGGCGTATTCAGGCGTTCGTTACGTGGTGAAATACAGAAAGTTGCTGCAATAATATGAAGAGACCCTTCTGGATTGCTTTTTTCCCAACGAAATGGGTGCAAAACGTCGCTACCATTGGCCCGATTGGCTTCTGGGGAAAATGCCCAGGAACTAACGGAACTGCCGTCGGACTCGTCTGGTATACCCTCTTCTTCCACAACCTGTCTCCCTTAGGCTATTTCCTTCTCACGTTCGCTAGCGTCTACCTAGCCATCGCTATCTGCGGCGAGGCGGAGCTCATCTTTAACAAAAAAGACCCCGTGTGCGCGATTCTAGACGAAGTTGTCGCAGTGCCCATCTGCTTCATCGGCCTCCAAACCGCTATGCGCCAACACCCCATGTGGGTCGTCCTGTTGCTCGGTTTCATCCTCTTCCGCATCTTCGACATCTTCAAGCCCTTTGGCATCAACAGCCTCCAAAAACTCGACGGCGGCCTTGGCATCGTCATCGACGACGTCGCAGCGGCGTTTTTAACGTGCGTGTGTTTGCATATCGCCGTGCATTTTATTTAGGAATATTTCGGAAGCTTTCTATTTCCAGAACAGAAATGGGAGCACGTGCGTGGCATCTCTTTCGAGCGCTAGGTGCGTTGACCATCGGATCTCGATTTCATCAGTACATCAGTACGCTCAGAGATCTCGCCCTCGGTCGCCTGCCTATCATCTCGAAATAGAAGCTACGCCCGAGGTCCCAACAGTTTCCGAACCTTCAAAAGAAAAGCGGTATTTTTTGCTCATACTGAGCAAAAAAGGGACGGCCTCGATTTTGAGCGCTAGATTCGGGGGTATTCTTCGCTTCATAAAATAGCTGGTCTAATACATGCCTTACTTAGTACAGGACGCCGTAGCAAAGTTCGAGATGACGAGCAGGCCCGCAAGTTCGTGGATTGCGAGTGTATTGAATTGTTTACAATTGAAAAATTGTAAACAATTACCCCAACACGTGAGTAACCCACGATCCGATGCGCAACGAACTCGCCGCTCGAAATCGCTACGGCGTCTACAACACAAAGTCCGCCGGCGCAACGACCACGACAAATTCGCCTTTTATTGCGACAGTTTTGAGTTCGGAGAGGACTGATTGGAGTTTGCCGACGACCCAGCGTTCGAAGAGTTTGGTAAGTTCTTTGGAGACACAGACGTAGCGGTCGGGGCCGATTTCTGCGGAGAGGTCGGCGAGGCTTTTTTCGATGCGGTGGCAGGATTCGTAGAAAATGCAGGTATGCTTAAAGTCTTTGTAGGAAGCGAATAAGCGACGGCGAGCAGTGGATTTGTTGGGGAGGAAGCCGCCGAAGAAGAAGCTATCGGAGGGAAATCCTGACCCGACCAGAGCGGTTACGAACGCGCATGGGCCTGGGATGACGCTGACGGGCAAGGCTTTACGTCGGCATTCGCGGACAATACGGAACCCTGGGTCGCTGATTCCGGGCGTTCCGGCGTCGGAAATGAGGCCGACTTGCTGGCCGTTTTGGATTTTTTCGATCAACGAACCGACCTGTCTTTGTTCATTGGCATCGCGGTAGGAGATGAGGCGTTTGTCGGTAATTCCGTGGTGGCGGAGGAGTTTTGAAGCGACGCGAGTGTCTTCGCAAGCAATAGAGTCGCAAGTGCGCAAGGATGCAATGGCCCTGGCGGACAGATCCCCCATGTTTCCGATGGGGGTTGCGATAACGATCAACTGGCCGTGCGTGTCCACAACGGTTAGTATTGGATCATCGGAAGAAAGTTGTTATCCGGCCGATTCCAGGACTTTTTCACGCTTTGGCGCGAGCTCGTATCCTCAACGCTGGAGCAGCCCGCAAACGCAAGCGTAACGGCAGCGATTATGCACATTAACAACCATTTTTTCATCAATAGAGATTAGGAACGATTTTCCCTTCGCTGTCCAGCAGGTTTCAAAAAAAATTACGGACTTTTGCGCCTGTTTGCCTGAAGATCTCGCATCAACTTGTCATCGAATTTTTCATGACTTGGCTCATTTGTCTCTTCGCAAACAAATTGACCCACATTCGCCTCATGTTCTTGTGACGTCTTACCTCGTGGTCCGCTCTCATTACAGAGCTGTTTGTGATAGATATCCTCGTTGAACTTATGGGATTTGAGATCTACGTAGTGCTCCTGGCTACTATTCCAAATCTTTTTTGCGTGTTGACGTCCCCAAGCAGTCTTTACGATGCACCGCTCTCTGGTATTCTCAACAGTGGAGCAACCGGCAAACGCAAACGTAATGCCCGCGACTATGCACATGAGTGACCATTTTTTCAGCATAAATATTGATAACGATTGTCTTCTATCGTGTTTCCTAAAAGCCTCACAATTCCGCGCTGATTGCAAGCCAAATGCTCCAGAATCTTGAAGATCCATTCCTTTCTCTCGGGTTTACTGAGACCGACGGCAATGGCGTCAATCGTCAGCGGCGTGCGGGCTGTTTTCAGGTACGCAACGACGGCCTTTTGTAGCTCCAAGGCGGTTCCTGCGGCCTTTTTTCCCGCCTCGACTCCCGGCTGATGGTAGGCATTGATCCCGACGAAAGAGGCGTAAAACCCGACCGCACGTTCGTAAAGGGCAATCAGCAAACCGACATAAAAGGGAGAGCATTCTTTAATAGTAATCGTGATCGACTCACGCCCCTTCTCGCTCAACGCCTCCCGCGTTCCGAGAAGAAATCCTTCAAGATAATCGCCGCTCGTGATCCCCCCCTCCACCTGGATTGACGGGCCTTCGCGGTCCCTCAAAACGCGGTCTGTTAAGACGCGGTCTGTCAAGACCTCAAAAAAAGTCACAAAAAAGTCGTTTGGACCCTCCCGCAACTGCTGAACATAGGAATGCTGATCCGTAGAACCCTTGTTGCCGTAAACCGTAAGACCTTCATTGATAACATTCCCCGCACGATCTTTTTCTTTCCCAAGTGACTCCATCACAAGCTGTTGCAAATACCGACTGAACAACATTAAACGGTCTTTGTAAGGAATCACGACCATCGTTTTCTTACCATTTTTTACAGCCAAAAACCAACTGAGCGCCAACAATAGCGCGGGGTTCTCAAAGGCAGATTTTTTGCGCGTTATCTGGTCCATTTCACGTGCGCCTTTCAGCAAATCATCGATGTCAACCCCCGCTAACGCCGCCGGCAAGAGGCCCACCGCCGCCATCACGCTCATTCGCCCCCCTACCCAGTCGAACATGCGGAATCGCTCCAGCCAACCATCTTTGAGGGCTGTTTTGTCCAAACCACTGCCTTCCCCCGTAACCGCAACGGCGTGCTTAGCGAACGTAAGTCCTTGCCGCTCAAAGAGATTTTTCGCCTCCAGCATCCCGTTCCGCGGCTCCGGCGTCCCCCCAGATTTCGAAATCACAATCACCAACGTTTGCCCAAGCTTCCCCTCAATTTCAGCAAATACGCGATCCATGCCGTCCGGATCCGTGTTGTCCAAGAAAAACATCCGCATTTTGGAACCGCCCCCCAACGCGTTCGTAATCAACTGCGGTCCCAACGCCGACCCCCCAATTCCGATGCACAGAACTTGTTCGAATGCCCCCGCTTCGCCCTTCACGTCACCCCTATAAACTTTCCCCGCAAACGCCTTGATTTTCGCCAAAGTCCCCTCAATTTCCGAACGAATCTCCCCCGTCGGCGCCAAAGCAGCATCCCTCAACCAATAATGCCCCACCATCCTCTTCTCATCCACATTCGCAATCGCACCCCCCTCCAACGCCTCCATCTCGCTCAACGCCCCATCAATTTTCTCACGCATCCCCACCAAAAACCCCCCAGAAAATGCCATTTTGCTCACATCTATCCCAAATCCAAGCACTTCATGCCAAAAAAACTTCTCCCGAAAACACGCCCAATTAGCCATGTCACGATACAAGCATTTTTTTGTGGGAAAGGCAAGAAGAGATGCGCACCGGGAAACCCCCTTTTTTATAAAAAAGGGGGTTTCCCGGACCCTTCCCTCTAAAAATTTCTATTCGTAAGGCATTTTTTGGCACTCCGTGCCATAAAAATGCCTTACGATACCGCTTTTCTTGTGAGGGTTTGAGAGCCCAAAGTACCAACGGACGCCGTAGTAAGTTCGAGATGATAGGGACGGCTCAGAAAAAATTTTAACTCTGAGCGTATTGAAATACGTGATGAGTTAAAAAATTTTCTGAACGGAACCCTAGCGCTCGAAATCGCTACGGCGTCAACCGCAACCGAACCGGTGCATGATCAGACCCGAGGATCCTTTCGTAAATGCTGGCGCCTTCGACGGCGGGGGCGAGGGAGGGAGAGATGAGAAAGTAGTCGATTCTCCATCCGATGTTGCGGGCTCGAGCGCCGGCGCGGTAGGACCACCAGGTGTAGAGGCCGCGTTGGCCGGGATGGCGTTCGCGGAAAATGTCGACGAAACCCTTATTTAAGTAGTTGGAAAACCCCTGGCGTTCCTCGTCGGTAAATCCGGGGTTAAATCGATTGCTAGCTGGATTTACGAGGTCAATTTCCTGGTGCGCGACGTTAAAATCGCCACACACGATGACGGGCTTTTTCTTCTCTAGTTCACACAAGTAGCTGCAAAAGCTTGGGTCCCAATGGTTTGCGCGGTACGGCAGGCGCGATAGATCCATTTTCGCATTCGGAACATACACGTTAACGATAAAAAAGCGTTCGTACTCAGCAACAATCACACGCCCCTCATGCGGAACGGGCTCAAACGGCACCTGCGTTTCCACGCTCATCGGCTTCTCCTTGGACATCAACAAAGTCCCCGAATAACCTTTCTTCTCCGCGTGACTGTACACCACCGTTCCAAACCCAAACTGCCTCAAATCCGGCTCAATTCCCCCATAAACCCTCGTCTCCTGCAAACAAACAACATCCGGCTGCAACGCCTCCAAGACCTCTCCAAACCCCTTCCCCAATATCGAACGCAGACCGTTGACGTTCCAGCATAAAATTTCCATACATTTTCGTAGTTAGCGCTTTGATTTTAAGCACCAGGTTCGTTGCGCTCGTTCTCAATGCCATCACGTATTACAATACGTTCAGGCATCTCGACCTCGCGCGCCTGCTTGGCATCTTAAACTTAAAGCACTAACTATGAAAATAAAAAATCTGGATTGAGATGTTTTACCCCAAAGGGCGCCATAGTAAGTTCGAGATGACGGGTAGGCGCGCGAAAATTTTAACCCCCGAGCGTATTGAAATACGTAAGCGGGGTTACAATTTTCGCGCAACACCCCCGCCGCTCGAAATCGCTATGGCACCCCCTCATGCTCCTAGTTGGTAGCGAATGAATCGCCTCAGCACAATATTTTCGCGCATTTTGGCACCGGTTTGGGTGATGAGGTCCTTGATTTTGACGTTAGGGTCCTTGACGAAGGGTTGTTCGAGGAGGCAAACTTCGCTGAACCATTTTGAAATTTTCCCTTCGACGATTTTCTCGCGTGCTTGTTCAAATTTTCCTTTATATTGTTCAAAGGCGATTTCTTTCTCTTTTTGGACGACATCTGCCGGAACGTCATTGATTGCCAAGTATAAGGGATGAGCGGCAGCAACTTGCATGCAAATATTGCGCGCAAGCTGTTTAAACTCGTCTGTTTTGGCGACAAAATCGGTTTCGCAATTGAGCTCGACGATCACTCCGATGCCACCACCCGTATGAATGTAGGACTCGATGAGCCCTTGGCTGGCACTGCGACCTGACCGCTTGGCAGCATCCGCAACGCCCTTCTTCCTCAAAATTTCGATGGCCTTTTCTTGATCTCCCTGAGATTCCTTAAGGGCATTCCTGCAATCCATCATGCCGGCGCCCGTCTTTTGCCTCAATTCATTGACCATCGCTGCTGAAATTTCTACCATATCATTCCTTGGATTCCTTTATTTCTTTAAATTATGCTCGATTTTTTTGGCCACTTCTGACTCCAACTGAGCCGTCAATTCCGGATCAATGTAGACATCACCGACATTTCCGATCGCTTCATTGACGTGCATCGCTTCGACGGGAATTTCTTTTTCGAACTTTTTGGATTCCCGTTTCTCTAATCCACGTTGGATCGCGTTGACGATGAACGACATCAGAATCCGGATGGACTTGACCGCATCATCGTTGCCCGGAATGAGATAATCGATATTCTGGGGGTTCGCATTTGTGTCTGCAATAGCCACCACGGGGATTCCCAAACGTCGCGCCTCAGCAACAGCAATCGCTTCCTTGTGAGCATCAATGACGAACAGGGCATCCGGCAAGCGAGGCATCTTCAAAATACCCTCGAAATTGCGGTTCATGCGGACCATTTTGTGGCGAATGACGGAAGCTTCCTTCTTGTGCATGTTGGCGAGAGTTCCCTCAGCCTCGAGCTTTAGGAAATGCTCGTATTTTCGTAAACTTTTCTGAATCGTTGAGAAATTCGTCAAGCAGCCACCGAGCCACCAATTTAGGCAGAACGGCATATCCATTCCGGAAAGGATCTCTTTGAGAATCTCTTGCGCCTGCTTCTTGGTTCCGACAAACAACACCGTGCCGCCGCGCGCGACAAGCTCTTCTAAAAAGTTGCTGGATTCCTGCAATCCCTGAAAGGTCTTTTCGAGATCGATAATGGACATCCCCTTGATGTTTTTATAGACAAACAGCCTGTGGAAAAGCGAATTTCCGCGACGCTTTTGGTGCCCGATGTGCACGCTAGCGTTAAATAATTCAGTAATGGTATCCTGATATTCTTTCGTTGACATAGAATAATGCTCCTTATTTTCCTTCTGGGAAAACCTCAGATAATGATGATTTTGTAGTTAATGTAAGTGATTCATTGAAAACGACAAAATGCCGACCCAATGCCTTAAAAAACAAACCTTGGTGCTCAGGAGGGGACTCGAACCCCTATGCCTTGCGGCACACGCCCCTCAAACGTGTGTGTCTACCAATTTCACCACCTAAGCACGAAAAGTATGTTCTTTATTGGATAAAATGTAACGGCAATAGGACTAAAATCAATACTATTTCTCTTAAATTTGAAGTATTCGGAAAACTTTCAAAGAAAAAGTGGGGCCTCGCTTGACAAGGATTGAAAAATAAGTTTCCCTAACAGCGAAACTTGGTTCGTTTCGAACGAGTTTGTTCATTTTAGGAAACATTACGGATATTATGAATATGAAATTTAAGACAAGAAACCTTCCGCAAGTGCTTGCGCTTGCGTGCGTGATTACGGCGGTGGCTGGGTTCCACTCGGTGGAGGGTATGAAGGAGGCAGAGAAGTCCTTGGAAGAGAAGAAGATTGAGGGGAGCGTGGAAGCGTTCCGGAAGTTGTGCAAGATTTACGGCGTTGCAGAGGGCGGTAATATCAACTTTAACAACAACATACTCAACAACCAGAACATCAACAAGATAGAAAATGAGCTCAAAGCACCTGTAAGTTACAAGACGCCAGCGAGTTACATCCTGAACGCGATGTGTGCGATTTTGGCGGCTGAACGGCAGTATTTCAAGGTCTATAAGGACTTGCTCAAGTGCGATGAAAATAAAAAAGAGGAAACGGAACGTTTGGTTAAGAAAGCACTGGAGGATTGGGAAAAAATGATCCTAAAGCAAGAGGGTCGTCACGCGATAGAAATTCTGTTCAACGGGGAGGCGAAGCTAATGAAGGGGTTTGAAAACCTCTGGGGTCTCACGGAACCCATTGTGAAGGGAGGAGACTGCCTACAGGAAGAAAACAGTAAGGGGGTCAGCATTTTGCAGAAGTTCGTTCAAATAAAAACAAAAAACGAGAAGCCGAGCGAGCTGATGGAGTTCTTCAACGAGCTGTGCGAAAAGATGCAGGACCCAAAGGTGTTTTTCGAGAAGGGGTATGATATATTTGCAGCAAAAGCTGAGGGATTGGATAACGGATTTCAGAAAGAGAAGGAAATATTCGAGAACAAGATATTCAAGAACAAGATTAATTTTGAAAATAAACTGAGTGAAGAAAAGAAGAAGTTAGAAGAAATCGAGAAAGAAAAACTAGAAGCAAAGATCTTACCTGAAGAAACTTACGCACCTAAAAAAAATATCGGAGACGAGGAATTCATCAAGTACGTGAAGGAGCATCCGGGCCTCAAAGATGTCGATATCCAAGACTGCAAATGGTTGTCAAGCGAAGCGATCGAGGCATTGGCGGAGAACTGCAAAGGGTTGAGGTGTTTAAAAATTAGTACAAAGGCTCGTTCTGAACTTGGTAGAGATGCGTTCTTTGTAAAGAATCTACTAATCTTGGGAGGAGCTGTAGGTAGTGGCACAGTAGGCGCCGGCGTAGTAGGTGCGGGAGCAGGGGGAATAATAGGACTTGTTGGAGGCCCGATAGGAGCGGCTTTTGGTTTGTTAATTGGGGAGTTTGTAGGGGGGATAGCAGGGGCACTAGCAACAGGGATACCAATAGGCATAGCAGTGGGCAAGAATGAAATCAGACGCTGGAGTTAACTGCCTAGCAGAGAATTGCCCTGAAATGACAAACCTGAACCTGTACTACTGCTACAAGATAACGGACGCTGGAATAAAGAATTTAGCGGAGGGTTGCAAGTGGCTAGAGACGCTGGACCTCAGTTACTGTTATAATGTGACAGACGACGGAGTCAACAGTTTGGTTGCCAAGTGCAAGTGGTTGAAGACGATCGGTTTGTATAAGACAAAGGTGACGGAAAAACTGAAGAAGTCACTAAGAGAAAAGGGGATCAAAGTTAACTAACGAAAATAGGAGGGTGGAAAGCGAAGATGTTTTTCAAAAACTATTTTTCCCGGATTGACAAAATGGGTGCGACTATGTTTTATTAAATACATCCGTTTTTAAGTGTTGCTCGGTAGCTCAGCGGTAGAGCAGGTGACTGTTAATCACTTGGTCGCAGGTTCGATCCCTGCCCGAGCAGCCAATTTGGCCGATGGATTTCGGAAGGTTGCTCGCTTTTTGAAACGATAGGCCAAAAGGTAAGTCTTTATCAATCAAAGTTCTATTTAACAATTAATATTTTATTTCATATGCATACGGTAAAGAAACTCGCTTTAATTTGCGGTTCGGTACTCACAATCATTCCTTTTTCGGGCTGTACCGAAACCCAAGGGACTCTCGGGGGTGCCGGCGTAGGGGCCATAGGGGGCGGTCTTATCGGCCATGCTATCGGTGGTAACGCCGGAATGGCTCTGGGAGCCGTCGGTGGAGGTCTTCTCGGCGCAGCCGGTGGCAATTACATAGGCAAAGAATCGGAGAAGAAAGAGGCCGCTGCTGCTGACGCCGCCGCTGCTCGGGCCACCTATCAGCCTCCGCCTCAACCCCAGACGACATACGCAGGTTCTCTGCAGAAAGATGTTGATGAAGAGCGCTTAAAGCTTGAAAAAGAACGCCTAGAACTCGAAAGAGCTCGTGTGCGTCAAGAACAGCAGCGCCTCAATTCGCAGAATAATCCCGCGTCGACGGTGATTATTAATCGTTAAAATCGCGTCGAGTTTGAGCGTCGAGTTCGTTGCGCTCAAATTTCAACCCCGTCACGTACGTTAGTACGCTCGGGGGTTGAAGTCTTCGCGCGCCTGCTCGTCATCTCAAACTAGACGCGATTTCGCTCGTGGGTCCGTTTTTGAGTAGGACGAGAGCTGCCGGGAAAACCATTTTTTACAAAAAGTGGTTTTCCCGGACCCTTTCCAAAAAAATCTTTGTTCGGAAGGCATTTTTTGGGCATTTCATGCCCAAAAAATGCCTTCCTATACCGCTTTTCTTTGAAAGGTTCGGAAAACATTTCTTTTCTTCGAAAAGAAAGTTTTCCGAAATTGTACAAATCTTACCTCAAAACTGAGAGGCGCCGTATGTACAAATCTTACCCTCAAACTGAGAGGCGCCGTAGCAAGTTCGAGATGATAGGGACGGCTACAGGAAAAATTGAATCCCCTGAGCGTACTGTAGTACGTGATGGGGTTCGGTTTTTTCTGTAACGGAACCCTAGCGCTCGAAATCGCTACGGCGCCCCTCAGTTTTCTTTGAATTTGGAGGCAAAGAGGGCCTCCATGTCATCCAGCAACTCATTGGCTTGTGGGCCGATAGCAGTCATTTTGAGTTGAGTGCGTTCGGAAGCGGCGAGCATCATGACGCTCATGATACTTTTCCCATTAATAATCATGGAGCCTTTTTCAATGGAGAGGTGGGTGTTTTCGAAGCGGTTGGCTAGGCGAACGATCATGGCAGCTGGGCGCGCGTGAATCCCCATCTTGTTCTGTACGACAATGATGCGAGTTACGAGAGACTGCTGGACGTTCTGATTGGGTGCGTTCACGTTAATATTTTGCCAACTTTTTAAAGTTCAAGTAAGCTATTCTACTAAAATTATCCATTCATGCAAGAAGGCAATCTTTATATTTGCGAAATTTGTTCTTGTCGGTTTGACATTGGGAAGATCTTGCTCATCATAAACTACGGATTGAGAAATGGATGAAAAAAAGTGTACTGTATAGCGTTCTTGTAAGCTTGTTTAGCCTATTGCCCGCGAGTGTGGATAGTGTCGTGGTTCCTGAGCCAGAGAAGAGGGTTTCTTTGGCGCCAAGTATCGGTTTTGAGTCTGAATATACCTACCGCGGTGCTTTATGTGCAAGAAATGCAACACTCACAAACTGGGCTTTTAAATACAAATTTTCCGATGAATGGTCCCTGGAGTACAATCTTTTTGGGTGTTTTCCGATTGGGAGGGAAAGCACATACGGCAATTGTCTGGACCAGTCCATTGGTTTGATGCGGAAATTGAACGAATCCATGAACGTCCATTCGGGGTTTACTTACTATTGGCAACCGTATGTTAATGAGGAAGATTTGGGGCAAAGTCGCGAATGGTATGTGGGATTGGATTCCCAACTAACGCTTCTCCCAAGCGCGTATGCCTATTACGACTTTGACAAACAGCAATTTTGTGCGGAAACCAATTTCGGGTATCGCTTTGAGCTGGAGGGATTTGGGTTTGAAAATTGGGCCATCGATACCGGTTTTTTCGCCGGCGTGCTTTTTGCTCGGAATGCCTACGGTGGAGTTTATGGAGAAAATCGGCGAAAAAATGGCTATAAATACTGGGGAGGCAAATGCGATCTGGTGTATTTACTCGCTGGGTGGGGGGATGTTCGCCTCGGTGTCCGTTACGTCGCCAACAATGACGGTGGTAAGCCCGATAGTGTTGCCAACGAAGCCGGCCAACACGGGAAAATGTGCTCAGTCGGCGGAGCTCTCTCGCTGTACTTCTAAGTTCTTACAGGGAAACATCTTTTGATAATCGCGTAGAAGCGGTACACAAGGATGAACGAAGCAAACACGATGCTGATGGCGCCTCCTAACCATAATCCAACGCCTCCTAAATGGAATTTGAAAGCGAGGATGTAAGATAGGCAAAGTCCTGGGAGTAAGTTAAAGAAAAAAGTCGTTAGCATTGGGAATGTTACGTCTGATAGCCCTCTTAAAGACGATACGGAAGCAATCGAAAGGCCGTCGAAAAACTGGAAGATAGCATCAATCATTAAGAAGCTGCCAGCCAACGAGATCACGACGGGATCTCGGCTAAATAAAAGTGGAAAGTTTTTGCGCGTCAGGATCACGATGGTCGCGCACGCCAACAAATACAGGCCGCATGTTAAAATACCGCTCGTTCCGATCCTTTTGGCCGCTTTCCAATCCTGTATGCCTTTCGCGTGCCCGATGCGAATCGTTAACGCAAAACTGAAGCCCAACGGAACAACGAAATTCAGACCGCTGTAACTGAGTGCAATTTGGTGCGCCGCAATGGATTCCGCGTTGATCCACCCCATCATCAATGTCATGATCAGGAAGGGCGCCCAATCGAAAAGAATGTGTAATGCCGATGGGAGGGCGATGCTTAAGATGCGTTTGATCGGGAAGAGGCGTATCTTAAAAAAGGTCTTGATGTCGAACAACCGCGTCGTTTTTGCAATCAACAGCACTAAAATCAGCGTGCGCGCGATCAATGTCGCAAACCCCGAGCCAATGAGTTCGAGTCGCGGAAATCCCCAATGTCCAAAGATCAGCAACCAATTCAAAAAGGCGTTTGCGACGATCCCGATGGCCAAAATTTTGAACGGCAACCACGGATTTTGGTACGCTTCTAGGTAGTTTTTCAGGCATGTCCCCAGAAAGGCAGGCATTAGTGACAAGGTTACGATCACTAGATACGGAATTGACAGCAGGATGACGGACGTCGGTTGGTCAAGCAGTAGCAACAGATTGCGCCCAAAGAATACAGAAAAAAAGAGCAGCAGCGACATGAAGAAGCTCAACCAGATCCCGTGCCCTAAAAAGAGGCTCCCCCGCTTCGGATTCTGAGATCCTAGGGATTGCGCAATCAGCACGTGAATCGCACTCCCGATACCAATGCCGATCACGAAAATGGTGTTGATTGCATTGTTTGCGAACGCGATAGCCGCTAACGGAAGGGTTCCCAACCTCCCCACCATCAAGGTGTCTGTGTAGCCAATTAACAGCTGCCCCAACGCCCCCAAAATCATCGGAACCGCCAAATGAAGCGTTTTTCGCGTTTCTGTTAAAAGAGAAGGTTGCATGAAATAAACGAACTCACTCCCCACGGCCCCAGAATTCCGATAAACGGATCCTGTTGACGAAATGAATATTTCCCGTGATCATAAGTAGATGCAATTTAAGATAAAGGTAAGTCCCAGCTCCTGTAAAGACGAAATTTCAGGTTGGCAGGGAGAATGGCTGAAAATCCGCGTAAAAGCCCCCCCAAATGACGGAAAAGCCAATGACGCCGTCCTCTCCCTCCTCGCCACCGACCTCAACGTCCCCAGAAACGCCATCCGCATCACCTCTGGCCTCACCTCCCGTATCAAACGCATCTCCGTCTCCGCCCCCTGCCTTAACCAAAATAGCATCGTAATTTTAAGGCAAACGACGTTGCAGTTGGAGTAAGGGGGGGTGGGTACAGGGAAAAGGAGAATTCCGGGAAACTTTCTTTTCGAAGAAAAGAAAGTTTCCCGGCTACCTATCCTAAAACAGCATTTTGCTTTTCCGTAATCGTTAAAATGCCCCCCTTCGCGATGGAGAGCATTTGGGCGAGTTGGGAGTCATCGAAGGTGGATTGTTCGCCGGAGCCCTGGAGTTCGACGTATTTGCCGGAGCCGGTCATGACGACGTTGAAATCGACGGAAGCGTCTTGGTCTTCGATGGCATTGAGGTCGAGGAGGGGGATGTTGTTGGAAATACCGACGCTGACGGCTGCGAGGGAGTCGGTGAAGGGATCGGCCTTGAGTTCGCGGAGTTTGAGGAGGCGATCGATGGCAATTTTTGCGGCGACGTAAGCGCCGGATATGGCAGCTGTGCGAGTTCCGCCGTCGGCTTGAAGAACATCGCAGTCGATCCAGAGGGTGTAGCCGGGCATCTTGTCGAGATCGAGAACGGCCCGCACTGCACGTCCAATGAGGCGCTGGATTTCGACGGTGCGGCCGTCTTGCTTGCCCTTTGAAATCTCTCTGGATTTGCGTTCGCCGAACGTGCTGTAGGGGAGGAGGGAATATTCGGCGGTGATCCAGCCTCCTGAGACACCCTGTCTGATCATCCAGCCGGGGACTCGTTTTTCGAGAGTGACGGCGCAAATGACCTGCGTGTTACCGAATTTGACGAGAACGGACCCGGCGCTGTTTGGGGCAATGCCGCGTTCAAATGATATCGGCCGTAGTTCAGAAGGAGCGCGGCCGTCCCTGCGTTTTATTTCCATAAAAGGGTTCTGGTTTTTCGACTTGACTGTTCAATCTGGCGAATTTTGGCCATCCTTGTTCGTAAGCACAGGCGACTTCGCCGAAAATTAACGGTGCTAAGTACTTATTAAACGCCGTGCCTAAGCGACTTCCGCATTCGTCAAGCCATTCGACGGGGAAAATTTTTGTCGCATTTTCCAGCACATTATCGAGGGATGTGAGACTCGTTTCCAATGCGTATTGGTCGGTGCTTTTGCGCAACAACGTGATCATTTTCCCGCTTTCGCCGTTCATGACGGCCTCAACGGCGTCCTGACCGCAGGCGTAAGCTTCTTGACTGTCGCACTTTGAAATGTGTTGGGCGAGAGTGGTCAATGTCATGTCCAGCTTGTGCGCCACCGCATGGATCCTTTGCTGAGCCAGTATGTTAGCCAACAAGTCGCGCACGGGGAGGGTGGTATCCGAAAGGGCAAGGGCGTTGCCGGTTTCGTCCACAATACCTTCACTCACAACAACAACGCACCTTCCATATTCCTGAATGTTTTGCGTTACGTTTTCGATGAAACTGGCCGGAATAAATGCTTTTTCCGGAAGATAAACGAGGTGGGACTTTTTGTTCCGTTGCCACTTATTTTTGGACAAACTAGTCGCGGCGGCTAACCATCCGGAGTGTTTCCCGGGAACTTCTAGGATAAATACTGGGGCGTCCTTGAAGTTGTGGCGGAGCTCGACTTCAGCGATCAAACTGGTCATGTACTTCGCGAAACTGGCGTATCCGAGGCTGTGGTCCGTGATCGGAATCTCGTTTTCAATGGATTGCGGAATGCCAATGACTTTCAGGTCGTACTCAAGCTTTTGGGCGCAATCGTGAACCCATTTTGCGGCTTGTTGGGCGTTTCTGTCGCCAATGCAGATGAGATAACGTATCTTGCGGTCTTCGATGGCCTTAAGGATCGCATCGCAGTTGGTTGACTGAATGCTTGAGGCGTGTCCCAAAATGGAGTTGGGCGTGTACATAAAAGCGTCAATCGTTTGCTTGGATTCCGCGCTTAAATCGATGAGGCGGTTACCCAGCAAACCATCGAATCCATCTGGGCTCCCATAGATTTCCTCAATGGAATCGACGTATTCCAACGCCTCCATAATCACTCCGCCAACGCTGGCATTCATTACGGGAGTGTCTCCCATCTGTACAACTAAAAGATTTCCACTGATACTACTCATAAAGGTTAAACGATAATGTAAAGACATAAAGCTATTTGTCCAAGAGATGCAAACAAAATCGCCCGTTAAATGATCTTTTTTCTTACCGCATTGGCCTTCAAAATCTTCCGTTTCTCATGGAAAAAAGACTGCACGAGCTGCCGACAATCGTTTTCTAAAAGGCCGCTTGTAACCGACAAACGATGATGCCATCCTGCCTGTTCATGAAGGGCATAAGAGCCTCCAAGGCAACCCTGCTTGGGGTCCCTGAAACCGAAGACCACTCGCGCAATCCGGGCAGTCATGATCGCACCCGTGCACATTGCACAGGGTTCCTTTGTAACGTAGAGAGTGGTGTCCGTTAAACGCCAATCCTGGAGCTTTTTGCAGGCCTCTCGGATCGCTAAGATTTCCGCGTGCGCCGTGGGATCGCGATCGCTTTCCGTGCGATTATGGGTGAGGCTTAAAACATCGCCATTACGCTCAACCAATGCCCCAACAGGAATGTTTCCCTCGAGCCAAGCAGCAATGGCTTCGTTATAAGCGAGTTGCATGAAAAAAACATCTCCGGTTCCTGCCGTGAGTTTTCTTTCAAAGGAACAGGGAAAGGCATCATGATTGTAGTCATTTTTTACGTCTGTATCCATTTTTATCCTTGCTTTAATTGCGTTCAGATCTTACCATAAATCTTGTACAATGGGGCAAGTTCAATCGAATAAAAAGTGTTTCTGGGCGTGGATACGTGCGGTGGGGGTATTTTTGGTGATCCCCTATGTTTGGTTTTTGCTCGATTACACTTATCGCTTCAGAGACTGGCAAGATGACTTTATCAACTTGCAGTTTGCTTTCAGGGGAGAAATCGATTGCCCAATGGCTGATTCGGGTTCGAGTTCAGAAAGGGGAAAAACAGAACATTTAAAACTCGTTTACGTCAACATCGATGAAAAAGCGATTAAATTTATGGGAAGCGACCCCATTCCGATTTCCTTCTATGCGACTGCCGCGGAAGCCATTTTTAAAGAGGGGAAGGCTAAAACCGTTGGGATTGAAGTGATCTTTAAGGAGGAAAAGCCCTCATCGCTGATCGATCAGGCAAAATTGAGGGTGGATGAGGCAACGTTCAAGAAAATCGTGACGCAATTCCCGAATTTGGTGCTTGCAGCTGCTTACAGCGACAATGACGGCTCAAAAACCGGTAATGCTTTTAACGAAATCGTTCCGTTTCCTTATCTCTACCGCGGATCTACGGATCCTTCAAAGAATTCTGTGCCCTTACAACCTTCCGAAAAACTCATTGGTAAGGACATGGTTGGTCTTGGTTTGCTTAATGCTGATGCCTTCTTCAACCACCCCATTTATCCACGCTATGCGCCAGTTTTCGCCAGGGCGCAGGGGAATACGTTTTATACAATGGCCCTCCAACTTTACCGTAATTACTGCGGTTTCCCTGAAGAAGCCATTCAAATTGATGATACAAGGAATCAGCAAGAAAACCACCTGGTTATGATTGGCATTAATGGAAAAATTATCCTGAATGTCCCTCTCGCAAAGGGACAACTCGTTGAAGTCAATTGGTTTGCACGTTGGAAATCACCGAAAGATACACTCTGCAGCCTAGCTGACGTTCTCGAAATGAAAAAAAATCTAGAGACTGGTTCAGCGGAAGCCAAAGCGCGCGCAAAAGCGTTTTTCAAGCAGTTTGAGAACGCCGTTATCCTCATTGGGCAAACAGATCCCTCATTTTTATCACTGATTTACTCCACCATTGATGAAGAACAAATACCTTCTATCGCCATGCATGGGAATCTCTTAAAAACCCTTTTTTCGGGTCGATTCATCACTCGATTACCTCCATTCGGGCTTTTTTTGATCATTTTCGCACTCAACGCCATTACCGCTACTGCCATCTTTTATGGCGATAAAATCAGAGGAATCGGCAAGTTCGCGATTGTCCTCTTCATTGCGTACTGGATTGCTGGCTTCCTAATGTTTGGCGTTATCAATCCCAACATTCATCTCATTTTGCCATTATTCACCCCGACGGGATCCGTTTTAACGATTGTATTGTTAGGCATTACTAACCAGTGGTTTGCTGAAAGGAGGCAAAAAAGAAGAATTAAGCGAATTTTTGGGAACTACTTAGCGCCTGAATTGGTCCGCGACATCGTGGGATCTGCAGAGCAACCTCACTTGGGAGGCCTTGAGAAGGAAGTGACGGCCTTTTTTAGCGACGTTCAGAGTTTTTCTTCATTTGCGGAAATGCTAACCCCAACACAGGTTGTCGAGCTCATGAATGAGTATTTTACCGTCATGACCGATGTCATCAAGGCGGAAGGAGGGACGTTGGACAAATTTATCGGTGATGCCATTGTCGCTATGTTTGGTGCCCCAATGCCTACCAAAGACCACGCCCTGAAGGCCTGTATAGCTGCCTGCAAAATGCAAGAAAAACACCTGTTTTTAAGGGAAAAGTGGCGTAAGGAGCACTTGCAATGGCCCAAGGAGGTCTTTAACCTGCGCACACGCATCGGCATCAACACGGGATTGGTGACTATCGGCAACATGGGTTCCTCGTCACGCTTCAATTACACCATGATGGGTGATAACGTCAATCTGGCCGCTCGTTGCGAAAGTGGTGCGAAAATCTACGGCGTGTATGCCCTGGTCACAGAAGACACCTACAACGCCTCTCGAAAAGATGGTCGCGAGGTGGTTTTCAGGTTTTTAGACAAAATGATTGCTAAAGGACGTCAACATCCCGTCGGCGTCTACGAAATCGTTGGCCTTTGCAAATCACTCCCAGACAGCGCTTTCGAATGCCTCGACCTCTTCGAAAAAGGTCTTCAACACTACAACAAAAAAGAATGGGCCACTGCGAAAACCTTCTTCGAACGTTCCTCCATCCTCGAACCCCTCCAGCCAGGACGCGACGTAGGGGTTTTGCAAAATCCATCGTTAGTGTACGTGGAAAAATGCAGCCGGGAAAACCATTTTTTGCAAAAATAGGTTTTTACGGGGTACTTTTTCCGGAGGGGGTGTTTTTTCTAAAAAAAACCCCCCCCCGGACCCCCCCCTTAAAACCCTCGTTTGTAAAGCATTTT
>CAYWEO010000003.1:32284-69142 GCA_964457855.1 uncultured Opitutales bacterium | reverse complement strand
TAGAATAATTTCCGTAAAATTAACGAGCGCCTCGGGAGTTTTACCGCACATTGATCCGGAATTCGTTGCGCTACAACACTAAAGATATCTCCAACGTTTTTCGATTCCTGAGTCATCGTATCCATTATCCACCATTAACTTTTGCTCGCAACGGATGCCCGAAACCTGTCCGCATCCGTCTTTTCAATCCCTGGAGGCCCCTCCTCCGGCGATTGCAACGCACATAAATATTCGATTGAACTCTGCGTAACGCCCAGAAGAATCCTTTTATCGCCATATTGCACAACGGAAAGAAATTGTTTACTGCCAAGGGCTTTCGTCTCCAAAACCTTCAGTCCGCAGACCCCAGCCGACCCCTTTCCGCAACCCAAAGCCCCCTTTTTTTGGATCGCGCGAATCATCCCATAGCACCCAATCGCAAAAAGAGCCAAAACAACCATCATTTTCGTGAAATTCTTCATCAGCGCCCGATCCGTTACCTGCCCGTCTACAATCGATGCATTTTGCGGATCCTCCTTAAGAATTTGCTTAACAAGCACCTGCCGATTCTCCTGCATCACCGCCACGGGACCCTCTCCCCTAACCCCCATCATCGACGCTACACACAACACCATCCCTAAAAAAAACCTCACCATACAATCCTTTGTAGCCTACCTTCAACTTTCTGCAAGCAAAATTTGGGACGTCGAGCGTGGCGTCTATTTTGAGCGCTAGGTTCGTTGCTTAAAAAATTCAACCCATCACGTACGTCAGTACGCTCAGGGCTAAATTTTTTGCGCGCCTGCCTATCATCTCAAAATAGAGGCCATGCTCGAGGTCCCAACGTTTCCCAGGTCTTCAAAAGAAAAGCGGTATCGGAAGGCATTTTTCTGGCACTACGTGCCAAAAAATGCCTTCCGAATAAGAGTTTTTTTTGGAGAGGTCCGGAGAACCAATTTTTTGCAAAAAAATGGTTCTCCGGATTAGGCTAAACCCCTTTTAGAGCCAACAGCAAAGTCCATAATTGGTTGCAGGATGCGACCGTTGGCCTGCGGGTGGGCGGTGAGTTTTTCGAGGGCCTGGGAGAGGTTTAAGCCATGGCGGTAGAGAGTTTTGTAGGCGGAACGTGCGAGATCACGCTCTTCGGAGGAGAATCCTGAGCGTTCCATGC
Source organism: uncultured Opitutales bacterium (assembly GCA_964457855.1). Lineage (GTDB taxonomy): Bacteria > Verrucomicrobiota > Verrucomicrobiia > Opitutales > CAYWEO01 > CAYWEO01. The sequence continues at coordinate 67,992 of CAYWEO010000003.1, read as the reverse complement.
CGACCTGATTGATGGTTTTCGCGGTCGCCGGATCGCCGTCAACGAGCATGAATGGCAAAACATCTTGCAGCACAACAGCATGCCCACCGGTCATGGAATACGCCCCTACCCTGCAAAATTGGTGGATGGAAGCACGTGCGCCGATTGTAGCGTGATCTCCGACCACAACATGCCCGCCAATTAAAACCGAACAACTGACCACCAAATAATCCCCCAAGATGCACTCATGACCCACATGGGCAAACGCCAAAAAGTAATTGTGATTCCCGATAGCCGTTATCTTAGACTCGGGAGTTGCCGTATGAATGGACGTGTACTCGCGAAAAACATTGTTGTTGCCAATCACCAAACCCGGTTCGCCACCGGCATACTTCAGATCATGCGTCCTCGCCCCAATGAACGCATACGGATAAATTTCATTCCCAGAGCCCATCGTCGTGTTGCCATCCACCGTCGCATGATGGTGCACCACGCAACCACTCCCCATCCTCACCATCGGCCCGATGTAGGCGTAGGCCCCTACCCTCACGCTCGAATCAATCGCAGCCCCACTCTCAATAATCGCCGTCGGATGCACGTTACTAGACATTGCTTCTTAGAGAAATAGTTCTCAGGGAAAAGTCAAATTTTTTCCGGAGGGGGAAGCGCCTCAATTTTAAGATGACGAGCAGGCGCGCGATAATTTTAACCCCTGAGCGTATTGAATTGTTTACAATTGAAAAATTGTAAACAATTACCCCAATACGTGATGGGGTTGGAATTTTCGCGCACGAACTCGCCGCTTAAAATTGAGGCGCTTCCCCGATTGAAAAAACCAATTGGGCAGAGGAGACGACCCTTTCGCCGACCTTGCAGACGCCTTCTGCAAGGCCGATGGAGCTGTTTTTATTTGTTTTGATTTTGAGGAGTTGGATGGTGATATCCAATTGGTCACCTGGCATGACAACGTTGCGGAATTTCACTTTATCGGCGCTCATGAAGAAGGTGACTTTTTCTTCTGAGTGTTCGATTCTTTGGGCCATGAGGATCCCCGCGGCTTGAGCCATCGCTTCGAGTTGGAGGACACCAGGCATAATGGGACTTCCCGGGAAATGGCCTTGGAAGAAGGGTTCATTGATGGTCACATTTTTGATCGCTCGGAGGGTGTCGCCGGAAATGTCGATCACGCGATCGATCATGACGAAGGGGTAGCGATGCGGAATGAGGCTTAAAATCTTTTTGATATCGAGGGTCTTGTCGTTGGGCGATACGACGACCTTTTTAGCCTTTTTGGAGGCATTTTCTGCATTTTCCGCGGATTCGATGCATTTGCGAACAAGTTCGATGTTGAGAGCATGCCCCGGCCTAACCGCGACAATGTGTGCCTTAATGGGATTCCCTAGGAGGGACAAATCACCAATGATATCGAGGATTTTGTGCCTAACAAACTCGTCTTCAAAGCGTAAGGGTTCTTTTGAAAGGATTTGGTTGCCCTTAATGACAACAGCAGAGTCAAGACTACCGCCCTTGATTTTCCCCAACTTGAGGAGCGGCTCAATATCTTCGTAAATCGTAAACGTGCGTGCGGGAGCGAGTTGCGAAGCATACACGGCAGGTGTGATGTCGAGAGAAAGGTATTGCGCGTGAATGTTTCTGTCGTCGGAAGACGTGCAGCTGATTTTAAATCCGTCGTAGGGGAGCGCGATGATAGAACGATTACCAACACTGATCGAAACGGGAGTCTTCAACTCAAAAAACTTAACATCCGCTTCCTGGGCAACAACTTCTGCTTGATAAATGAGATTCACATAATCTTTTGCCGAACCGTCCAAAATCGGGGGCTCGCAATTGTTCATTTCGATCAAGGCATTATGAACACCCATGCCATTCAATGCGCTGAGAACGTGTTCGATGGTATGGATTTGCATGGCATCCGTCGCAATGGTGGTACTGCGCACGAGGTCCGTAACGAGGTCCGCACGGGGCTTAATTTCCGGCTTTCCATAAAGATCAATTCGCTTGAAAACGATACCGTGGTTTGGCGGTGCGGGTTTGAGGGTTAGCGTCACTTCTTCGCCGGAATGGAGACCTTTCCCTTGAATCGTGACTTCGCGTAGCAACGTTTGTTGTTTCATAAAATATATCCCATCTGCGATGGGTTACCCTTTTGAAGTAAAGAAGTTGGCGTTTTTAGCAAAGCTTTTTTTCAAAAACAGGGATAAATTGTTCTTGAACCAAAAGAGCGTTCGGTAGTAGCATTCTACTTCAATGAATATCATTGTCATTGGTGGTGGAGAAGTAGGAGAGTCTTTATGCTCCATTTTTAGCGAACAAGGGTATAATTTAACGTTGATTGAGGAGTCCAAGTCCGTTGCTTCGCGGGTGGACGAGGCGTTGAATATAAAGGTGTTGAACGGCAATGGTTGTTCCGCGCAAATGCTGACGGAAGCGAAAGTGGCCGATTGCGACTATCTGTTTTCGATGACAAATTTCGACCGCGTGAACATTCTATCCTGTTCTATCGCAAAAGCTTTGGGCGCGAAATGCACCGTTGCACGCATCCAAGATGTTACGTACGCGGACCACAACACGTTTAACTACCAACTGCACTTTGGAATTGATTTGCTCGTCAGTCCACATGGCCTTTGTGCCGTCGAAATTGCGAAAAAAATCCGCAATCCCAATCGCGTCGCCGTTGAAAATTTCGCCCGTGGCCAGATTGAGGTCCAAGCGGTCACGTTGGATAAGCAGTCCAAATTCGTCAATCATTCGCTGAAAGACTTGCAATTGGACAGCAATATTCGGATCGGTTACATTCGGCGAAAGGACGATTTACTGATTCCAACGAAAGACACGGTTTTGTGCGCTGAGGACGTCATCACTTTGGTGGGACCCCCGGAAGTTTTGTTTGAATATAAGCCGAAATTTAACCCCTCGTTCGTGCATAACATGCCTCACGTCGTCCTGTTTGGAGCGACGGATACGGCAGTGACACTCATTCGTCTCTTGAAAAACAGTCGTTTTCGAATGAAACTGATCGAAGAAAACCGCGAACTGTGTGAATCCCTTGCGGAAAAGTTTCCAGACGTGTCCATCATTAACGGTGAAGCAACGTCGTTAAGGCTTTTGGAAGAGGAACAAATCGACAATTGCGACCATTTTGTTGCCTGCAGTCCGAATGATGAGGAAAATATTATGGCCTGTTTGCAAGCGAAACGTTTGGGAATCAAGAACATTTATTTGGTCGTCAATCGTGCGGACTATCAAGATATGTTCGCCGATATTCGGCAATTTTTGGGCGTGAATTTGGTGGTTTCTCCGCGAATCGCGACGGCAAATGAGTTACGCAACTTCGTTTCCACGGCCCCCTTTATCTCGTTGGGAACTTTGGGTGATGATGGGGAAATCCTGGAGATCAAAATCTCGCCGCAAAGCGTCTGTTCGGGCCAAAAAATCAAGGATATCCCCTGGCCAATGGGATCCGTCATGGTGGCTTTGGCGCATAAGTTTCAAATCAAGATGCCAGGCGCTCAAGACACGCTGATTGGCGGCGATCGTGCCGTTTTCATCGCGCGAAAGGAAAACATCCAAAAGCTCGTGGATCTTTTAACTTAACGGAAACATCACAGTTGCAATGGAATCTTTTAATGTTCTATGAATTACCGATTAGTTTCTAAGTTATTAAGTTTCATCTGCTTAGCGGTTGGAGTTGCGTTTTGCGGATGTGCCTTATTGGGAATGTGTTACGGAGAAACCGTCTTTACACCGATTTTACACAGCTGGTTCATTCCGTGCGTCGCTACGTTGGGAATTGCGTTGATTGCCTTTTTCATGGGTCGTCGCGCAAAGAACAAAATTTTCCGCAAAGAAGCCCTCTGCGTCGTCGGTCTAGGATGGGTCGTCGCAAGCGCCTTGGGGGCCATACCCTTTTGCTTTTTGCTTCCAAAATGTTCTTATATCGATGCTTTTTTTGAAACCGCCGCCGGGTTTACGACCACCGGTTCAACTGTTTTTGGTGTTGTGGAAAATTTCCCAAAAAGCCTCATGTTCTGGCGCACGCTCACACAATGGTTTGGCGGCCTGGGCGTTGTCGTCTTTTTCGTCGCCATTCTCTCTTCTCTAGGCGCCGGCGGAAAAATGCTCTACTCGCGCGAAGCTTCGGGGCAAATCGCCGACTTTGACGTCCATCGCATTCAGAAGGGCCTCTATCAACTGATCATCTTTTACGTGGGACTATCGGCTGCCTGCGTCATTGCCTTTAAGTTAGCTGGAATTAGTTGGTTTGACGCTTTTTGTCACATGTTCGGAACCGTCGCAACGGGGGGACTCAGTACCCGCAACGAAAGCGTTGGGGCCTTCAACAACCCCTGCTTAGAATGGATGTTCATCATTTTCATGTTCTTGGGCGCTGTCAACTTCCTCTACATGATTAAAGTCATCAAGGGCAACAAGGAATTCGTTAAACGCAACGAAGAAGTCCCATTTTTTACGTTCGTTGTGTTGTTGGCCTCCGCGATCATATGTGTCATGATTTGGCCCCAATTCTCGAAAGTTGAGGGCTGGGAACCCATTGTGAGAAAGAGCCTTTTTCAAGTCGTTTCCCTCATCACAACAACCGGTTTTAGCTCGTGCAATTTTGACGTATGGGTGCCCGCAACACACACGGTGTTAATTTGCATCATGTTCATCGGAGGTTGTTCTGGCTCAACGGCTGGTGGCATCAAAGCAATCCGCTGTCTCGCGAGCTTAAAAATCCTCAGACTACAGTTTGAAAAGAGTTTCCGCACACACGTCGTAAGACACGTCGTCGTTAACGGGAAAGTCCTCGATGAAGACGGAAAAGACGATATTGGGCGGTTTTTCCTTCTCGTCTTCTGGACCGTCTGTGGCAGCATTATTTTCATTTCCATATGTGAAAGGCACTTGGATTTCGAGTCCGTTTTCTCCGCTGTCGCCACTTGCCTGTTTAACGTCGGTCCCGGCCTCGCAAAAGTCGGCCCCATGTGCAACTTCGGCTTCCTCTCGACCCCATCGAAAGCCCTCCTATCCTTCCTCATGATCCTCGGACGTCTAGAGTTTTATGCGATTATAGTCCTCTTCCTTCCCTCCTTCTGGCGTAAATTGGAGTAGGAGAGGGTCGATTTTGAGCGCTAGGGTTCCGTTTAGAAAAAAATTTGCCCCATCACGTACGTTAGTACGCTCAGGGGAAAATTTTTTTCTAAGCCGTCCCTATCATCTCAAACTTGGCCCCCCCTACTCCAATTTCGGCATTGAGTCTCGACCTTCGCGCGCCTGCTCGTCATCTCGAACTAGAGGCCATGTTATTCGAGTTGCGTGGGCGGATATAAAGAGGGTTAAAAAGAGTTAAAAGTTTCGTGTAGCCGTCTCTATCATCTCAAACTTGACCCCCTCATACTCCAATTCCCTCCCTATGTTGGGTAGGTGTTGCCACGCTACTCGAGTTCTGTTTGACTTCACAAAAAATCTACTCATACTTATGAAGCATGCAAATAAGGCCTATTATATTCACTGCATTATTGTGCACTTCACTCATACCCTTATTGGGCGTTTATCAATTTGCCGGATCCAAGACGAACTCTGAGCAGTCTGTTGGTAGCACCTGGAAAAAGAATTTATTTTCCTTAGACACCATTCCATATGATGATGAAGATCTTGCAAACAGTGTTAATACCTTGCTTGCTCATTGCGAAAATAATCCCAACACTCCAAGGGTTTTATTTATCGGAATGAATCCTGATAATGTGCTTTATAGCAACCCCCCCGACGACGCGTTGTCATCAATTGAGTGGATAGAAGCCAAAAAATACCCCAGCAGGGACTTTTCTGGATTTAACAAAGACACGCTGTTTTGCTTCCTGGATCTCGGCGGTTTCTGTAAACAACTCAAAAATCCTCAATTCATGATGGATGCTGCTTCTGGCGACCAGATAGGTATGCTCTTTGCCATGTTAAACTTCAAAGAAGGTATTTTTGATCAAATCATTTTTGACCATAACGTTATGAAAGAGCTGCCCTGGCCTTATGATATCAGTGATGAACGACATGAAAGAATCAAAAATAAAGCTGCCATCTGGTCATCAGGAGCTCGTTTGAGTTTCAAAACTGTCATAGAAATTTATAGCAAACTTCTAAAAAATGGCGGAACGCTGACTTTTGATTATGCGAACTTTGCATATGGAGTATTAACCAACGAAGCCATATCACAGTATACCGAAGAGCCTAGTAATTTGGATGATCGAGGACGAGCCTTATTCAACATAAAACTCCAACTAGAACAAAAGAGCAAGTTTCCATACCTTTCAATGCAATCCCAAAAATCTCGCATTGAACGTGATTTAAAAGACATGGATTTAGGCACTCAATTTAAGGTGAAGAGCTATCTCCCCGGAGAACAAAAATACCCCAATGGCTGGTATAAAGAAGGATCTCTCAACCTAAATGATAACAAGATGCCGCATTTTGTACTGACAAAAATAGGCAAAATAAGTGAGATCGAAAAGAGTAAAGAAAGTACAAAGGACGTTAAAAAAGAAGACAACAAAGAAGAAGTGATTAACAAATAAGGTTTAAACCCATTCTAAAATGTGACGTCAGACCAATGGTCTGACGTCATTCGTCACAAAAAAGCTACTTGACCACTCGGTTTTTTTGCGATAGGTCGCATCAAGTTTAAGATGCCAGGTAGGCGCGCAAAGCCGAAATCTCTGAGCGTACTGTAGTACGTGATGAGATTGAGACTGATGCGCAACACCCCTGGCGCTTAAAATCGATGCGGCCTATCGCAAAAAATCGGGATGACTGGATTCGAACCAGCGACCTCTACGTCCCGAACGTAGCGCTCTACCAAGCTAAGCTACATCCCGAAAAAGTTTGACGATTGTTATAAGACGTTAGTTTTAAGAAAATTTCAAGCTAAATTTAGAGCGCTTCAATTTTGAGCGGCGAGTTCGTTGCGCATCGGTCTCAATGCCATCACGTACTACAGTACGCTCGCGAATCTCTGGACCGCATCAAGTTTAAGATGCCAGGTAGGCGCGCGAGGTCGAAGTTGCGGAGCTTACTAAAAGTAAGTGAGCAAACTGAGATCCGATGCGCAACACCCCTGGCGCTTAAAATCGATGCGGTCCAACTCGCGCGCCGATCGTTCCATCTCAAAATTGAAGCGCTCTAAAAAGTACACACGAAAATAAAATATCGGAAGGCATTTTTTTGGCACGTAGTGCCTGGAAAATGCCTTCCGATACCGCTTTTCTTTTGAAGGTTCGGAAACTTTTTCTGTTCTGGAACAGAAAAGTTTCCGAATATTTCTCTAAAACTCAACACCGTTCCCCTACGGCGTCAATAATCTCTGCTTCTGTCATTCGCACCTGCTTCGTCGAGTCGCGATCGCGGAGGGTGAAGGTGTTGTTTGAGAGGGAGTCGAAGTCAACCGTGATGCAGAAGGCAGTCCCGACCTCGTCCATGCGGCGGTAGCGGCGGCCGATGGCTCCGGCAGCGTCGAAGAAGACGTTCCAGCGGCGTTTCAGGCGGCTGCAGAGCTGGTGAGCCATTGCGAAAAGTTCCGGCTTGTTTTTGACGAGAGGGAAGACCGCTGCTTTGATCGGTGCGATACGCGGATGGAGTTTGAGGACGGTGCGCGGCTCGCCATCGATTTCATCCTGTTCGTACGCCGAACAGAGAAGGGCCAAGAAGAGGCGATCAACACCAACGGAAGGCTCGATAACGTGAGGGATGTAGCGCGTTTTCGTCGCTTCGTCGAAATATTCCATAGATTTCCCGCTAAACGTTTGATGCTGAGTGAGATCGAAGCACCCACGGGCCGCGATTCCCTCGAGCTCTTGCTTACCGAATGGAAACTTAAACATAATGTCCGTACACGCTTTCGAATAATGCGCAAGTTTCTCTTTCGGATGCACATCCAGTTCTAAATCCTCCTCTTTCAACCCAATACTCTTGTGCCAATCCAGTCGCGTCTGGACCCACTCCGCGTGCATCTGCTCCCACGGCGCATCCGGAGCGATGAAGTATTCCAGCTCCATTTGCTCGAACTCCCTCGACCGGAAAATGAAATTGCGTGGCGTAATTTCGTTGCGAAAAGACTTCCCAATCTGCGCGATCCCAAACGGGATTTTCACGCGGCAGCTGTCCACAATATTTTGGAAATTGATGAAAATTCCCTGCGCGGTCTCAGGGCGTAAATACGCAACTGATGACTCGTCCGCCACCGCGCCAACCGATGTCGAAAACATCAGGTTAAACTGTCTCGGGGCCGTCAGCGACCCAGGTAAACCCGTTGCAGGCGAAGGAATTTTTGCAAACTCTTCCGGAAGCGCCTCTGTGTAGGGCCTTAACGCCAATGCCCGCAATTTCCCCGTCTTTTTCGTCTGAAATTGCAGTTTTTTTGCCTTCTCTAACGCCTCCTCTTCCGCCTTTTCCGACTCTAGAACAGAGACATACCCAACTTCCTCACCAGATTCCAGAACAACCGGCGCAAACAGAAGTTGGTCCGCCCGCCACCGCATCTTCGTCTCCCGACAGTCCACCATCGGGTCCGAAAACCCCCCAACGTGCCCCGATGCCTCCCAAACCCGCGGATGCTGGATGATCGCGCTGTCGATCCCCACCACGTCCTCACGCATCTGCACCATGTCACGCCACCAGGCATCCCTGATGTTCTTCCGCATCTCCACCCCAAGGGGCCCGTAATCATAAAACCCGTTCATCCCCCCGTAAATTCCAGACGCCTGAAATACAAACCCCTTGCTCCTGCAAAATGATACAATCTTTTCCATAATAAGTTGTTTTGATTTTGAGCGGCGAGTTCGTTGCGCTCGGCCTCAATGCCATCACGTACGTTAGTACGCTCAGGCATCTCGTTCTCGCGCGCCTGCTCGTCATCTCAAAATCAAAACAACTTATGCTTATTTGACAAACATAATTCGTGCATAAAAAAGTTTTCAAAATGCCTTTCAGGATGTTGTTTTCGTGTGCGCTTGGGTAGCGCTTCAAGTTTAAGATGACGAGCAGGCGCGCGAAAATTTTAACCCCTGAGCGTACTAACGTACGTGATGGGGTTAAAATTTTCGCGCAACGAACTCGCCGCTTAAAATCGAAGCGCTATACCGCTTCCGCTTCCGTCTCAACGACCTTACACATGCCGATGAGTTTGTCGTTGGCATCGAGGCGGATCAGTCGAACACCAGAAGTGGAGCGGCCGATGATGCGGATTTGGTTAACGGGGACGCGGATGGATTGGCCGGATTGGGTGAGGAGCATGATTTCATCGACATCTTGAATACTGAGGGCTCCCGTAACGCCGGGGGTGCGGATGGCGGTAACGCCGATGCCGCCTCGCTTTTGGGCCTTAAATTCGTCGAAGTGAGTGCGTTTCCCGTGACCCTTGATGCCGGCGATGAGAAGGGTTTTTTCAGGGTCAACGACAACCATTCCCTTAACGCAATCATTGGTACGCAATGCCATACCTTTGACGCCGCGGGTAACGCGCCCTTGGTCGCGGAGATCCGATTCGTGGAAGCGAATGGCCATCCCTTTGTAGCTAAACAGCATGACGTCGTTGTTGCCGTACGTGAGGGCGGCGCTGATGATTTCGTCGCCTTCGTCCAAGACAGTACCGTTTAGGCCGCCAGCACGGCAGTTGACGTATTCGCGCATTGCCGTCTTTTTAATGACACCATTTTTCGTGCAAATCACGAGTGAAATTCCTTGCTCGAACGTCTTGAAACAGAGCATGGCGGAAACTTTTTCCTCGGCTTGCAGCTGAAGGACATTGGCAATGGAACGGCCCTTCGCGGTGCGGGATCCATCGGGGATCTCATAGACTTTCTCAACGTAGACGCGGCCATTGTTCATGACAAACATGACGCAATCGTGCGTACTCGCGGTAAAGAGGTGTTCGACGAAATCTTCTTCATGCTGACCCGTCGCAATGACGCCCTTCCCTCCGCGTTTTTGCTGGCGATAGAGGTTAATTTCTGTGCGCTTGATGAAACCATCGTGCGTAACAGTGACCATGCAACCGACGTTGGGAATCATATCTTCCTCTGAAAATTCCTGCTGCGCGTTGGCAAAAATGATCGTCTTTCGCTCCGATGCATACTGGCCCTTAAGCGCCAAAAGTTCTTCTTTGACAACACCGAGCAAACGAGATTCTTGAGACAAAATCACCTTGAACCCGGTAATTTCCTGCAGCAATCCCGCGTATTCATCATCGATTTTTCCGCGCTCCATGCCGGTCAATTGGTAGAGACGCAGGTCGAGGATGGCGTTGACCTGAATGTCGCTCAGCGGGTAACTCGCTTTCAGTTGCGCCTTTGCCTCTTCGCGGTTTTTGGAAGCTCGGATCAAGCGAACAACTTCGTCCAGATGATCGAGCGCAATCTTGTAACCCTCAAGGACGTGCGCGCGCGCTTCTGCTTGGCGAAGAAGAAATTGCGTGCGACGATAAATGACCTCTCTTCGATGCTCGATGTAGCACTCCAGCATCTCCTTGATGTTCATCTGCTTCGGACGCTGCTTATCGAGGGCAAGCAAAATCACGCCGAAAGAATTCTCTAAGTTCGTCAGCTTGAACAACTTATTGACGACGACACGGCTCATTTCCCCACGCTTCAGCTCGATCACAATGCGCGTGTTCTCGTCGGACTCGTCACGAATGTCGCTGATTTCCGTAAATGTCTTCTCTGAAACGAGTTCCGCCATGCGCAGAACGAGTTCCGCACGATTGACGTTAAAGGGAATCTCTTTGATGATAATGTGCTCTCTCCCATTGGGTTGCGTCTCCATCTCCACGACCCCGCGCACACGAATAATGCCCCTACCAGTCCGCAAATACTTCAAGATCCCTTCTCTTCCCAGAATCACCCCTCCCGTCGGGAAATCCGGCCCACGAATGATCTCTGCAATTTCGTCCACGGACGTGCTCGGATTGTCGATGATTTTGCAGATAGCCTCGATCAGCTCAGACAAATTATGCGGCGGGATGTTCGTCGTCATTCCAACCGCGATCCCCATCGCTCCATTCATCAACAAATTCGGCAATGCTGCTGGCAAAACGTGGGGCTCGAACGTACTTTCCTTATAGTTCGGCACGAAATTCACTGTGTCTTCATCGATATCCTTCAACAACTTCTCCGCGATATCACTCAACCGACACTCCGTATACCGGTACGCCGCCGCCGGATCCCCATCGATCGAACCAAAGTTTCCCTGCGGATTAATCAACGGGTACCGCATCACCCAATCCTGCGCCATTCGCACCAACGAGTCATACACAGAACTGTCTCCATGCGGGTGGTAATTCTTCAGAACTTCACCCACGACCCCCGCGCACTTGTCAAACGGCCGATTGTGCACCAACCCTTCCCGCAACATCGCGTACAATATCCTCCTGTGCACCGGCTTCAACCCGTCCCTAACGTCCGGTAACGCCCGACTAATGATCACCGACATCGAATAATCAATGTACGCCGTCTGCATCACGTCCACTATGTTCGTCGGTATCACCTTTTGTAAAATTGGATCAGTCATAGGTTATGTATTATGTAAATTGTAAATTTCGGAAAACTTTCTTACCATCAGAAAAGAACGGGACCACGTGCGTGGCGTCTCTTTCGAGCGCTAGGTTCGTTGCCCATCGGATCTCAAATTGCTTACGTATTACAATACGCGCGCAATTCTCGCCCTCGGTCGCCTGCCTATCATCTCGAAATAGAGGCCACGCCCGAGGTCCCGGCGTTTTCCGAACCTTTCAAAGAAAAGTCGTATCGAAATGCATTTTTTTCTGCGAAAAAACTGCATTTCGAATGAGAGTTTGTGAAAAGATCAAAGCCCTCAAGAGGCGCCGTAGTAAGTTCGAGATGATAGGGACGGCTACAGGCAAAATTGAATCCCCTGAGCGCATTGAAATGCGTAATGGGGTTCGGTTTTGCCTGTAACGGAACCCTAGCGCTCGAAATCGCTACGGCGCCCTCATGCATCGATATAAGAGGCATTTAAGGCATTATCTTCGATAAATTCGCGGCGTTTTTCGACATTTTCGCCCATAAGGGTGGTGAAGATGAACTGGGCGGAAGCGGCGTCGGAGAGGTCGACTTGGAGGAAGCGGCGGGTTTTGGGGTCCATGGTGGTCTCGTAGAGTTGTTTGGCGTTCATTTCGCCGAGACCTTTGTAGCGTTGGATGGTGAGGCCGCGCTTGCCGATTTTGCGGATATTTTCGACGAGTTCGAGAATGGAATAAAGAGGGACCGTGGACTCGCTTTTTTGGCCAATATTTTCGATGACGCGGTACTGAGGCTTGGCCTTCGTGGGAGTGAACTCGGAAATTTCGAGACCGAGTTGGGAGAGTTCTGTCAAGACTTTAGCCATTTGGTTAGCCTCGAAGATCTCGTAAACGTTGATGCGTTGCCGCACGGACTGGCCATTGACGATGACTTCGCGCGTGGTCGAGGCATCGTAAATCTCCTCCACCATGTCGTGAGCGATGTAGAAACGGGAGCAATCCTCGTCGTCGATGAGAAACTCAAAAACTTCGTCGTTGCCCGTGCGAATGCGCGCGAGGTACTTGGGAAAACGGCCGTCATGCTTGTGACATTGATCGAGGTAGGATTCGAACGGGCAACCGTAGCGCTTGATTCCGCCTCCTAAAATCTCGAGACGTGCGAGAAGTTCAACGATTTTCTGTAAATGGTCCTGCGGGACGCAATATTGGTCGCTCTCGCGAATGAGCGTGACGTCCTCGGAGCCCAGTTCGAGGAGAATCTTGTTGAGGTCGTTGTCGCTGTCGACGTATTGCTCGCGTTTTTTGCGCTTAATGCGGTACAGGGGCGGCTGAGCGATGTAAATGTAGCCACTTTCAATCAAGCCGCGCATCTGGCGGAAGAAAAAGGTCAGCAAAAGCGTACGAATGTGAGCGCCATCGATGTCAGCATCGGTCATAATGACGATCTTGTGGTAGCGTGCCTTCGTGATGTCAAACGCCCCCTCGCCTGCCTCGCCAATGCCGGTTCCACAAGCCGTAATCATCGAACGGATCTCGTTGTTGCCCAACACCTTGTCTAAGCGTGCCTTTTCGACATTGATGAGCTTTCCGCGGATGGGCAAAATGGCCTGATTTTGGCGATCGCGACCCTGTTTTGCGGAACCTCCTGCAGAATCTCCTTCAACGATAAAGAGTTCGGACAATTTTGGATCGCGCTCGGAACAATCTGCCAGCTTTCCTGGAAGGCCACCGGATGTTAAAGCGCCTTTTCTGACGGTTTCCCGAGCCTTTCTCGCGGCTTCACGCGCACGGGCGGCATTCAAGCACTTTTCGATCAGCTTTTTTGCGAGCTGCGGAGTGGTTTCAAAAATGTATTTCAGGTTGTCGCCGACGATTTTCTGAACAATTCCGTCAAGTTCGCTGTTGGAAAGCTTTGTCTTCGTCTGCCCTTCGAAACGCGGCTCAGGAACCTTTACAGAAATGATCGCAGCCAAGCCCTCGCGCGTGTCTTCGCCGGAAATGTTGGGATCTTTGTCCTTGATGAAATTATTTGCCTTTGCGTAGGCATTGATGACGCGCGTCAAGGCCGTCCGAAAGCCAGACAAGTGCGTGCCGCCTTCGATGTTAAAGATGGAATTCGCGTAGGCGTAAATTTGGTCGTTGTAGGAGTCGTTGTACTGTAACGCGATGTCCACGACGACTTTACCTTGCCCGTCTATGGCCTCCGATTCACCTGAAAACGCGATGGGATCCGGATGCAAAACAGTGGTTGCGCGATTCAAAAAGCTCACGTATTCTGCAATACCGCGCTCGAACACGAAATTTTCCGACTTTCCCTGTCTTTCGTCCAAAAGCTCAATGCGGATTCCGGGATTCAAAAACGCCAGTTCGCGTGCACGTTTCGCCAAAATGTCGTACTTAAATTCCCGCGTTGTCTGAAAAATTTCCGGATCGGGCAAAAACGTGATTTTAGTGCCATTGTGCTTCGTTTTGCCAATAATGGTCATCTTTTGCGCCGTTTTCCCGCGAGAAAAACCCATGTGATAGACAAATCCGTTGCGGCGCACTTCCACTTGAAACGATTCCGAAACCGCATTCACGCATTTCGCACCAACACCGTGCAGCCCGCCAGAAACCTGATAGGCACCCTTGCCAAACTTGCCCCCTGCATGGAGACTCGTCATCACAAGCTCGAGTGCAGGCATGTTGTACTGCGGGTGCATGTCAACGGGAATTCCCCGACCATTGTCCTCCACCGAACACGAACCGTCTAGGTGTACAGTGATCTTAATCTCGCTGCAATAACCCGCAAGCGCCTCGTCAATGGCGTTGTCCACGAGCTCGAATGCGCAGTGGTGCAGACCCCTCTCATGGGTGTCGCCAATGTACATGTCCGGACGCTTGCGAACGCCCTCGAGGCCCTCTAGTTTCTGAATTTTTGACGCATTATATTGATCTGCAGCGACTTGCACGTGCTCCCTGGATACATCTTGAACCTCATCTGAAGCAGCATCATCGGACGAAGATAAATTGTTATCTGATGAAGCACCGTCGGATAAGTTATTCCCCTCCAATGAAACAAGATTTTTCGTCAACGAAACAAGATTTTCCTTTAACTGAGCACCCTCTCCAATATTCTTTACAAAATTATCGTCATCCAGCATAAAAAGTCACTTTCCCCATCAATTTTATAAGAGATTAGGGGATTAGTTTTATAAGGGAAAAGTAGACGAAATTTGCCTGGCGATGACAAGACTAATTTTGATGTTTTTTAGGGAAATTAACGAAAAGTCTTCGTGAACTATTTTCAGTTTTCATTTTTTTTGTTTAGGCTGTTCTCTTTGTTTGATACCTTGTCATTTTTCTCAATTTTATTGGAATTGTCGTCGAAACGGAATTGGTTTACCCAGTTGGGTTGAAAGCCCTTTTTAGACAACTTCCATAATGTATTATGTTTCGGATCGTATTCTCTATTTTGCGAATCTTTCGGATAGTATTCCTGCAAAGAAGAGATGACCGTAGTAACTGTGCAATTAGAGCTGACTTTCTTTGTTTCTATTAATTTCTCTCTTAAACGCTCTAAAAAACTTTCAGAGTTATGATTTAAGGCTAAGTATTGCAAAATGTTCATGTTGGCGTAACAAAGAGGACACATGTCTTGTGTTGTACAACCATGAAATTCAATAGCAGTAACGTACTCATCTGAATCCAATTTTAAATCATCGCAAACCGCATTAGTAAACGTTCTTTTTTGCAAAACCAAGAGAGCATGAGCCTCACTATCTGTATTGATTAAATTATAATTGGGATTCATAAGACTCTTGGGCACACCCATCGTTACCTTTAATTTATGTTTCTTTTTTACATTTTGTTGTTTTTCAATCTTTACCTCTATGCTTTTTTGATTCAATTGCATGCGTACATTCATAGTAAAAAAGTCCGCTGCAAGTAGCCTGATTGCTAGTGCCTTGTCTTGCGTAGCTACGTAGAATGCTCTTTGTAAAGTAATTATATTTGCGTAAGCCGCTTTTGATGTTTTGGATGATCCTTTATCGCTTTTGAAAACAAAAAATCCATCCTTCTCCGCTCCTATTAAGCTGAGAAAGCTATCGTCAAACTTACTAAGCTTGATAAGTGTTTTTGTAACTTCAATTTTGCAAATTCTTTGTGAAGTTCGAAAGTTAGGCAAGGAAACCTCTTTTTCGTTTGCCTCAATGTTTGAAAGCTTTTTTTCTATAGTAAAGCTAAATGCGCATGCAAAATAATTGGTTCCGTAGTAATGTCCTTCTTTGTATTCTTTTCCACTTGAAGCGTGCACTACTTTTTTCAGTTTTTCATGCATCAGCTGATCATATTGTGAAAGACCCTTTTGACTTATTGTGCGAGTGATAGGAAACGTTCCGAAAGAGGACTGAGTAACCAGTAAGAAACAATAAAATGCTATTTGAAAATTTTTAATTGACATAGTTGAAAATTTGAGATCTGTATTAAGGTAAATTGTACAAAAGGAAAGTGTATGTCAAGAAGTAGAATATTAATTTGCACGATTGCGCTCTTGCTGGGCTGCTTTTCCGGAATGGCTATGGAGTTGGATGATGCAACCCTGAAGATATATCTCAAGCCTTGGTGTGACTGGAAAAACAAACAAATAGAGAAACATGTGGAAAAGATGAAAGAAAGGAACAATTCAAATTGGAAAGATGCGGATGATTTGAAGCCAAAAGGGATTAGCACCTTTATTGAGGAGTTAAAGGGGAGTTTCTCTAGTGATGGGTGTGGAGCATATAATTTCATTACAGAATTTACTTCCGCTTCAAATGAAAGTTTCGATGGTGGAAATGTTAAGGACCCGGATGCCATACAAGCCAGAGTCTTATTAGGGTTGATTTATTTAGCCAATTCAGTGTACAAAGGTGATCAAGGAAAAAAAGCTGGATTGGGGTATCGCATAAAGGACGCTATTGAAATGTTTAATAATATCTCGGTTGTAAAGGGAAAATTGGAATTAGAAACAGAACAGAAGTATCTGGATAATCTTTATAATGAAGAGGTCGCTGTGGATTCAAATTCAGAAAGCGATGAAGACGAGAAATAGGGAGAGAAACAGCATGATTTGACGTTCTTATGTCAAGATGTGGAATGTTTATTGTTGCCGTCGTGTGTCCGAGAATAAACTCAAAGAATACTTGCAGCCTTGGTGTCATTGGAAGAATGAGTAAAACACACGCCCCCTTTATTGCAAGGGGGTTGCTTGTTTGCAAATGTGCGAGAAATCAATTAAAACCTCCACGCGAAGCTTTCTTTTTGCGCAAGTAAATTACCGCTCACGTCGTGCAGAAGGATGTGCCACGCAACAATTTCTGCCTTATCCGATGACGGCTTTGCGGAACCCGTTAAACCCAGGTAAAGCTCTGACGACAAGCTCCTTGAATTGATCGCAAAGCGTTGTGTACTAATAAGCGCCGACTCAGAGGTGATGTATTCGATCGTCATGCACGCACCCTTCGGCAACGCAGATAAGGCACGATTCAAATCCACGATGAAATACAAGCCGTCCCGCTTACTCGAATCCGTGCGCGCAATCGTTCTCATGCCTTGATATTCATGACCCGTAATTACCTCCGACATCCCCTTAAAATCGTTCTCTGCCTTCCACTTCCAATCGACTGTAATGATCTTCCATACCCTACCCGGAACCTCCTGATTGTGCGCAAATTCATGCGAAAAATCCACACACGACACGACGCAAAGCGCCATCCCCAAAAGGATCCATTGATAAAAAAATTTGGCCGGCTGATGTTTGTTCATAGAAGGTAGGGGGGGTAATAATTTCGGAAACTTTTCTTTTCCAGAGAAAAGAATAAGTTTCCGAACCTTCAAAAGAAAAGCAATATCGAAAGGCATTTTTTTGCACAAAGTGCAAAAAAATGCCTTTCGAATAAAAATTTTTTGGCGGAAGGGTCCGGGAAACCCCCTTTTTTATAAAAAAGGGGGTTTCCCGGCTTCTCTACTTTCCCCAACTACCAAAAACTCATAAAATATTTTTGACTTAAGAGGTAAACTGCTCAACAACTGAATACTCAAATGATCGATATCCACATTGAAGGTGTTGTAAAGAAATTTGGCTCCGTGCTTGCGTTGGATCGTATTGATTTATCGATTAAGGCTGGAGAACTTTTTTTCCTATTGGGACCGAGCGGTTGCGGGAAAACGACCCTCTTGCGGCTAATTGCGGGATTTTACACGCCGGATGATGGTAAAGTGTTCTTTGGCAACGAGGAAGTTTCGAAAATCCCTCCGCATAAACGCAAAACGGGGATGGTTTTCCAGAGTTACGCGTTGTGGCCGCACATGACCGTTCGCGGGAACGTTGCGTTTGGTCTCGAGCAAAAGAAGTTACCAAAGGAAAAGGTCCAAAGCCTTGTCAATGAGGCCCTTGAGTCCGTCCAAATGCTCCCCTACGCCGACAGAAAGCCGAATGAGCTCTCGGGAGGGCAACAGCAACGGGTGGCATTAGCGAGGGCATTGGCGATTCGTCCGCGCTGTTTGCTTTTGGATGAACCCCTTTCCAACCTGGACGCAAAATTGCGTAACGAAATGCGCACGGAAATCCAACGCATCTGCAAAGAAAACGCCTTGACAACGATTTACGTCACACACGATCAAAAGGAAGCCCTATCGATTGCCGATCGCATCGCAGTGCTTTCCAAAGGGAAAGTTGAGCAAACGGGAACGCCATTGGAGCTCTACAAACGCCCGAAAAATCGCTTTGTGGCGAACTTTATCGGCGAAACGAACTTTATCCGCGGAAAGGTTGTTCGCGTGGGAGCCGGCGAAGCTCTCGTGAGGACGAGCATTGGGGATTACCGCGGGGCCCTCATTGAACAAAATGCAGAGCCACAAGAAGGGCAAGAGGTGACGATTTGCATCCGTCCAGAGAGTTTGAAGCTCGAATACGCAGCCGCTGAAGAAAATAGCACGCAGGGAATGATTGGCAGCGCGATTTATTTCGGTGAAGTCGCTCACTACGAATTTATTATCAACGACGTCCGGCTAAAGATCTCAGAACTCAATCCCTGTCACCTTGGCCAAAACCAACGTAAAGGGCTCTATGCGAACGTTTTACCGGAAGATGTTGTGGTGCTCACTTAACACTTAAATTGATGCCATCATGAAACAGAAATTGCTCATCTTGCTGGCCATCGTGGTGGTCATCGCCATTCCATTTACATTCAGAAAATCCCACGAGCCCAAGGCTGATGAAACCCTCATCGTCATTACGCCCCACAACGAGGGAATACGCCACGAAATTTCCGACGGCTTCCGCGAATGGTACCACAAAAAAACGGGTAAAGTGGTCGCGATTGACTGGCGTACACCCGGAAGCGCTGGGGAAATCGTCAAATACGTCGATTCGCTCTATGTCAACGCTTTCCGCCTGCATTGGGAACGAGAACTGCACAAAAAATGGACGCAAGAGGTGCAATCTGGATTTTCGGATCCACGGATTGAACCGCCAAAATTCCCTCTCTTAGTAGAACCCATAAAAGTGGCCGCGCGTCGGGCTTTTCTTGACTCTCAAGTGGGTTGCGGAGTCGATATCTTTTTTGGAGGGGGTATTCTCGAGCACAAAAAGGAAGCGGAGATGGGACAGCTCGTGGACTCAGGGATTTTGCGGAGCAATCCAGAATTTTTCACGAACGATATCATCCCGGAAATCCTTGAGGGCGACCGCTTATGGGATGCTCAGGGACGTTGGGTGGGCGCCAATCTGTCTTGTTTCGGTATCGCTTACAACACGAGTTGTCTGCAAATGATTGGCTATAAAGGCATTCCGGACCAATGGGCAGATCTCACGGACTTCCGTTTTTTCAAGAAATTAGCCATCGTCGATCCCATTAAGAGCACCATCGTTGTGCGGTGCTTCGAAATGCTGATTCAGCAGCAAATTCAACAAGTTCTTCACGAGCTCAAGCAAAAACATCCGTCAGACTCTCCACAAAGCCTTGAGCAGAAAGCCGTTGAGGAGGGTTGGAATCGGAGCATGAAGGTCATTCAGAAAATCAACGCCAATGCCCGCTATTACACGGACGCGTCCACGCAGACGATTCTCGATGTTACTTCGGGCAACTGCATCGTGGGCGTTCTGATCGATTTTTACGGCTATTATCAGAAGGAAATCCTCATCAAACGCAGCGGTTCCTCGCGCGTCGATTTCGTTTCTCCCGTTGGAGGCACCACCGCAACGCCAGACCCCATCGCGATGTTCAAGGGTGCACAGCATCCCACATTGGCGCGTCAATTCATCGAATACATCCTTTCGCAAGATGGGCAAAAGCTGCTCAGTTTCCGCATCGGCAGCCCCGGTGGCCCGAAACAATTCCCCCTAGCTCGCACACCCATCCGCAAGGACCTTTACGCAGATGTTTACAAAAATGACCGCATGAATCCTGATGCGAACCCCTACAAAGCGTCGGAAGGGTTTGCCTACAACGAATCGTGGACGAAACCCCTTTTCCGCGTCTTGGGTTTCATTTCTAAAGTGGCCTTCATGGATCCTAACAGCGAGTTAGCCAGCGCCTGGAAAGCCATCAACGAAGCCAAAAACGCGGGCAGAATTCGCGACTATCAGACAGCGCTCAAGGTTTTCGAGGACCTCGAACCCATCAACTACACAAACGCCACCGGCCCCCTAAAACAAGCCCTTTCGGAACACGCACCGCTGAAGGAAATCCAGCTGCAAATCAAGCTCGTTAAGGCCTTCAAAAAGCAGTACAAACAAGCCAGGAAAATCGCTCAAGGAAAGCACGGGGATTGAGTTTGCGCGGCCTTCTTAGCTACCCTTTATTGTGCTTAACGCCTAGAAGGCAATAGCACTGTCCAAAACTAAGCCTTGTTGTTCCATAGGGTAATGCCATTGCTGCCGTAGAAAAGTAATTCGTAAACACCTAAGGCTTTCTCGTCGATAAAGTCTGGAACTACCAACGTTTTAAGAATTCCTAAGTCTTTTGAATCAACACCGTTTTCTTGCGCAAACTTTAAAAGCTTTTGTGCTTCTTGAACGTCTGGTAACTTCTGAAATGCGTCTGTTTTCTTCAAGGCATCTACGTCTAATCGGAGCTTACCGTACTCTGTTAGATTTTTTTTGTGCTCATCTGCTGCTTGCGTACAAGCAAGCACATACTTATCTTTTGGGAAATGATTGGGATTAGTCAGCTGAAAACGCCATTCCTTCTTACTATTTATTACATCGACTATCGCATGATAAAGCTTACAAAAGAGATAAGTTTGGTCACTACGTTCGGTCTTTTCTGCAAAACTTAATTTCTCCATCATCGCCGACACTTTTCCCGGAAGTTCTTTGATCATCTTTTCCTTCTCTGCGCCAATAGGACCTAAGATGTCCGCAAAGTTAGTAACGTGCTCCTTCACCAATTTTTTGTTGTTTATCGCTTCTGAACAACCAATCAAAGTACCGAGCTTGTTTTTTACACAAAAATCCATCATAGGTGTTATGGTACACCGCAATACCTCTTTGGTCAAGGACCAAAAAGTCGCTCAGGGAAAGCACTGGGATCAATTCCTGACATAAAAACTCTGTGCTTTAACGATTGATAATCCTAAAAATCACTTTTAGAAAAGGAAAATGCGAATGGAATCGATGTCTCATTATTTTAAAAAATTGAAGGTTCAGAGATGGCTATTAGCCACCATAGTGATCCTAACGATCTCATTGGGATGGAAGTATGACTGGATTTCATTGACTGTCCCGATTGTCATGTTCATTGGAATATCCAGTATCTTTACGAATCGCGGCAGATACGTGTGCGGAAATATTTGTCCCAGAGGGGCTTTTTATGACAGTGTTCTGAAGCCTTTCAGTAGAAAAAAGCCAATTCCGGAGTTTTTGAAGAATCGAAAATTTCGTTGGATAGTTTTAATAACGCTTTTTACCCTTTTCTTAGTACGCATTTTGACATCGCCGCCACCGCTTACAGTAGTCAATCTCGCGCATATATTTTGGATGATGTGTGTTTTGACGACTTCTATTGGTGTGGTGCTGGGACTATTTTTTACGCATCGTACTTGGTGCGCTTTTTGTCCAATTGGCACCCTAATCAGTACGTTTGCGCAAGATCGTCGTCAATTGCAATGCGATCGAAGTAAGTGCGTTCGGTGCAAGTTATGTGAAAGAGCTTGTCCATTAAACTTACCGATTCTGAGTAGCGACAAAGATCCTAAATGTATGCAGGATTGCTTAAAATGCAAAACATGTGTTGAGATTTGCCCAAAACATGCCCTAAAGATCCCGGAACAATTTTGAGCGTAATCCAGGGCTTTGAATTCTTTTTACGCACTCACTCAATTGCGCACAAGGGGCGCCAATGGCTCCTAGTCAGTAATTGTCTCTATGTGTATTACACCACTCAGATAATGCATCATCTTTCTTGGTGTATCCTGGCTCTACCAGTGATCTAACGGTTTCTATTGCCGTTGAGCTAATGCCATTGTTACGCGCAGATTCCAAGAGTTCTTTTGCTCGTTGAACGATTGGTTGCTTTTGAAAGGCATCTGTTTTCTTTAAAGCTTCTAGATCGTTTTTTTTGTTGTTATATTTATCTTCACAATCCTTGGAAGTTCTCAATCTTAATGACCATTCTGTCTTTACATTATCCGGCAACTCAGCACCGCTTTTACCAGTTACTTGACGACGCATATCATCGACAGCTTTCTCTGCCAGAACAAAGTCCAGGACTGCCCAAAAAAACTCATGAAAGGGATTATTCTTATCATTACATCTTTGTACAAACTTTAATTCCGTTATGACCGACGACGATTTTCCGTCCAGTTCTTTTATCATCTTTTCAAGCTCTATCCTTATAATTTCCTTCTCTACCGCCTCTTTGACGGCTGGATCTGTGTTTCTCGTTATTGCAAGAGCAATGTCATCTTTTGAAAGTATTCCGTATTGAAGGCCATAAAACATTTCTTCCCTGGAAAGACAGGGCACCTCGATGTCTATCAATCGTTTAAGTTCCGTTACTTCCGGTGTTGTTAATCCGTTATCCTCTGCAAGCTTTAAAACATTCATTGCACTTTTGTATTCTGACAAATTCTTCAGCGCTGTTTCTGCTTGCAACAAAGCAATTTTGGCGGCTACTTTCTGTGCTCCTAGCGTTGCTATATTCCTCATACATGCATCGATCTTTTGCTCGCGGATAGCATCATATGGACCATTTTTACTCAGGTAGCTGAGCCGCTGCTCTACTTCTTTTACTATTTTTTCTGCCGCATCATAAGCACCTTTCTTTTCATTAAATTTAGCTACTTCAGAACTGTTTTTTAATGCTTGCAAGGCCCCGCTCACATCTTGCGCAATCTTTCCTGGAGTCTTTGCAGGAGCAGTGGCTGCTGCTGGGGGAAATAAGCGATCAGAAAAATTAAAATCAACAGCCTGTCCCTGTGATACAGGTAGTCTGCTCAACACCACATGCAAAGGCAAAGACGCCCCATCAAAACCAGCACCACCCACTTTGTTTCCTATAACCATACTCCTTTATTCTAGTTCCTTTACAAATTTCAGTCAATCAAAATAAAAAATTCACGTGTCATGCACTTTTGCACTTTTATAACCTCATTAAAGGGAACTATTGGCACTCGCAGAAGCCATTAATTGGATGCTTAAGTGGGCTAAACGTAGGCAATTCATCTAAAAACCAAAAAAAATCGCTCAGGGGAAGCACGGGGATTGAGCTTGCTTCCCGTTGAAATCTGTGGTTCAATAGCATGCATGAGTCAGTTTTATCTTGTTTTTGCGATCTTTGCGGGAATCATTCTTTTGGCCATCGGAGGCTTGGTGATTTCTTTCTTTAGTGTGTGGTTGAGGGCCTTGCTTGCCGGCGCTCCGGTCAGCATTTTGACGCTCCTGGCCATGAAGTTACGTCGAGTTCCCTACGGTCTCGTTGTCGAT
The DNA here is from genome assembly GCA_964457855.1 of uncultured Opitutales bacterium. Classification (GTDB taxonomy): domain Bacteria; phylum Verrucomicrobiota; class Verrucomicrobiia; order Opitutales; family CAYWEO01; genus CAYWEO01. The sequence goes on along the minus strand of CAYWEO010000003.1, from coordinate 44,524 downwards.
TCACGTGTCGCCGCTTTCAAGGCTGGCATCAAGCTATCCTCCGACGAATTGGAGGCTCATTACCTTGCTGAAGGTAATTTAAGCCAAACCGTACAAGCGCTCATTGCCGCTGAAAAGGCTGGTCTTTCGCTAGATTTTGCGAGAGCTTGCGCGATCGACTTGGCGACAAAAGGCACCGGGAAAAGCGTTGTGGAAGCTGTCCATACATCCGTCAACCCGAAAGTCATCGATTGCCCAAATCCAGTGAGTGGTCGGACGACGATCGACGGCGTTGCAAAAGATGGCATTCAGGTGAAGGTCAAAGCGCGCGTCACTGTGCGGAGTCATTTGGAACGTTTTGTGGGGGGTGCGCAAGAAGAGACCATCATCGCGCGCGTTGGAGAAGGCATTGTTTCGACAATCGGTTCTGCGCAAAGTTACAAGTGCGTGCTCGAAAATCCAGCGGAAATCTCGAAAACCGTTCTCAAGCGCGGTCTTGACGTTGGAACGGCGTATGAAATTCTTTCCATCGACATCGCTGACGTCGACGTTGGGGAAAACGTGGGCGCAAAACTGCAAGTCTCTCAGGCAGAAGCCAATAAAAATATGGCCCAAGCGCAGGCGGAAATCCGACGTGCCGCTGCCGTTGCGCTAGAGCAAGAAATGCGCGCAAAGGTTCAAGAAATGCAGGCGAAAGTCATTGAGGCACAATCTCAAATCCCTCTCGCGATGGCAGACGCTTTACGGTCCGGGAAATTGGGCGTTTTGGATTACTACCGCTTGGAAAACATCAAGGCAGACACCGCCATGCGCGATAGTATTTCCCAGGAAGATCCTTCCTCGCCGAAAGTGTAAAGTTATATGGAATTCCTTATCTACTTGCTCATAGGATTTGCGTTCATTACGCTCCCAAGGTTACTTGGCATCAAGCCTCAAAAAGGGCATTGTCGTCAAAGAAATGCCCAAAATCCTCCTCCGCAAGATCCGAATTTTTGTCCGCATCCGCAGAAATCGCAAAAAAAAGCCCCTGCACATCATCCTCGAGCCGCCGTTCCATTAAACGCTCTTTTATCAATCACGCACTTTCCGGGAAAATTTCCCAGTGAGATTTCCGCGCAAACTGCTGTCAATGAACCCATTCAGCGGCCTCTGAGAAACAACTCCCAGCGGTTATCGTTTATCCGCACTCACAGGCGTCAGGCCATTATTTTGAAGGAAATTCTCGATTTACCGCCAGGACTCCGCAAGTAAACATTCAGGGAAAATTTGATTGGAATTTGCGCTAAAAGGGTCTAGCTTTAACAAGTGTATTAACCCATATTGGCATCATTTATGACTCAAAACCATCTTACAGAATTCATTGAAAAGGATAAGGGATATCTGACCAAACACGTTTGCAAGATTCCCAAAAGCCAGCTGCATTTGCCGGGCCCCAACTTTGTCGACCGCATTTTCATTCCGAGCGACCGCTCCGCGCGGGTCATGCAGAGCCTCAGTTGGATGTTTTACGCCGGCCGCTTAAAGGGAAGCGGTTATTTGTCCATTTTGCCGGTCGATCAGGGCATCGAGCACTCCGCTGGCTCCAGTTTTGCGCCAAATCCGATCTATTTCGATCCGGAAAACATCGTCAAATTAGCCATGGAAGGCGGTTGCAATGCCGTTGCGTCGACTTTGGGCGTTCTGGGTTCCGTTTCCCGCAAATATGCCCACAGAATTCCTTTTATCGTCAAACTCAACCACAACGAACTGCTTTCTTACCCAAATATTTACGACGAAATTTATTTCGCTCAAGTCAAACAAGCAGCCGATATGGGAGCCGTCGCCGTCGGTGCCACGATTTACTTCGGTTCGCCAAACTCCGGCCGTCAAATCCAGGAAACCACCAAGGCCTTCCAGCTCGCTCATGAAATGGGCCTAGCGACGATTTTGTGGTGCTATTTGAGAAATCCCGCGTTCAAATCCGACAAGGACTACCACACCAGCGCCGATCTCACCGGCCAAGCCAACCACCTCGGTGTCACGATCGAGGCCGACATCATTAAACAAAAACTCCCCACCTGCAACGGCGGTTACAAGTCCCTCAAGGACTTCGGCAAAACTCACGAAAAAGTTTATACCGACCTCTGTTCCGATCACCCCATTGACCTCACGCGCTACCAAGTCGCCAACTGCTACATGGGTCGCATGGGACTCATCAACTCCGGCGGCCCAGCTGGCAAAAATGACTTCGACGAGGCCATCGAAACCGCCATCATTAACAAACGCGCCGGCGGTATGGGCCTAATTCTCGGACGCAAAGCTTTCCAACGCCCCATGACCGAAGGCATCGCCCTTCTCAACACCATTCAGGACGTTTATCTCGATAAAAGCATTACGGTTGCGTAAGACAGGGCCGATTTTGAGCGGCGAGTTCGTTGCGCTTGGCCTCAATGCCATCACGTACGTTAGTACGCTCAGGCATCTCGTCCTCGCGCGCCTGCTCGTCATCTCAAAATCGGCCCTGTCTTTTGGGCTTTAAGCGAATTTTATTCTTTTATGGCGCTTAAAATCGATACGCTCCCCTTTTTTGCTCAGCATGAGCAAAAAATATTGCTTTTCTTTTGAAGGTTCGGAAACTTATTCTTTTCTCTGGAAAAGAAAAGTTTCCGAAATAGCTTACTTCTCTATGCATCCTTTAAGATCATTGCTTCGATGTTTACTTACTATCGTGGCCGTCGTTTGCGTGTCGTGTCAAAAGGCGCCGACGGTGCGGAGGGGGGAGTTTGCGGTTCCGCGGGATGGGGACGTTTCGCATTGCAAGCCAGGTATTTACGGTGGAATCATGGTGTTGACGTCGCCTGCAGAGCCGAAGGGGTTTAATTTCCTGACAGCGGTTGATCTCCCTACCATGCAAGCACTCAATATGCTTATGAACGCGCTTGTGCGGCAAGATCCCTTTACGCAGGAATTTCTGCCGGCATTGGCGAAATCTTGGGACATAAAGCCCGATCGGAAAACGTACGTTTTTCATTTACGGGAAGGGATTCGGTGGAGCGATGGTGAGCCTTTCACGGCCGATGATGTTGTGTTTACATTTGACTGCATTTTCGCGAAAGAGGTTGATCAGTCGGGAGTTGCGCGTTATAAATTCCCGAATCGTCACAGCGAACAGCTCACAATTGATGGGAAAACGATTACTTGGACGAAGACGGACGCTCATACCGTAACCATCACAACACCAGTCCCTTACGTTCCGTTTTTGAGCGATTTAGCGGGCATCCTTATTCTTCCGAAACACAAACTAAAGACAGCTTTTAAAAACGGACAGCTTTTGCAGCAATGGACTCTCCAAACTGCCATTGAATCTCCGCAAGAAATCGTTGGTACGGGCCCATTTACGATTCATTCTTACAAGCCGGGAGAGTCGCTTATCTTGGAACCAAACCCGCATTATTGGCGCGTAGATCAGCGCGGGCAACGACTTCCGTACATCGATTTTTTGATTACACAATTTATCCACAACCCCAACACGCAAACCATCCTATTTTCCACGGGTCAAACCGACGCAAGTCCTTTGTCTCCAACAGATTTCACGTGGGTCTCTAAACTTCAGTCCACGTACCACTTTACGCTTTACGATCGCGGACCCGCCGCACTGATTTCGTTTTTATGGTTCAATTTGAATCCGAACTCAAAAGATCGCGTTCAATCGTACAAACTAAAGTGGTTCGCGCAGAAGGAGTTCCGTCAGGCCATCGCCTACAGCATGAATCGTGAAGGGATGATCCAAACACTTTACTTCGGTCATGGCCGTTGCATCCACTCAATCATTTCAGAAACCAACCGTAAGTGGTTCAATCCCAATGTTAAAAAGTATCCGTATCAACCGCAAAAAGCAAAACAATTGCTCAAAGCGATCGGTTTTTCTACAAATAAAGATGGTTTACTCATTGATCCAGAAGGACATACCGTCGAATTCGAGCTCCTCGACGCCAATCCCGGAGACGACTCCTATTTGACGATTTTACAGCAAAATCTCAAGGACATTGGCATTCAAATGCGCCTCGCTTACGTCGATTTTGGCACCATGCTCGACAGGCTACAACAAAATCATTACGAAGCCGCCTGCATGGCCCTTTCATCAACCTCCACTGACCCATCCGAGGTAAAGTCTCTCCTCCTCAGCAGCGGCGACATGCACCTTTGGAACCCAAAACAACTCTCTCCCGCAACATCTTGGGAACGCGAAATCGATCAACTCGTTCACCTCCAAGAACAAACCTTCGACGAGCAGCAGCGCCTCACCCACGTCCGTCGCATCCAAACCATTTTTAGCGAACAAATCCCCCTTATTTTCTTGATCTCCCCCAACCATTTCACAGGAATTAAAGATAAATGGCAAAATATCCGCATCCCCCCCTCATATATCCCCGTCTCCTGGAATATCGAAGAAATCTGGGAGGGACGGCGTCGATTTTGAGCGGCGAGTTCGTTGCGCTCGGCATCAATGCCATCACGTACTACAGTACGCTCAGGCATCTCGTTCTCGCGCGCCTGCTCGTCATCTCAAAATCGAGGCCGTCCATTCCAGATTTTGTTCCCTTTTTTGCTCAGCATGAGCAAAAAATACCGCTTTTCTTTTGAAGGTTCGGAAACTTCTTCTGTTCTGGAACAGAAAAGTTTCCGAATAAAATCCCTTATTCCCCCCCCCTCTCTCTCCTCCCTATGAGCAAACTCATTCTCAAACGCCTCCTTGCGACGGTACCGCTTTTGTTCGGCATCACGTTGTTGGTGTTTTTCCTGATGTCGTTGACGCACACAAACTTTCTGACGCAGTTGCGGATGACGCCGAACATTCCGAGGGCGTATATTGATGCGATGGAGCACAGTTTTGGGCTCAATGAGCCGTGGTACGTGCAATATGTGTTGTGGATCAAGCACGTTTTGCGTTTAGACTTTGGATATTCGTGGACCTACCACATCCCCATCACTGACCTCCTAGCGCAACGCATTCCCGCAACGCTCTTTCTGGCACTGTCGTCGCTCATCCTAACATGGCTGATCGCGATTCCAATCGGTCTCCTCGCAGCGGCGTTTCGCGACTCCATTTTTGACAAAATTTGCAACATCTTCTCCTGTATTGCCCTCTCGATTCCGGAGTTTTTCCTCGCCCTCATCGCCGTTTTCGTTGCCGCAAAAACCGGCCTACTTCCTTGCTTCGGAAAAACGTCCCTTGATCACGCCTTCCTCCCTCCAGGACAACAATTCCTCGACTACCTCCAGCACCTCATTTTGCCAACGCTCGTCCTCAGCGCGTGCCACGTCGCCAACACCTCCCGCATCCTTCGAGCCAACGCCCTCGACTACCTCCGCTCAGAATTCGTCACAACCGCGCGCGCAAAGGGCCTCTCAGAATTTTCCATCCTCTTTAAACACGTCCTAAAGAACGCCTTAAATCCCCTCATCACTCACCTCGGATTCGCCTTCTCCAGCCTCCTCTCCGGCTCCCTCCTCATCGAAAATGTTATGAACTACCCCGGCCTCGGCCAACTCATCTACGAAGCCCTCACCAAGCAGGACCAGTACCTCCTCATGGCCATCGTCGTCGTCACTTGCCTCATGCTCATCCTCGGGAACTTGCTGGCAGACGTGCTTCTGGGAGTCGTAGATCCAAGGGTGCGCCGTAGCGATTTCGAGCGCTAGGGTTCCGTTACAGGAAAAACCGAACCCCATCACGTACGTTAGTACGCTCAGGGGATTCCATTTTTCCTGTAGCCGTCCCTATCATCTCGAACTTGCTACGGCGCCCTGATAGATGTGTTCTTTTCAAAAAATTTTTATTCGGAAGGCATTTTTTGGCACTATGTGCCATAAAAATGCCTTCCGATACCGCTTCTCTTTTGAAGGTTCGGAAACCTTTGTTTTCTGGAAAACAAAGGTTTCCGATTGCCTTTCTCTTCCCCTTCCCTAAATCTATTTTTTCGAACCTTCATGAACTATTGGCAAAATTTTTTAAAGAGCCGCATGAGCGTCGCGGCGTGCATTGTGTTGGGGGGGCTTTACGTGCTTGCGATGGCAGCGGCGTTCGTAGCGCCGTATGCGCAAGAGGAGCAGAATCTGAAAAAAAGTTTTCATCCGCCAACGAAATTGCTCTGGCGTAATGGTTTGCTGCAGTGCCAAGTTTATGAAAATGTGCATCCAAAGAGTGCTCAGTATCGAGCCATTCCTGGGAAAACGGTTCCAATTCAATGGTTTGCGAAGGTAAAGCCGTATAAGCTGCTTGGATTGATTCCGTTGCAAAGCAAACTCTTCCAAGTCAAGTCTAGCGATCCGAACGACAGAATCTATCTGCTTGGGAGCGATGCGGTCGGGAGGGACGTCTTTTCGCGCTTACTGTATGGCTCACAGATTTCTTTAACCATTGGGCTGGTGGGGGTTGCGATCAATCTCTGCATCGGGTTCATTCTGGGAGCCCTGTCGGGATACTTTGGAGGGAAATTCGATTTCATACTGATGCGAATGGTCGAATTTTTGATGGCGATTCCAGGATTGTACTTGCTGCTGGCAATTCGTTCGGCCTTGGCATCTCATTTCGATTCTGGGCAAATGTACTTCATGATCGTCGTTATTTTATCGTTCATCGGATGGCCTGGAACGGCGCGAATTATCCGCGGAATGGCGGCCTCTATTCGGACGCGACCGTTCGTGTTAGCCGCGGAATCGATGGGGCAATCGACAACAAAAATCCTTTTTCGCCACATTTTGCCGAACCTGAGTAGCTATTTGCTGGTTGCCACAACGCTCAGCATTCCCGCCTATATCCTTGGAGAAGCCGCCCTCAGTTTTCTTGGATTGGGGATCCAGGAACCCACCGCGTCGTGGGGGCTGATGTTACAGTACACGCAAAAGGACATGAAGGTTTTTATGTTGAATTTTTGGTGGCTTTTGACGCCCGGTTTGTGCATTTTAATGACTGTCATGGCATTCAACATCATTGGCAACCGACTAAGAGACATCGTTGACCCAAAAATCAATACAGAATCGTGAACGACAACGTCAACACCAACATCATGAAGCTCCTCGAAGTTAACAACTTAAGTGTGCGATTTTCTACGCAACGTTCGCAAGTCCAAGCCGTCAGAGACGTTTCTTTTCACATCAATTCCGGAGAAACGCTCGGCATCGTTGGTGAGAGTGGCAGTGGGAAGTCCGTCACGGCGTTGGCGTTAACCCGTCTTTTGCCCTCCCCACCGGTCTGCACGATTCAGGGTCAAATTCTCTACAAAAACCAGTCTATTTTGGATCTCAATAGCAACGAATTACGAAAAATTCGCGGGAAAGAAATTGCCTACATTTTTCAAGAGCCTTGCAGCTCATTGAATCCCGTTTTTACGATCGGTTACCAAATCGCGGAAACCGTTAAGCTCCATTTGCCGCACGTCAAAGATGTCAAAACGCACGTCATTGAGGCCCTGGATCTCGTTGGCATCCGCGAACCCGAAAAACGTTATCATGCGTATCCCCACGAGTTTAGCGGCGGCATGCAGCAACGTGTCATGATTGCGATGGCCCTCGCTTGCCAACCGCGCATCCTGGTCGCCGACGAACCCACAACGGCCCTCGATGTCACAACGCAAAAACAGATCCTCGACCTCCTCAAGGATTTACGCGAACGGCTCAACATGTCCATTTTGCTGATCACGCACAACTTCAATGTCATCGATCACTTCGCGCAACGCGTTTTGGTCATGTTCCAAGGGAAAATCGTCGAAGAAGGCCCCACGGACGCCATTCTTCGCAACCCCCAACACCCCTATACAAGGGCCTTGATCGCCTGCATCCCAAAACCCGGCAATCGTCATAAGCGCCTCACCACCATCGATTACACGCAACTCGCTACGCCCCAATGACTAAGTCAACCGATTCCGTTCCCCTGTTGTCCGTCAAAAACTTGAAGGTTTATTTTCCCATCACTCGTGGCATTTTCAAGAAAACGACGGGCTACATCAAAGCCGTTGACGACGTTTCCTTCTCTATCCCACGCGGCACCACGCTCGGCCTCGTTGGGGAAAGCGGCAGCGGAAAAACGACCATCGGGCGCGCGATCGTTCGCCTCGTCCCTCTATTTTCCGGCTCCATCGAATACCAAGGCGTCCCAATATCGTCCCTCTCCAACAAGGCCTTCTTTCCCTACAGAAAGAAGATCCAGATGATCTTCCAGGACCCCTTTGGCTCCCTCAACCCACGCATGAGCGTTGAATCCATCATCGCAGAACCCATCGACATTCATTTCAAGCACCTCGCAAAACAGGAACGTAAAGAGCGCATTAGCAATCTCTTACATAAGGTCGGCCTGAACCCTGAACAAAGCCTTTCGCGCTACCCCCACGAATTTAGCGGCGGCCAACGTCAACGTATCGGCATCGCTCGCGCCCTCGCCGTCGAACCGGAACTCATCATCTGCGACGAACCCGTCAGCGCCCTCGACGTTTCCGTCCAGGCCACCATCATTAACCTCCTCCAGGACCTCCAAAAAGAACTTAACCTCACCTACCTCTTTGTCGCCCACGATATGGCGCTTGTCGAACACGTCAGCGACCGTATCCTCCAAGTCGGGCGGGATAGCGATTTCGAGCCATGCGTAGCTATTTAAATTTAAAAATTTCGGAAACTTTTCTGTTCCAGAACAGAAAAAGTTTCCGAACCTTCAAAAGAAAAGCGATATCGGAAGGCATTTTTGCGCTGACCTGCGGGTCGGCGCAAAAATGCCTTCCGAATAGGAGTTTTTTCAGGGGAGGTCCGGAGGGGGTTGTTTTTGCAAAAAATACCCCCTCCGGTATCTCTCTTCTCCTCCTCCTTCTCACCCTTGCCCTCCTCCTTGCCGGGTGCGGGGCGCGAACGACGGTGGTGGAGAGGGCGAACGGGGAGGGGAGGTTGCTGATGGGGGTGGGGCAGGAGGTGAGGAATTTGGATCCGTGTGGGGCGACGGAGGTGCCGGAGAAGGTGGTTTTGGGGGCACTGTTTGAGGGGTTGGTGCGTTTTCATCCGAGGACATTGGCAGCGATTCCGGGGGTTGCGGAGAGGTGGGAGGTGTCGGACGGTGGGCGAAAGTATCGGTTCTTTTTGAGAAAGGATGCACGGTGGTCGAACGGGGATCCGCTGACGGCGGAGCATTTTGTAAGTGCTTTTGAGAGAGCGCTTTCGCCGAGTTCCCTTTCGTCGCAAGCACCTTTGCTGTATGGAATTAAGAACGCAGAATCCTTTCATCGAGGAGTGACGAAAGACTTTGGCGCTGTGGGAGTTAGGGCTATCAACCCCCTGTGCTTGGAGATTCAACTGCAACGTCCCTGTTCTACACTTTTATCGATTTTGATGCAGCCAATCGCGTATCCCATTCATCCTAAAGCACTTTCGGAGAATAATGCGCAAAATGACCACTGCTGGACATCACCGGAATGCTATATTTCAAATGGGCCCTTTCGGTTAGCGACTTGGCAGACGGGATATTCGGTGACTGTTGCCAAAAACCCCTTCTACTGGAACGAGAAAAACGTTCCCTTGAACGCGGTGGAATTTTTCTCCTTTTCGGATCCGCACACGGAGGAACGGGCGTTCCGGAATCAGCAGCTGCACATCACGGAAAACGTTCCGTATCAAAAGCTAATGGTGTATGCGAAAACGCCGTGCTTGAAACTTGCGCCGTTTTGGGGAATTTTCAGCTACGTGCTGAATACACGATGCAAACCGCTTGATGATGCGCGTGTGCGGAGGGCCCTGTCAATGGCGATCAATCGGGAGTTGCTGGCCGGCAATGCAACCGTGAAGAAGCATGTGCCCGCATACACATTGGTTATGAGCGATTCTGTGTCCAAAAACGGCGTTAAAGAAAATATTCTTGCAGCCCAACACCTTCTTTCCGATGCTGGCTATCCGAACGGGAAGAATTTCCCGAAATTGCAGCTGATTTTCAACGATACGGAGGGACAGCATTATTTAGCAGAAGCAATTCAGGAAATGTGGGATCGCAACCTTCATATCTCTGTGGAAATCATCAGCTTAGAGTGGAAAGCATTCCTGCATCGCAGACAAACGCACAATTTCGCCATCGCGCGGGGGGGCTGGATCGCGGAGTTCCCTGATCCGCAAACATTTCTATCTCCTTGGTTATCAAGTTCTCCCAATAACTTCGCTCAGTGGCATTCCTCAACGTTTGATGCCCTTTTTTCGCAAATTACCACCCTTCCTCATGGGCCTCAACGTCTCGCAAAACTTTACAAAGCGGAAGCCATTCTCACGCAATGCGTTCCAGCTATTCCCATCCACGCAAACCTCTCTTCGCATCTCGTGCACGAAAGCGTCCAAAATTGGCACTCCAATGTGCTTGATTGGCACGACGTTTCCGTGCTTAATTTAAAACCATAAATAAAAATGATGCGCTTCATCTTCAAACGCCTCTGGGAGAGCATTCCCGTAATTTTTGCGGTCCTGACGATCACTTTTTTTCTCGTAAAATGGACTCCTGGCGCGCCATTTGATCGCGAAAACAGTCTGCAGCCCAACGTCAAAAGAGCGCTTGAAGCCCACTACGGCTACGACAAACGTCCTCTGGCCCAATATCTTTGCTACCTAAAAAACCTCTGTAAAGGCGATCTCGGCCCTTCCTTGCAATATCCCGGGAAAACAACCGTAGAATTACTAAAGGAACGTATTCCTTTGAGTCTCAAACTCGGCGGGCTGTCGATCGCAGTCATTTGCATCTTTGGCATCGGCTTTGGAATCCTTGCCGCGTGGAAGCCTAACTCTTTCCTGGACAACGGCATCATGATGATTGCCATGACAGGCGTTTGTAGTCCCCCCTTCGTCATCGGCCCACTTTTGATTTTGCTCGTTGGTCTGAATTGGAACAATTTCACGTTCGTCGGATATACCTCGCCAAGAGACCTCCTCCTACCCTGCCTGACGCAATCGTATTTGTCCGCAGCCTCCATCACGAAACTCATGCGTAACAACGTCGTCGACCTCCTAGATGCCCCCTACATTCGCACAGCACACGCGAAAGGCCTTTCGCAGCAACGCATTTTCTTCACACACCTGCTGAAAAACGCCCTCCCCACGACAATTGCGTATCTGGGTCCTACGGCCGCCATTATGCTCAGCGGATCGCTTGTCGTCGAATCGCTGTTTCATCTCCCAGGAGCCGGATCTCTCTTTATCCAAGCGATTTACAACCGCGATGATCCCGTTATTATCGGAACGGTTCTCTTTTTCGCATCTCTCATTTTTATTTGTAACTTATTGGCCGACATTCTCTTAGCGATCATCAACCCACGACACAGCACCGCATCATGAAACGCACAAAACAGCATCCGTTTCTCGCTTCTTTACTCAAGCCCTTCTCTATCTACCGCTTTGCTTTTTGCTGCATCGCTACCATCGCCACTGCCTGCTTTTTGACCCCCATTCTGATCCCTCACAGTGCACAAAACCTTCTCGTCGGCCCTCAGCAACCGTCTCTCTCGCACTGGTTTGGAACAGACCTTCTCGGACGGGACTTCTTACTCAGAATCCTTTATGGCGGAAGAACTTCTCTCACCGTAAGTCTCTGTTCAACGGGCATTTCTCTCATGATTGGCACCCTGTACGGTACGTTATCGGGCCTCTCTAAGCCGTTGGGCGACAAGCTCTTGATGCGCCTCCTCGACATCTTATACCCCCTCCCATTCCCCCTCATCGTCGTCCTTTTGGCATCATGGAACAACAGCCCCATCACGCTGATTTTTGCCCTGGGATGCGTGAAATGGCTCATCATTGCTCGTATTGTACGGTCTCAAACCCTGTCCATCAAATCCAAAACCTTCATCGAATCCGCAAGATGTTACGGCCAAAGCTTTTTCGGCACCATTCGAAAGCACATTCTACCCAACCTCCTCACAACGCTTACCGCCTACACAACCCTCATGATTCCCAGTATGATTCTCGACGAAGCCTTCATCAGCTTCCTTGGTCTCGGCATCCGCCCACCGCAAACCTCATGGGGCTTCCTCATCCTCGACGGCGCAAAAAACGGCGAACGTTATCCCTGGCTCCTCCTACTCCCCTGCGCCATCTTCGCCATTACCGTTCTCTCCTTCCATTTCCTGGGCGAACGCTTAAACCGCGTGAGGCCGTAGCGATTTCGAGCGCTAGGGTTCCGTTACAGAAAAATTTAATTCCATCACGTATTTCAATACGCTCAGGAATTAAATTTCTCTGTAGCCGTCCCTATCATCTCGAACTTGCTAC
>CAYWEO010000003.1:0-32184 GCA_964457855.1 uncultured Opitutales bacterium | reverse complement strand
ACGCTCAGGAATTAAATTTCTCTGTAGCCGTCCCTATCATCTCGAACTTGCTACGGCCTCACACGGTTTGCTCTTGTTTTTTGCAAAAAACACTCCCTTCAATCGACCTTGCGCGCCTACTCGTCATCTCGAACTTGCTATAGCGCCGATCGATTTAATCAATCCCGGTACGCTCAGGAATTAAATTTCTCTGTAGCCGTCCCTATCATCTCGAACTTGCTACGTCCTCACGCGGTTTGCTCTTGTTTTTTATGTATCCGAAAAAACCATTTTTTACAAAAATCGGTTTTCACGGACCCTTTCCCCTAAAAATTTTTATTCGGAAGGCATTTTTCCAGCACTACGTGCTGAAAAAATGCCTTCCGATACGCTTTTCTTTGAAAGGTTCGGAAAACGTTTCTTTTCCTCGAAAAGAAAGTTTTCCGAAATTACAATTCATCCCCACTGCCGCTCGAAATCGCTACGGCCTCTCAGCCAGGTTCGTTGTTTTTTAACGAGCCCCAGCGTATTGCGGTAAATGGTATCTTCGAGTTGGGTGAGTGGCAAGCGACCTTGGAGGTAGTCGATCGTTTCACGGTAACCGATGGCTCTACGTGCAATGGGATTCTGCAGGAGCGGACCCAGGATCATGCGAACTTCTTCGATGAGACCATTTTTGAGTATAGTTTGCACACGCAACTGAATGCGTTCTCTCAGAACATCTTGTGGCGGGGAAAGAACGCAAATACGTTTTTCATTCGTAAATGCCGATTTCCGTTGAGAAAATTCGTTCAACAGCGTTGGAAGTGTTTTTCCAGAGCAAAGACAGCGCATGAGGGCGTTCTTAACGCGAACGGGATTGTGAATATCGATCAATGAGCCAAGTTCAGCGCCTGGATTGAGCGTTTGCAGTTGGGCGATAAGCCCTTGCAAGCCATCTGTTTGTTCAATGTCGTTAATCGCACTCAACACGTTTGGATCGCACGCATAGTCATCGACAACGGGCGCAAAGAAGGATTTCAGGTAAAAACCGCTACCTCCAACGACGAGAGCGCGCTTTTTTCTTGAAAAAATCGATGCAACGGTCGTGAGTGCGTAATCGAGGTACTGCTTGACGTTGTAAGGGGTATCGATAGAAACGAGATCGATTCCGTGATGCGGAACACATCTCATTTGCTCCTTGGTGGGTTTCGCAGTCCCGACATCCATCTCCTTGTAAACCAACAACGAATCGCACGAAAGAATCTCCGCATCATGCTTAATCGCCCACGCAATCCCGAGATCCGTCTTTCCCGAACACGTCGGACCGGTCAAAATATAGAGCGTTTTATCCGCAAACGTATCTTCTTTTTTTATCATGAAACCATCTTGATACATTTTTTTGTTTACAGAGAGCAAATTTTTTCGTTTTTTAATATGAGTGCGAGCGTAGCTCAGTTGGTAGAGCGCCACCTTCCCAAGGTGGACGTCGAGGGTTCGAATCCCTTCGCTCGCTCCAAATTCCGCAGGCGTGGCGTCTATTTTGAGCGCTAGGATTCCATTGTAAAAAAAGTCTCTTGACCATCATCACAACAAGAAAAAATAGTTAAGATGATGAAGAGGAACAAGATCAGCAAATAAAAAACAAAAAAGATAATGAGGTGTTGTTGCGAGGAGGTGACGGCGACGCAAACGACGAGAATCGTGGGGTTAAATCGGAAGACGGTCAATTTGCATTACGGGCTGTTTCGGGAGGTTATTTTGAAGTCAAGTTTGCGAGAAACAACGAAGGAAACGGGCGTGTTCGAGGCCGACGAATCGTACTTCGGATCCAAGAGGATACGTGGAAAAAGAGGCTGTTGGGCAGCTGGGTAAAACACCGGTTCTTGGGCTATTGAAACGCGACAGAAAAGTGTTTGTGACGGTGGTTCCACATGGTTCAAAAAGAGTCGCTAATGCCGATTATTCAAGGGGAAATTCTCGAGGGATCCATGGATACTTGCGCGCAGACGGATGGAAGGCCCACGACGCAACAGGCTGATTTTGGACGGTTACGAGCATTATTGAGCGTTTCATTCGCACAACGAATTTGCGCACGGAAAGTCGCCTATCAATGGCACAAAATTCTCTTCGAATTTTGCTAAGCGCAAGCTCGCGAAATTTAACGGCATGGGCGCTTCGACCTTTACTTTGCACTTGAAAGTATGCGAATTTGGGTTTGATCATAGAGCCAATAACCTCTTCGAGGTTATCGGCTCCATCCTAAAGTCGGGTAGTTAATTTTACTTTTTGATGGGATTGGGCCAAATTTTTGGCGGAAGGGTCCGGGCCCCTCCCCCATTTTTACAAAAAAAATGGGGGCTGGTAGCTCTTCAAATCACCTTGACATCATTTGACCTTTTTCTTACTTTTTTTGAATGAGTGGGGATTGTTTGGAGCGCATTAAGTGCGGGATTGAGAGGATCGCTGGGGAGGATGGGTTGAAGGAGAAGCTGTTGGGAAAGAGGAGCTTGCGGGTGAAGTTTGGGGTGGATCCGACGCGTCCGGATTTGACATTTGGGCACATGGTGGTGTTCAATAAGCTGAAGACGTTTCAGGATTTGGGGCACACGGCGATCTTGCTGATTGGCGATTACACCGCGATGATTGGGGATCCGTCTGGGCGTTCGGCGACGCGACCGGTGCTGACGGAGAAGGAGGTGGCTTTTAACTCAAAAACCTATCTGGAGCAGGCGTTTAAGATTCTGGATCCGGAAAAGACCATCGTTCGACGCAACAGCGAATGGCTAAACAAGCTTTCCTGCGCGGATCTTCTCAATTTGGCGCGCAAGATGACCGTTGCGCAAATGATTGAGCGGGAAGACTTTCACAAGCGATTTACCGAGCAGACTCCAATTTCCATCGTAGAATTCCTCTACCCTCTTTTACAGGGATACGATTCCGTTGCACTCGAATCTGACGTCGAAATTGGCGGTAACGACCAGCTCTTTAACATGTTGGTGGGGAGGGTGTTACAAAAGGACGCTGGCCAAAGCGAACAGGCCGTCATCTGCATGCCCCTACTCGTTGGACTCGACGGCGAACGCAAGATGTCCAAGAGCTACGACAACTACGTGGCGTTCAACGACTCCCCGGAAAATATGTTCGGGAAAATCATGTCGATTCCCGACGCCCTCATGCGATCCTACTTTCAACTCCTTCTGGGAGAAAGCGATGCAGATCTGAAAGCACACGAATCTACGCATCCTATGGAGATGAAAAAGGAGCTCGCCTTCCGCCTCACGCAACTCCTGCATTGCACGAAAAGCGCCCACGACGCCCAGGAACGCTTCGAAACAATCTTCTCACGCAAGGAAATACCCTCCGAAATGCCCAGCTTTTCCCTAAAAACCCTCCATTTGCCCCAAAATTCCCTCCTCGACGTCATCGCAGCCACTCATCTCGTTGATAGCAAGAAGGAAATTAAACGTCTCTGCGAACAGGGCGCTATCAAAATTAATCAGCAAAAAATGACCGACCTCTCCACTCCCATCCCACAACTCACTGCCGCCCAACCCCTTGTCTTCCAAATCGGCAAGCGCGTGTTCTTTAGGCTGGTTCCGTAGAGGGAGCGATACCGGGAAAACCATTTTTTGCAAAAATTGGTTTTCCCGGACCCTTTCCAAAAAAACTCTCATTCGGAAGGCATTTTTTTGGCACTACGTGCCAGAAAAATGCCTTCCGATACCGCTTTTCTTGGGAGGGTGCGGGAACCCATTCTGTTCTGGAACAGAAGGGTTCCCGCATATTCTTCCTCACCCTCACTTCACCGCTCCTAACGCAGCCCAAACGGCGTACGGAATGTCTTCCGCGCGGTCGGTGAGTTGGTAGCCGTTGGCATGTAGGGCATCAGTAAAGAGTTGGGAGAGAAGGGGATTGGCGGCGTTATTGAGGGCATTGCGGAGTTGTTTCCTGCGTTGCGAAAATACGGCGCGGATCCAATCCCTGATATCTTTAGGAAAGCGAACTTGCGTGGTTTTTCGCGTTAGCAGGACCAATTCTGACGTCACTGCAGGCCGCGGGAAAAAGCACTCGCGCGAAACGACGTACCGTTGCGTGCATTCGAATAAACCGTTGAGGAAGATCGACATGGGGCTGTATGCCTTACTTCCGTGGTTGGCTAACAGGCGATCGGCGGCCTCTTTTTGCAGCATCAGAACCATCTTTTCCGGTAAAATCGGTGACGACAAAACGCCGTCCAGCCAAGGAGTTATGATCGCATACGGCAAATTGGCCACGATACAGTAATGCTGACGTCCCTCAGGCAATCCCGCTAACGGAAATCTCACCGCATCAGCTATTTTCAAGAAAAAACTCCTCTTAAATCGCCTCCCAAGCGTTTCCGTCAAATACTGTGCTAGCCTCTCATCTCGCTCCACTGCAAAGACTTCCGCACCAGCCTCCAAAAGCGCTTGCGTTAATGTCCCCAACCCAGCCCCTATCTCGACAACGGCATCCCCATGACAAATATCCGCCCAAGCGACGCACTTCTCCAAAATATTCCCATCCACTAAAAAATTCTGCCCCAACGACTTCTTCGGCCGATGACCCAAGCTATCCAACAACAACCGCAGTTCAGAAATCGTATGCATGGGGGGTAGGATAGGCAGGATGGTATTTATATTGAAAAATTTCGGAAACTGTTTCTTTTCTCTGGAAAAGAAAAGTTTCCGAACCTTCAAAAGAAAAGCACATCGAAAGGCATTTTAGTTCTGCCGTACAGGCCAAACTAAAATGCCTTTCGAACAAAGATTTTTTTGGGAAGTGTCCGAGAGCAAAAAACCGAAGACTTAGCCAGGGTGTTAATCCGAGATTTTAGCGAGGGCGCTGTCGATTTCGAGATGATAGGGACGGCTACGCAAAGACACAATTGCGGAGCGTACCATAGTACGTGAGCAATTCGTGATCCGAAGCGTAACGGAACCCTAGCACTCGAAATCGCTACGCGCCCTTGCTAAAATCAAAGGCTTTCTTTAAGATGCTTACTCACCTTAAACTTCACTGTTTTCGAGGCCGGGATCTTCATTGTCTCTCCGGTTCTCGGATTGCGGCCCTCCCTGGCCTCGCGTTGAGCGACGTCAAACGTGCCCAAACCAATGATTTGGACGTTGTGATCAGTCGTGATCCCTTCCTTAAGAGCTTCAATGACGGCCTCGACGCTACGTTCCGCCTCAGATTTAGTACAATTGCCTAATTTTTCTTGTACCAGCTTTACGAGTTCTGTTTTATTCATAGAATTAATATTGATTGAGAATTAAATTCGACTTCTGATTCGAGAATTAATAGAAATGACATACATTCCATTGGTCAACCGAAAAAAACATCTTTTTTGCATCTTTTTGCCGCGCCGCAACTCGAAGAACGTTGGCGGATACTCGCTGATCGAGCTTTGTCTCGTGATTTGCCTTTCAGCGATCATCCTGTTTTTCACCCAACATTGGATCTTAAAGTCTTATCAATCAATGACTCAGCAACAGCATTCTGTCGCACATTCTTTAAGCATGCACCGCTGCTTTCAAATCCTCACGAAAGATTTCCGATCCAATATCTATCATAAAAATTCCATAAAATTTCCAAAAACAACGGACTCCTTTAGCACACTCACTGCAGAAAACTCCTTAATCTTAACGCATCGATCTCTCGAAAATCCTGACGAAAAAGGAAATCCTGAAAAAATCGTTGAATACGCCCTACTTCCCGACACCCCGCTCAAGACTTATCTTCTTGTCAGGAAAGAGCTTATAAAATACAATTCAACTCCCGCACAAGTGATTCACGCAGACGTGCTGCTGACAAACGTCTCTAAGTTGATTTTCGGAATCGATTTCTTGTTGCACCCAAATCAGCCAAACCAAAAATCTCAATGGATCCCCATCAACCCCCTCTCCGAGGAAAATCTCAATGCCCACTCCTCTCCCCTACACATCAAAATCTGGCTCCACACGCGCCCTCTACAAGACGACAAAGATGACGTGCAGGTCTTTAATGTTTTCATTTGGTAGATCGGAAACTTTTCTGTTCCAGAACAGAAAAAGTTTCCGAACCTTCAAAAGAAAAGCGGTATCGGAAGGCATTTTTTGGGCACTACGTGCCCAAAAAATGCCTTCCGAATTAAGAGTTTTTTTTGGAGAGGTCCGGAGAACCAATTTTTTGCAAAAAAATGGTTCTCCGGAAAATACCCCCCTTCCCCACAAAATTCTTATTTATTCATTTGATTTTTTTGTGTGTTCGTTCATGATAATTGTCGATTTCATAAAACTATGGCACCAGAAAAAATAACGGAGCTCAGCGAGACTAATTTTGCGGAACACGTCAATGTCAACGACAAGGCGGTTGTTGTGGATTTTTGGGCACCTTGGTGTGGCCCGTGCAGGGCTTTGGGGCCGATCGTAGAGGAATTGGCGACAGAAATGGAAACGCGCGTGCAATTCTACAAGGTTAACATTGAAGACGATAAGAACCTTGCGTTGAAGTTCCACATTCG
This sequence comes from uncultured Opitutales bacterium, assembly GCA_964457855.1. Classification (GTDB taxonomy): domain Bacteria; phylum Verrucomicrobiota; class Verrucomicrobiia; order Opitutales; family CAYWEO01; genus CAYWEO01. The sequence goes on along the minus strand of CAYWEO010000003.1, from coordinate 25,703 downwards.
CAGCATTCCGTCCCTACTTATTTTCCAAAACGGCGCCGTGGTTGGCCAATGCGTCGGGTTTTCGGACAAGGAGAGCCTGAAGGAAAAGATCGAGAGTTGCCTGACGCATTAAAAAAACATTGACCTTGTTTATTTTCTATCAACAGTAGTGACTTTTACTTTTAGATTTCTATACAATTTATTCTTATTCTATGTCTGTTCACGTCAAAATACGCAAAAACGAGCAATTGGAGAAGGCACTTCGCCGCTTTAAAAAGAAAGTTGACCGCGAAAATATCATTAAAGATGCGAAAAACAAGCGGCATTTCGAGAAACCCTCTGCAATCAGAAGGCGCAAGGGAAAGGTCGCCGCGTTCAACAACATGTTGAAGCAGAAGCGCGAAAACGGGTTGTATGTCAGCGTTCGTCCAGTCCTACCAACACGCTCGTAGTAGCTTGTAACGCGTTACTCATTGTTAAAGAAAAGCCTCACAATATCGTCGGATCGGTTCCCAAAAGCATCCTGATCCAGCGCGCGTGAGGACCCGACAGGGGAGTATTTTTTAGTTGGTCTAAGGGAATCCAGACGCAACCGGAGCGTAAACAGTGCTGGATGTTTGTTTTTGTCGCGTCTTTTGCCGCATAGATGGTTTCTTTGAAGGTTTGCTGAGCAATTGTGCGGATTCCGGAAAAAAGCAAGGGGCCTTTGTGGAGAATTTGCGCGCAGTCACTGCCCTTTGGCAGCTCAAACAATCCGCGTAAACGCTGGGAATCTTGGGGAATTTTTTGGAGAAGAATTTTGGCGTCCTTTACAATAAAAAAGCGTTCAATTTCAATGACGTGAGTCTTTTCTTTCGTTTGAATTTTAGGATAAGCGTCGGCATTTCCATGCACACGCACGACACACAATTCGCAAACGGGACACTGTTGACAAACAGGATTCCATTTTTTACAGATCACAGCCCCAAGCTCCATGACCGCTTGATTGTAAGTTCCTGGATCGGAGTGGCATAAGCACTTTTCCGCGAGGGGGCGAAAAAAATTCACACACGCCGCTCCATTCTTAAATACTTGCGTTTCTCGCGTCAGACGCGCCAACACACGAATGACGTTACCATCAACGACCGCTTCGGGAATGTTGAACGCGATGCTAACGATGGCCCGTGCGGTGTAGTCGCCAATACCGGCGAATTGCAGCCAAAAATTCACCTGCCGCAAACTATCTTCGTTCGCAAGAGGAACGGCCTTCGCCAACGCTTGCAAGTTCTTCGCGCGCGAATAATAACCAAGTCCCTCCCAACACTTTAGGACAGCATCCTCGCTGGCGACAGCCAGCGCCTGGAAGTCGGGAAATCGCTCCATCCAACGCTCAAAATAAGGGATCGCAACGCTGACCTGCGTCTGCTGCAACATGAACTCGGAAACAACGGTTTTATAGAGACTCACATCTGTCCGCCAAGGAAGATCGCGTTTTTGCCTTTGATACCAAGCCTTTAGGGTCTCTGCAAACAGCTCTGACGAAAGCACCTCCATGAAGCAAAGTTTGAGCGAATTCGAGTGACTTTCAACGCTAAAGCAAATATATCATCTATTCAGCAAGCAAAATCGTTTTGGCAAACAAGCGATTACGTGATTTTAGAAAGAAATCACAAAGAAATTATGTAATTTCTCTACAGAAAAACATATAAAACTTGACAAAATGGAAAAAACAGTAACCCTCGATCATAATTTTGAACAAAGGACATTTATGTTTCATTACAAAAAAGCTCTATTCATTACTGCCTTATTCTGCACCTCAATAGGAATCAGCATCCAACCCGCCATCGGCGCGATGACAAAGGGACAGATCGAAGACTTCCAAGTGCTCATTGAGGGCTTAAAAAAACAAGCGAACGAATTTTCTCAAAACGAGAAGAAAGAAGCAAGTATCATAAAAAACGAAAACAGCATCGAGAAGAACGAAAACAAAAAGGAAAGCGAGGAAAACGCCAACAACAAAGTTGATTTTTGGGGAAATGCTCTAGAAACAATTAAGAAGCAAAAGGAGGAATTGATGTCGCTAAAGGTAACTACCAACAAAGTCGACATGGAGGATGTTAGGAACTGGATTTATGACACAGATGCAGGCTACTTCCAAGCAATCACGCTCATTGACGCAATCGACGACGCGTTAACAAAATCCTTTTCGCAATCCAGTAAACACAAGCTGCAAAATGACCTCTTGATATATCTTTACGGCTTACTGAGCATCGCAATTGAAGTTTGCCCCAAACCGAACGATACCCTCCTTGTCATATTTGTACAATTTCATCAAGGCCTGTGCAATCCAGAACTAGACATCGACACCAACATGGCATCCTGCGTCGAGCACAGAGGATTCCTAATTTTAGACATTTTTCAAGAGTTGCTAACGCAATATTCCAAAAACCTAGACGAAACCAAGAACACAGAAATCGAGAACTTGGAGAGCGTTGAGATCAACATGGGTACGGGAAGTATCACAACGAACCAGTCAAAAAAACAGCATGAATTCAACACCTCAAATCATTTCTATAACCCAGCAGCCGATGAGGTAAAATTTTCCTCTACACCGCCGATTCGCGAGATATTTACAAAGGATAAAAACAAACAACTTGAAGACAATAAGCATACGTCTTCTCCAAATGACGACAACTTTGATGATGAGTTAATAAAACTCGCCATACAAGAAAGCCTCAAACCCCTTAATCAGAAAAATAACAATACGCTCGGCAACAATAATACCTTCAACAACGGCAATATCTTCAACAACGGCAATATCTTCAACAACGGCAATATCCTGAACAACAATATCCTAGAGAAGAAGTTGACCGACTTGTATAACCTCAAAGACATCAAAAAGCAGAACGTAACCGTCATTAACATACCTTCACCCACCCGCGATGACAAGAAGGCAGGAGAAAATCCTTTTACGAGTAGCCAACACGGATTGCTTAATAACATAAAGTGGGAGGAAATACCCGGTGACGGCAATAAAATAGAAAACAAAGAGAACAACAAAATGGGAAAAAGCAAAGAGAAAGAAATAGAGAAGAATGAGAGAATAGACGAAGGTGAGGCAAAGTTAGTCGATCAATTCCCTCTCAAAGCATTAAAAAATCTCGACCAGGAAACGATCAATGAGATTTACAACATGGATTACAAACACGCAGAAAACGAAAGATACGGGAACATCTGGAAGCACTTGCATGACTGTAAATGATAGTGCTTAGCACACCCCCCATCCCTCATGACTTGCCCTAAATCGGCAAGTCTTGCTTTTTATGGCTTGCGATTGCCCGAAAACATTCTTATGATATAGACGAGTCTGCATTTCGTTGCGGTATTGTTGCCCCAGCAGAAATTTACCTTTCGCGGGAGGCATCCACAGATATCCTAACGATAGTAATTGCTTAGCAACGCAACACATTGCGCGGACGTTGACTCAAAAAAATTCACAAAAAAATACAATTAAAACTTGACACGATCAATAAATTCTTAACATTTAACCGCAAAATTAAACAACAAAAGGATTCATATGTCTTATTATAGAAAATTATTATTCGCCGCTACACTCGGTGTCGCTGCAGCTACCGGATTCAACTCCGCAAACGGTGTTAAATTTGATGAGCTCATAAATTACAAAGAAAAGACTATTGTAGATGACCGTCTTGGGTACCCGGTGTATCAAGTGTACGAAACTCTCGCCCTGCTACGGATGCAAATCAGCCAAACAGGGGAGATGCCGGACAATGCACTCCAAGCGCTAGATAGCCTTTGGAACACTGAGATCAAGGAGCTTACGACAAAAATGGAAGAAGCTGAAAAAAACGTCAATTTAAATAATGAGCAGAAAAAATTCTTGCGGGATACTTGCGAGAAAGTCATCTCTCTTTTTCATGAAATAGATGAGTGGTTCAAAACCTCACCCAATAAGAATAAAGAACAACTCATGAATGAAATAGACGGCCTTATAAAGCAACTCAACGCTATTTTAGGTTTTTACGGAAACGAGGTCTATCAGGACGTTGAAAACCGCTTTGCAGACCAAGACGTAATCAGGAACCGAATAGCCGACATTTTGTTTGGGAAAAAATATAATAACCCAGAAATGGAAAAAATGCTCAAAGAGGACAAAAAACTAAAAGAGCTGCAGGAGAAAGAAAGGCAAGAAAAGCAAAAAATAGAATTGGAAAACCAAAGAAAATTGGAAAGAAAAGTAAAAAGAGAAAAAGAACTCAATGAAATTAAAGAAAAATATCAATTGCTAAGAGACGCCCTCAATGCTTTCGCAAAATTCAATGAGAAAATTTTTGGAATAAACGTTGGGATTCTAAATGATAAAAAGCTCCAGAAAAATGAAAGCAGCATGAAGATAGCCATAGAGATGCACGAATTGGAGTTCACGTCAGTCTTTAAAAACCACTTGAAAAAATTAAATATCAAACTGGAGAAAAATCCCGAAGATATCACCTTTGATGAAATTTACAACTGGTGTAAACAAATGCATGAAATCTGTGGATCCGATGCAGTTTTGAGCAACATTAAGACGGCACTAAAAAATTCCTATGACCGCTTCAACTCCAACGTTAAGGGCGATACCTATTCCGATCAGCATGAATTCCTGCAATTCGTTTATCTTTTAGTAAGGCAGCTTTACGAACAAGACAAGGCAAACCAAGGTACCTTAGAGGTCGTGAGTACGCTTTTGGGATATTTGTCATATTTAGACAAAGATGATAACAATGAAGAACATCCTTACTGCTCCATGGGATGTTACGCAAGGTTGGTGCAGGTATGCGTCCAGATTGCTGGGCACATCGTAAACACAGAATCAAAGCGTTTAGATGCGGAAGAACGGAATGAAATACAAATCTTCGAACTCGAGAACGAATTGCGTGACAATCGTGTTCTCGTTTTCGATAATAACGATATCCAGAATAATGGTAACATCTTGAATAACAATAAGATCGAGAAGGAAATCGAAATAAAGAAAATTAATGACGATGAAAATATCATAAAAATGGAGAAGGACGATAAGATCAAGAAGATTGATATCAAGAAGAATGAAGACGATAACAACTTCCTCAAAATCAAGATAGAGAAGAAAAAGGACGAAAAGAAAGACAATGAGATCATTAAGATCGAAAAGAAGAAAAACGTCCCACAGGTGAGTCCTGTTGCCTTCACGGGCTTTGTTGAGGGCATGGCGCCATTTATTATTACAGAACCGGAAGATGAGCAACAATTCACATACGGTCTATCCAACAATATTATCAACAAGATAAAGCTGATCAAAAAGATGTCTCGCGAGGAAGCAGAAAACCAAGGATACGTCCGAATTTGGGACATTTTAAACGAAGCAGGGCTCATTCAAAAAAAATAATCGATTAATTAAGGTCGACCACTAAAAGCCAACCTCACATCGAGGACCGAAAAAACATCAATCAGGTCACACTGACAGCACGACTTGTCCAAATAGGCAAGTCGTGTTTTTTATGGCTTGAGATTTCTGGAAAATATTTCTGCAATAAATTAACAAAAAAGACTTGACGTAATCGACACAGTTGTAATTCTAATTTTCGATTTTAACAAAAAAATCCTTATGTCTTATTACAAAAAAACATTACTCTCTGTTGCATTTTGTGCGACACTCGGACTGCTCTCAGCAGATGCCATGAAATCCAATGAACTAAAAGCACCGCAGAAAAACGAGAAAACCATTACCGATATTCCGGGCAACAAGCTTGACGTGACGCGATCTCTATTTTCAGACGACGCCGAAAAGAAAATAGAAAAGGATGAAAATCAAAAAAACTTCGGCAACGAAGGCGAAAACAAGAAAGAGCTACTCAGAAAGAGCTTACTGGAAAAACTCAATGAATTATCTTCCGGCCTACCCGAGCATCTGCGCAAGATAAAAGCAGACGATAATGACGACGAAACATCAAGCGATGAGGACAATTCCAGCATCAAAAACGAAGAAGGTTTTGAAAACGAGAAAGAGCAACTCAGAAAGAGCTTACTGAAAAAACTCAATGAATTATCTTCCGACCTACCCTACTATCTGCGCAACATAAAAGCAGACGATAATGACGACGAAACATCAAGCGATGAGGACAATTCCAGCATCAAAAACGAAGAAGGTTTTGAAAACGGAAACAGTATAAACGAAGCAAACGATAATAATGAAAAGAAGACATTGAATCTATCGAGGCCATTGTTAAGCAGCGGCAATGACTGCTTCGCAAATAAAGAAAGCTCCGAGAAGAAAAACAGCATAAACAAAGCGGGCGACAATCATGAGACTATATTATCTTATATACCGTCCGGTGGTAGGGAGTTCCGCTTCACAAGCGAGGAAAACTCCGATGAAGAAGAGAATACAAACGAGGAAGACGGCAACAAAACGCCAAAGAATAACAAAATTAAGAACATGCTAGTGACGCCCAAAATATTCAACAACGAAAATACCCTCAAGAACAAAAATAATAAAATTGAAAACACAGGTGAAGTTGTCAGCAACGACGATTTTCTCAAGAACGAAAAGCTCCTCAACGATCTCATCAAGAACAAAAAGACCCCCAAGAACGAAACTACGCCCAAGAACAAAAAGACTCCCAAGAACGAAAAGACTCAAAAAGGTCAACTATCTCCAGTTCAATTTCTTAAGCAAATGTCTCCAGCTAAATTCCTTAACATGGATGAAAAAGATAATAATGAGGCAGAGCAGACGATCATTGCAATCGCTAGCGAAAAACCTGCTAGCAACGAACATACTTCCATAGCGTACGAATGCGTTAATGTAATGCTAACACAAATTGACAACATGATGGAGCAAGTAGCCAGAAAGAAAGGATTTTGGCGAATTTGGAAGCTCTTGAGAGATCATTTCTTTGGAAAGCGCAAGAAGTAAATCACGCTTAGCACAACCAAAATCCCTCACAAGACTTGCCCATAAACGAAAAAACTTATTTTTTATGTCTTGAGATTACCGAAAAATCCCTCCATAATGAGTTGCAGTGATCACGTGTTACGACAAGCTGATAAAAGGGACTTGACTAAACAAACACATTCGCAACTCTAATTTTTAATTCTAACAAAAAAATCCTTATGTCTTATTACAAAAAAACATTACTCGCTGTTGCATTCTGTGCAGCGCTCGGACTGCACTCAGCAGATGCCGTCACATTCAATGAACTAAAAGAACCGCAGAAAAAGTTTGTAAAACTTATAGAAGCGGCGCTCGAGGATGCTATTGTCGGACTGACAGCTATCGACACATATCTCGCTCGATGCATCGCACAATGTCAGCAAAAGGATGTCAACAAAATCGAGGTTTGTAGCGCGGAAGGGTTACTCCGCCTCACAAAAATTTATCAAAGCAGCCAAGAAAAATTCAGCGATCAGATCACCAGAGAAGATGATAAAATACTCAAAGCGAAAAATGTGACCTACGAAAGTGTTCGTAACCTGTTTAGTTCTACCTCCATTATGTTCAATGAATTGCATATGTTCGTGGATTTTAACGATAATAAGATCAATAGACAACTTGAAGATAAAAATGTTAAGTACTTTAAGACACTCGCAAATGAAATAAAAAAGTTAAGCTCAATACTCAAAAATGCGATCAATTTCGGAAACAACGATAATGACTGGATTGATTTTCTGTTCGGAAACGAACAAAATACTAAAACCGTTACTTCTATTCCAGACGATAGTTTTCAATGGCCTGATGAATCTTTACCTTCAAACGCCGAAGAGAAAAATAAGATAGAAAATGATGAAGATCAAAAAAACTTCGAAAATGAAAGCAACGTTAGCAACGAAGGCGAAAACAAGAAAGAGCTACTCAGAAAGAGCTTACTGAAAAAACTCAATGAATTATCTTCCGGCCTACCCGAGCATCTGCGCAACATAAAAGCAGACGATAATGACGACGAAACATCAAGCGATGAGGACAATTCCAGCATCAATGAGGACAATTCCAGCATCGAAAGCGAAGAAGTTTTTGAAAACGAGAAAGAGAAACTCAGAAAGAGCTTACTGCAAAAACTCAATGAATTATCTTCCGGCCTACCCACGTATCTGCGGAACATAACAGCAGAACATAAGAAGAGGGACCGGTTCATTAATCATCAACCCAATGCAATGAAAAGCGAACAGATCATTGCTCATTTGGAATGGCTTGAGAACATGAGAAAAGACCTTCAGAAGGTACAAGAAGAGGCCAACAAAAAAATGATGGAAGCACAGAAAAAAGAAGCAAATACTGAATTGCAGGACGACGAAGAAGCTGAACGCAAAAAAGTTCTGTTCGAGTTTGCGAATATTTTTGGCAAGAAAGAGTTGTCGGAAAAAATTCAACGTATTTATAAAGAGTTCATAGATCGCGAGATTAACCCATTTGGCATGACGGTCGAAGGGTTGCTGAAATGGCTGGAGTCGCTAAAATGGCTGCAATCAATCGATGGACAGCGCTCATTATATGAGACTTTATCCAACGATCAAAAGAAACAAGAAAAGATCCGGAATATATTCGACGCTTGCAAGCCTAGCAATAACCAACCAGATAATTTAGTGAGTGATGCTTACAACTTGATGTACCAGGCCCTCAAGACGTACCCCAGCGACATTACGGGTTGCGAACGGACGTTTCAAACGTTTTTCGAATTCCTCGTCATGGATAACCATGGATTAAACCTACGAGGAGCCATGTGTATGGTAATTATGGACGCTGTCAGTCGTATGTTTTCTATGGAAATCATAGAGCTCAATAAAGAAAAAGATGCCGCTGAAGACAAGGAAAGCCTCTATCGCGCCTTTTTCCTTCAGTCTCAAGAGGCCAGAGAGGAAATGCTAAAAAACAAAAATGAAAACCTACTATTGAACGAGGAGTTTCAAAACTTCTTAAACAACGATAATGAAATTGAAAACATGGATCAAGGCTTCAATAACAATAGCAGTAGTTTTGAAAACGAGCCAGTAATACTCAATCAGGATTTCCTCGATTTCCTCAAAGAAGGCGACTTGCCTCAAGCAAATCCAGGGGGCTTATTTGGTAAGGACGAAGAATGGGCAAAGTTAATCATCCCACTCTCCCCCGAAGAGCGCAGGTTAAATAAGGTTCCTGAATGGATGAATAAATTACTAGAAGAGATTCGCATTATGCCGCAGAAAGACGCTAAACATCAAGGATTCCTCGAGGTCTGGGAGCTCATGCAGAAGTAAATTACAGGCTTTATAACACAACCAAAATCCCTCACAAGACTTGCCAAAACAGGCGAGTCTTGTTTTTTTGTACCCATTTTGTGGGCATCCGGCACGGAGGGAAATCATCCATCAACGATTTTACAAAAAATAACATAAAAACGTTTGACTCGATTCAAATATTCACAATTTTCAATGACGACCTTAACAAAAAGTGCTTATGTCTTACTACAAAAAAGGATTGTTCGTTGCCGCGTTGTGCGCGTCGATTGGATGGAATTCCGCAAACGCCGTCAAATTTGAAAACCTCAATAACGCTCACAAAGAAAGCGTACTTAGTATTTGCGGATCGCAGGAAGCCTTTAGAAAAGAGCTGGGTAAAATCATTAAGTACCTAGAAAAACTTGCCCAAGAAGTAAAAACTAAAGAGACTGTTGCAGGTGACGCAAAACTCTTGCATGTCATTATGGCTATGCAACTCGCGTCTATCGCTGAGTCTGTGGATCTATTTAACCGCGACGCTAGCTGCCTCACCAATCAAATAGCCGTTTTTCTCCTACAGAACAAAAAGACCAGCAAGGAGCAAAAAGAAACGGGAGGTCAATTAGCAAGCAGCATCAAAGAAATCGTTACACAGTTAAATAAGTCATTAAATCTAGACGAGTTCAGCGGTTGGGTAGCCAATAACTCCTGGGAGAAATTTGAGAAATTGGCTCAAGAAATGAGCAAAATCATCAACAAACCCAAGCAAGGCATCATTGGATTCAAAGGGACCCAGGATGATTGGGCGAATGTTTTGTTCGGAAAGAAAAAGAAAATTCATCAAAAAATAGAAAATTCTAGCAAAATTACATCCGAGGAATCCGAGGAATTCATAAAGCTAGAAAATAATAATGATCAATTTGAAAATGATGACAATCTGAGTATCACAATCGAAGATACCAACTCCGAAAATGAGATCAATTTTAATGGTGAAATCAGCACAAACAACGAAGAGATCAATCTCCAGTTGGGAATTTTAAACAGCTTAAGTAGCGAAAAAAAGGATGATAAGATCAAAAAGAAATTTGAAGATGAAGAAGATAATGATGAAATCAAAAAAGTGCTCGAAATAAGCCGTAAAGATGCCGAGAATAAGCAGAAAATGAAGCAGGAAATGAAGCAGATTGAAGACAGTGAGTTGAGAAAAGCCACTAAACTTAGTCTAGAGGAGCAAAATGAAAAACAAAAAGAGGAGGATGAGTTCAATTTAGTCCTGAAGTTAAGCGCTATGAACCTTAAGGATGAGAACTTAAAGAAAGACAAAAAGAACAAGCAAAGTGATCAGAGTCTCAACTTCAATGGTAACATTCTGAGTAACCCTAACTTGAACAACAACACTATCCTGAGAAAAAAACAAGCAATTCATCAGGCGACGATAAAAGAATTTTTGTCCGCTCAAAACATCCCTGCGGAATGGGCAGAAGGCGCTCTAGAACTCAGCGATGATACCCGGAATATTTTGAGCCTTGGACATCTCAACGGAATCATCGGCAATATCAAAAACATGACTGATGAAGAAGCTTACCGGAAAGGATATTCGTTGATTAAGAAAGCGTTACTCAAGGATAAAAAATAAAACGTTGATGTTTAATGGGTTGTCGATCGATTCATTAGATTACAGATCACGGAATTAGCAGATAACAGATAGGGCTTCATGAAAGCCGGCATCAAGACTTTCCCAACGGGTGAGTCTTTTTTTTGCACGACCACTTATAGCGACACCCTAACGCCAATCTCATAACGACACTTTCCAGTAAAAATTTCACACAAAGGCCTCCATAAAAATGCGTGGCTTTTTATTTTTTAAAAAAATATCTGAAATTAAATTCTTGACTCTATTCAAATATTCACAATCTTCATTTATGTTTTCACCAAAAACACAATTATGAATTATTATAAAAATTACAAACGAACACTCATCAGTTCTGCGTTATGCGCAGTTCTCGGACTTAGCTCCGCAAGCGCCGTCAAACAAGACGGGCTAAATAAAAACAAAAAAATGACCCCAATAGAGGTCAAGCATAAGCTCAAGCGCTACAATGAGATAGAAAACTATCTCAAAAGCGTGAAATACTATGGGGACTCTGCTGAAGCGTTTTCAGACGGCAATCTTATGTTTTTCCCAATAGTTAAGCCGTATCAAAAAGAACTCATTGAAATCAAGAGCAACCTCAAGGATATAATGCCGAATGAGATACTGGATTGGCTTAAGCTAATGGACAAGGAATGCTTGGAGGGCCTCTATACAAATAACCAAAAGGTGCCGTATTTTGAGAACATTGAACAAGCCATAACGAAATCTTATGAGCGGCAAAAGTCCTCCGGCGAACAAAACAGTATGCTAAAATACGCCTACATTTTGATTCGCACAATGCTCGAAGAAAGTCCTGAAAATGCCAACTTCATCGACGCACTATCGACATTGATCACTGAATTAAACGCTCAATGTGATGGCGGCAGCATGCTTTGTTACGAAAAAATGAAGCTCATCATTAAAAAAGCTATGCAACACCTTGTGGATCAACGGAGAGAAGAAATGGAAACTCAAGGCAAGAGAAATAATCCGATCCAAAAAAAGGCATATCTTGTTAATCCTGTTATATTGAATGATAGCATGTTATTTGAGAGTGATGAGGTTAAAAAATCAATATCCAAAATTAGTATGATGAACGATACTGCAATGTTTGGCGATAACTCCGCTAACAATCACAAACAAATGCCAATCAATAAAAAGAAGAAAAACGCATCTCTTGTCAAAAACCCAAAAATCAATCCTCTGAAAAAAGAAAAAGAGATTGAAAAAGGCCTTGATAAAAACGACCTTAACAAAGAACAAAATATTATTTTGAATAAAAATAATATTAAAAGAAAACAATTGCCAAAAATTCCTATTATATTAAATGATAGCGCTAAAGTTAATCATCAAATCATCGATGCCAGCATGCTAAACGATGCGGTCCTGTTCGGCAATAACTCCGCTAACAGTAAAAACGTCAAGCAAATCAATAAAAACAAGAAATAGGTGTCTGTTTTGAGCAATCAATAACAGTTCACAGTTCATTGACAGCAACGGCAAAATGGCACCTTAAGAGGTCCGTTTTGCCGCGCAAGAGGCAGTTTCAATCTGAAGCACACGGAGAGGAAGCTCCGTATTTCACGCAAACGCACGTAATGTCGTCTTGAAACGTTGTTTTCCCGGAGAATTCCTGGACGGCAGCCATCACGGCCTCGTTAATTCCATCAGCGGAATGTTCATAATTCTCTTGAATCGTCCTTTCTAAGCGTGAAACGGAAAATTCCTCACCCTGCGGACTGAGGACTTCCGTCACTCCATCTGTGAAAAGGTATAAAACGGCTTGATCATCTAAGCTCACTGTTTTTTCTTCCAGCGACTCTTCGAAAACATCGCAATCCGCAATCCCAATGGCAATTCCCTGCGCCGTCAGTGGTCTCGAGACAAAAGTGTTCGAAACCCACTGCCGTTGAATAAAAATAGGGTCCTCGTGGCCAGCTCGACAAAAGGTCAACGTCCGCGCTTTGAGGTCGATGACCATATACGACATGGTAATGAACATCCCTCGATGCATTTGCGATACTAATTCGCGATTCAGCGCCTTCATCACCTGCAAAGGCCGCTTGTGCTTTTTCACGCAATGTTTTAGGTGCGTCAGGCAGATGGCCATTAAAATCGAAGCCGGAACCCCTTTCCCTGAAACGTCCGCGATGGCGATGGCTAGCTGGTGATCTGACAAAGGAACGATTTCGTACAAATCCCCACCCACCGTTTGCGCAGCTTTGTAGGTAACAGCCACATCAAGCCCCGGGAAATGGATGCATTCCTGCTTTGTGAGAAGCATCCCCTGAATGCTGCTTGCCAATTTCAGGTCAAAATCCATTCGATTTTTCTCCAGCTGAACATTCAGTAGATGCGCATTGTGGATCGCCATGCCCGCTTGGTCGGCGAGCGATTGAACGAGAGACAAATCGAGAGAGTCAAAAGGCGTTCCATCGGCCGGATTTGCAACCCCCAGCACACCAATAACTTCCTTTTTGAACGTGATGGGCACCATGATCAGCGAAGTCAGTTTTAAGGCGGGATCCGAATTTAAAGCCACTCTCGGGTCCTTTTCAGCATCTGCAATGAGGAGGGCGCAACCCGTTTGCGCGACATCCCCTGCAATACCTTCGCCGAGCCTAACGTTCTCTGAACGAAGAACTTTTTCGATGAATTTCGCCCTGGGAGCCGCTGCATCTTCCAGGGTCATTTTCTTCTGTGGAGGAAAAAGGCCTTCCATCGACATCAGCACCAGTTCTTTATTATCGGAAAGCTCGTAAACGCATGCGCTAAAAGCACCTGTGCCGATAATCGCCCCGTGCGCGATCCTCTTATAAAGCTCCGCTTGATCGATGCCTTCACCAATCCCCTCGATCAAATAATGCGTAAACTCAATAATAATGCGCTTTTCTTCCTCGATCAGTTTTTTTTCCTCTTCGACGGAAACGATTGTGTATTTGAAAAATAAATACACCACTAGAGCAACGCAGCTACCACCAACAACCGCTCCGATAATGATATGTAAGCTGTTACCCATCAGGCTGATTGGTTTTTCAGAAAAGAAACGACGTCCTGAAATCTCTTTTTATTTTGCTCATCAATGCGTATCAAATTTTCGTGCGCACTGCGGACGACTTCCTTTAAATGACTCTTCGTCACCTCACCAGACGCAACAAGCTCTTGCCCAACAGCTTTCCCGGAAAGACTTTGTTCGGGAACGACCTCTTCAATCTCAACCATCTTGTGCAACCCCACGTGACGCATCAAATCCAAATTGCGCGGACTTAAATGGAAAACCCGACAAACCCCTTTCGGTTCACACCGCCGCAACTCAATCGCTAACCCAGCCAAAATGCCCAAAAACGTACTGTCAACACCCAAACAATCCTCGAAATCAATGGAAAAATGCCGCTTACCCTGCTTTAACATGTAATCAAAAAAATGGCTCAATGGCATCGCGTTTAAGTAGGAAACGCGTCCCCTCACCTTGACCTCTACCGGCTCCGAATAGGCATTCACGATAAAAGGCGCTTTTGCATCCATTGCCACCATACTACACTCTATTAACTTGTACCCCCATTTTTAAAAATAATCAATGCATTTCATAAAAAAAATTGGAGGGGGGGGGGAATGGCCATTTATGCGGGAACCTTTTCCCCACAGAAAACAAAGGTTCCTTCACCCTCCAAAGAAAAGCGGTATTTTTTGCTCATGCTGAGCAAAAAAGGGACGGCCTCGATTTCGAGATGATAGGCAGGCGCGCAAGGTCGATTGGAGTGAGTGCCTCTCCTCACTCCAATCCCCCAATGCCTGAGATGGCCTATCGATCCGATGCGCAACGAACTCGCCGCTCAAAATCGAGGCCGTCCAAAATAAGAGTTTTTTGAGGGGAGGACCCCGGAGGGGGTGCTTTTTGCAAAAAGCACCCCCTCCGGAACAAGACACACCTACACAAACCCACTTTTTTGCAAAAAAGTGGGTTTCTCGGTTGACAACGCAAACATCCTTGCTTCGGCTTAAATTTTTATGGAATTTGTTATTTTTGGGGCTGGGGCCTGGGGGACCGCTGTGGCAATTTATCTGCGGCGTCTGGGGAGGGTCGTAACGCTTGTGCCGCGCCGGGAGGGTCATGCGAGTCAGCTCATGAGGGAGCGCGTGAATAACGATTACCTGCCGGGGCATCCATTCCCAAGCGGCTTGGAGGTAATGACTTTCGAACAATTGCGAATCGCCGAGGATGCTGTTTTTATCTTCGCCTGCCCGTCCATGGGCGTGCGCGATCTCTGTCAAAAAGTGGCAGCTTTATGTCGATTGCAGTGGAAAATGCCTCTCATGGTAATCAGTTTGAGCAAGGGCCTCGAGCGCGGGACGTGGCAGGTTCCGACGGACATGATTGCGGAGGTTTTCCCTACTATCCCGGTTGGCGCCTTATCCGGCCCTACTTGCGCGGATGAAGTGGCGGCGGGAAAGCCGGCTGCGGTTGTGCTTGCGGCCCAATGCGAAAAGGGCATTTTGTGCGACGTGCAGGAAGCGATCAACAGCACAACTCTCCGCGTTTATCGTTCCGATGACACCCGCGGAATCGTGCTCGCGGGGGCTTTAAAAAACATTTATGCAATAGGCGCCGGCGTTTGCGATGGGCTGAAGCTCGGTGATAACGCCAAAGCCGCCTACTTGACGCGCGCCATGCACGAAATGTGCCAAATCGGGGTCGCTTTAGGCGGGAATTTGCGAACCTTCTACGGACTCGCGGGATTCGGCGATCTCGTTGCCACAAGCCAAGGCTCATGGAGTCGTAACCGAACGTTCGGCGAACAAATCGGCTCCGGATTCCCTATCCAAAATCTCATCGAACATCGCAAAACCGTTGTGGAAGGCTACTTTTCCACCGCCTGCTTCTCCGAAATTTGTAAAAAACACACCCTCGCAACCCCCATCCTTCAAGAAATCCATTCTGTTCTCTACCACGACAAATCCCCCCTAGAAGCTATCCAATCCCTCATGACCCGCCCCCTCAAATCCGAGGCGTAAGGGGTGGGAGTGGAGTTAACGACCCGATTTTAGGATGGAGCCGATAACCTCGAAGAAATCATTGGCTCTATGATCAAACCTAAATTCGCATGCTTTCAAGTGCAAAGTAAGGGTGGGAGCGCATGCCGTTAATCCGCTACGCTTTAACAGCCCAAAAACCGGCGTTTTCGCCTCTTTTCACACGCATTCTCTTGGCTCCTAAGTACGATTCGTCGGCCCAGAACACACCTATTTCCTTCGCCGTTGCTCGCAAACTTGCCTTCAAAATCACCTCCCGAAACAGCCCGTAATGCCGATTAACCGTTTTACGAGAGGCTTGCAATATCGATTGACCGTCTTCCGGTTCAACCCCATGGTTCTCGCCGTTTGCGCCGCCATCACCTCCTCGCAAAAATACCTCATTATCTTTTTTGTCTTTTATTTGCTTATCTTGTTCCTCTTCATCATCTTAACTATTGTTTCTTGTTGCAATGATGGTCTAGAGGCAAAAATTTACAGAGGAGGGGTCCGGGAAACCCACCCTCCTAAAACATCTTTCTTGTCGCGATTTCGTCCGAAACGCACCCCAAAAACTCCTTGATGGGTAACGTTTTGCCGTCGATTTCTTTGGAGTAGCGGGAACGGACGGTGACGGTTTGCGTTTCGAATTCCTTTTTGCCAATGACGAGCATGTAAGGGATTTTCTCGAGCTCTGCTTGGCGAATCTTTGCGCCGAGTTTTTCAGCGGATGGGTCGACTGAGCAACGGACTTTTGCGTTTTTCAGCGTGGTGACAATGGCCTCTCCGTAGGAGATTAAGTCGCTGTTAATGGGCAAGATACGCACTTGTTCGGGGGACAGCCACGTTGGGAAATTTCCCGCAAAGTGCTCAATTAAAATGCCGCAGAAGCGCTCTAGGGATCCGAACGGCGCGCGGTGAATCACGACAGGGCGATGGGGTTTGTTATCTGCACCCATATAAAAGATGTCAAAACGCTCGGGCAGATTGTAGTCCACCTGGATCGTCCCCAATTGCCACTCGCGTCCAATGGCATCCTTGACGACAAAATCGATCTTCGGGCCGTAAAACGCCGCCTCTCCAATCTTTTCAACGTACGGGAATTTCATCGCTTTAACGACTTCTCTCAGAGCATTTTCCGACTTTTCCCACGCGCTGTCGTCTCCGACGTATTTGTCAGAATTGGGATCGCGCAAAGAAATTCTCACGGAAAAGTCGCTCATACCCAAGGTTTTGAAAATCAATTCAACAACCTCGATGCACGACTTAACCTCTTGGAACACTTGATCTTCCGTGCAAAAAATGTGCGCATCGTCCTGCGTAAAACCACGCACGCGAATGAGGCCGTTCAGCTCCCCCGATTGCTCCCA
Source organism: uncultured Opitutales bacterium (assembly GCA_964457855.1). GTDB lineage: Bacteria > Verrucomicrobiota > Verrucomicrobiia > Opitutales > CAYWEO01 > CAYWEO01. The sequence continues at coordinate 8,501 of CAYWEO010000003.1, read as the reverse complement.
ACGATAAACCGTCCCGAATTCCGCCATGCGGACCGGCAAGTCGCGGTAGGAGTGATACTGAGAGGCGTACAGCTTGATGTGCATGGGGCAATTCATCGGCTTCAGCAGATAGCCGTCGACCTGCCCCGCATCGAGGCGATTGCTCAGCTCTGCGCACGAAACTCCCTCGCTCGCCAGCTTGCTCAGCGCATCCTTGTCGATCAGTGGGAAAAATTGCGAATCCTTGTAGTACGGGAAGTGCCCAGACGTGCAAAACAGGCCCAGTTTCCCAATGTGAGGCGTTTGTACCTGAACGTACCCACGTTTATCCAACTCCTCAACGATGAATTTCTGCAGCTCTTGGAGAATGATTTTCCCTTTCGGCAGCCACAGCACAAGTCCTTGCCCAACAGCATCATCGATCACGAATAGCTGCAACTCCTTCCCAAGTTTCTTGTGATCGCGCTTTTTTGCCTCTTCCTGCTGCTTAAGATACTCATCCAGAGCCTCTTGCGAATCAAAAGCCGTCCCGTAAATGCGCTGCAATTGGGGATTTTTTTCATTCCCACGATAATACGATCCAGAAACGTTCAACAACTTAAAAGCCTTGATCACCCCCGTACTCGCCGCGTGAGGTCCGCAGCACAGATCGACATACTCGCCATTTCGGTACAACGTAATCGCCTCCCCCTCAGGAATATCCTGCAAGCGTTCCAACTTGTACGTTTGCCCACGCTCGCGAAACAACGTCTCCGCCTCCCCGCGCGAAACTGTCTCGCACACCATCTTCTGATCCTCGCTGATGATCTTCTCCATCTCCGTCTCGATTTTCCTCAAGTCCTCCGCCGTAAACTTGTGCTCCAAATCAAAATCGTAGTAAAAACCATTCTCCGTCGACGGCCCGATATCCGCCTTAACCCCCGGAAATAACCGACCTACTGCCGCCGCCATCACGTGCGCAGCCGTGTGGCGAATTTCATTTAATTTTTGTGAATGTTGCATAAAATAGAATTTTTACGAATAAAGAAAAACGGTATCGGAAGACATTTTTGTTGCAAGCAAAAATGCCTTCCGAATAAAGATTTTGCCTCTTGACCATCACCGTAACTTGACGGCATGCGCTTCGACCCTTACTTTGCACTTGAAAGCATGTGAATTTAGGTTTGATCATAGAGGCAATAACCTCGAAAAGGTTATTGCCTCTATCCTAAAATTGGGTCGTTAATTTTACTTTTTGATGGGATTGAGACAAATTTTTGGTGGAAGGGCCTAGGAAACCCCCTTTTTTATAAAAAAGGGGGTTTCCTGGCGATTTTCTTTCTTGCATTTGTTAAAAAGGTGGTCTAGAATGTTCATTGTTATAAACAAGGAGATGATTTATGAAAACAAACCGAAAACATATGAAAACCTTACTCACTAGCGTCGCAATCGTCGGGACTGCGATCAGTCTTTATGGTGCAAACAGCAATGCCCAATTAGCATTTGATAATGCCCGAGTGGCGTTTGATAATACTAGCACCGAATTGGCGTTTGGCAATCTGATAGATAATGATAAGGAAAGGGAATTCTTCAAAACAGGCAACAAAACAGTTCCCTCTTACGACGTCAATACCGACTTCGAGAAAGCGGTGAAGCAATATCCTTTCGTTGATAAAAAGGGAGGCTTTGACAGGGAAAACTGGCATAAGTTTGTCGATTATTGTAAGAGCCAGCCAGACATCGGCTACGGCAAAGAACTCCTTCAGAAAGGGAAGGAAATGAAACGTGCGGTTAGGGAATCCCACGAGGATTCTTTCGACGGACCACGGTACGGCAGAAAATAATTACGTTACGCAACGCAAAAACCATTTACCCGCCCGAATGATTCCCCATTCGGGCTTTTTTGTCGGCAAAAACCGAAAATAGGGGGCTATTTTCTTCTCATACCCCCAATTTTTTCTTGCATTCTCACAAAATGCGCACTAAACTCACTAAAGTTGGGTGGCTTGGTTTGTTGGTTTCAATTAATGACAATGAATTGGGTTTGATCAAACATTCACATAAAAACCTTAATATTAAGCTTATGAACATTCAAAAATATACAAAAACCTTTCTCGCCGGAATCGCCATCATCGGAGCGGCACTCAGCGTGTCTGCTAACCATGATGATAAAGATGATACCATGATCGTCAAGAAACTGAACATCAGTGAAGAAACTGTCGTCACAAAAGGCGACAAAGCGAAACATCACCACCATCATGCTATTTCCCGCGAGGATCTTCAAAAAGTATTGAAGCAATTCCCCTTTGTCGATGAGCAAGGATGCTTCGATAAAAATAACTGGTGTCAGTTCGTCAAATACTGCAAAAGCCAATCCGATCACCACTACGGTAGGGCGCTATTGCACGCAGGCAAACACTACTGCAAAGATCATTCCAAAGACTGTAACCATCAGTGCAAAAAGCACGATGATCGTTCCAAAAAAACTGACAAACACCACAAGGATAAAAAATAAGACACACCAATATAACTAGCACGACCAAAAAAATTCACCCAGAGAGAGGCCCGAGTAATTCCTTGCTCGGGCCTTTTTTAGAGACGCCCGTAGCGATTTCGAGCGCTAGGGTTCCGTTACGCAAAAATTCCAACCCCGTCACGTACTACAGTACGCTCGGGGGTTAAAATTTTCGCGTAGCCGTCCCTATCATCTCGAACTTGCTACGGGCGTCTCTCGCCGAGGATAATGTACGTAGAAAGAAAATATTCTTTTGATCGAAAAGAAAAGGTTCCCGCATCCTCCAGAGAAAAGTGATATCGGAAGGCATTTTTGTGGCACGTAGTTCCAAAAAATGCCTTCCGAATTAAGAGTTTTTTTTGGAGAGGTCCGGAGAACCAATTTTTTGCAAAAAAATGGTTCTCAGGGAAAAACACCCCCTCCGGCAACACCAACTCTAGCGCTCGAAATCACTACGGCGCCCTCGGTTTTTACAGAGCAAAGGGGAGGTCGAGACCCCCCGAAACCTCTTGTGTAGCCTGGCTGTTGATTTTTCTGGCCTCTGAGAGGGCTTGGCGGAAGGCTTCTAGGATGGTTTCCTCGACGACGGTTTTTTCTTCTTTTAAAAATTCTCCATCGATTTTCAGCTCTAAAGCGTCTCCGTGGCCATTGACTTTGACGCTCACGGCACCACCGCCGGCCGAGTAGGCGATGACTTTGTTTTTGAGTTCCTGTTGAACAAGCTCCATTTTCTTCTGCATTTTTTGGGCTTGTTTGATGAATTTTCCGACGCCTACCATAAATTTTTTACGTATTAAGTTTTCAAGAAATAAATTTCCTTTAAATATAGTTTCTGAAAATTGATCAAAAACTCAAGTTTTATCACAAAGAACCTATGCAAAAGCAAAATTTTACGTTGGATTTCGAAAAACCTCTCTGGGAATTGAGCTCCCAATTGGAGAAATTGAAGGATGCCTCGAGCCATTCTAACGTCAATGTGGTAACCGAAATCAAAGCGATCGAGGAAAAAATCGAATTTACGAAAAAAAACATCTACTCAAACCTTTCCGCGTGGCAAAAAGTTCAGTTAGCGCGCCATCCCCAACGCCCTTATTCCCTCGATTACATTAAGGCCATTTTTGGCGATTTCCAAGAGCTTCATGGCGATCGCTGCTTTAAGGACGACCCAGCTATCATCGGAGGAACAGCCTTCCTCGACCACGAACCCGTCATGATCATCGCCCAACAAAAGGGACGCAACACCAAGGAAAATCTCCTGCGCAATTTCGGTTCTCCCCACCCAGAAGGCTACCGAAAAGCCTTGCGCCTCATGCGTTTAGCGGAAAAATTTAAGCTCCCCATCATCACCCTTGTCGACACCCCTGGCGCTTATCCGGGGATTGGTTCCGAAGAACGCCACGTCGCGGAGGCCATCGCGGTCAACATCCGCGAAATGAGCCAGTTGCAAGTCCCTATCATTACGACAGTTATTGGCGAAGGAGGGTCCGGTGGCGCCCTCGGGATCGCCGTTGCAGATGTCGTCCTAATCCTCGAAAGCGCTTACTACTCAGTCATTTCTCCGGAAGGTTGCGCCGCAATTCTATGGAAAAACCGCTCTTTCGCTCCTCAAGCCGCTGAAGCCCTCAAGCTTTCCGCAGAACAACTTAAAGAATTTAACGTCGTTGAAGAAATTATTAAAGAGCCCGACGGAGGCGCTCATACGGATTCCGCTGCTATGGCTAAATCCTTACGCGAGAGCATTTTAAGGCATCTAAAGCGACTCAAAAAGCTCTCTATCGACGACCTTCTCGAAAAACGCTACCAAAAATTCCGTAACATCGGCATTTACGAAACCCTTTCTCTTTAAAATGATGAAATCTCACTATTTTGGAACAGATGGCATCCGCGGAAACGTCGGCGGTCCCATCATCAATGAAACTTTTGTCACCGATTTCGGCAACGCTATCGGCTCGTATCTCAACGGCCGCGGTTCCGTCGCCATCGGACACGATACAAGACGTTCCGCTAAGCCCCTTTTGAACGCCCTTTTGGAAGGACTTTCGCGCTGGCCCGTCGACATCCATCTCCTCGACGTCATCCCCACCCCCGGCGTGTCCTACTACGTTGCAGAGCACGCCTGCGCGCTCGGAGTCATGATCACCGCCTCGCACAACCCCTGGACGGACAACGGCCTAAAGCTTTTCCGCTCCGACGGCTCAAAATTCTCCACCATAGAGGAAGTTGCTTTCGAGAAGCACTTCAACGCCCCCCTTCCCACAGGGAAAATGACTGCGACGACCCAACATATCGATGGCGCGAGATTTTACATCAATCACCTCCTGAAGGCCTTCAAGCCAGACGCTTTCAACGGCATCAATGTTGCTCTCGACACCGCTCACGGAGCCGCCTACCAAACAGGTTGCGAAGTCCTCAAAAAACTCGGCTGTTTCGTCACCTCCATCGGCAACAAACCCGATGGCCAAAACATTAACCAAAAGGTCGGCAGCGAGCACCCCCTATTCATGTGCAAAACCACCAGAAAAGCCGAGGCTGACATCGGAATTGCCCTCGACGGTGATGGCGACCGCGCTGTCCTCTGCGACGAAAATGGAGAATTCCTTTCCGGCGAAGAAATCCTCGGCATTCTCGCCATTAACGCCATTAAAGGGAACGCGTTACCCAACAATCTCATCATCACCACTATCCAGAGCAATTCCGGTCTCGACGTTTCCATCGCAAAACACGGCGGTCATGTTATTCGCTGCGACGTCGGCGATCGCAACGTCTTCTATAAGATGCTCGAAACTAACGCCCTCATCGGCGGGGAATCCTCCGGCCACTTCATTTTCAGAAGCTTCGGCCCCACCGGCGATGGCCTCCTCACCGCCCTCAAAATCATCGAAATTATGATCGCAACCGACAAGCCCCTCTCTGAACTCCGCGAAGGAATCACCTTATTCCCCACCATCGAAAAAAACCTCCCCGTCCTCCATAAAAAACCCCTCAACCAACTCGCCCTCCTCCAAAAAACTATCCGCGACGTCGAGTCCCTCCTCCAGAAAGACGGCGGCCGCGTCCTCGTCCGCTACTCCGGTACCGAAAATAAACTCCGTATCCTCATCGAGGGAAAAGACAAAAACTCCCTCACAAGGCACATGCTCGCTATTGAAAACGCGGCACGGCAGAGTTTAAGTTGAAGATAATTTCGGAAACTTTTCTGTTCCAGAACAGAAAAAGTTTCCGAGCCTTCAAAAGAAAAGCGGTATCGGAAGGCATTTTTATGGCACAAAGTGCCACAAAAATGCCTTCCGAATTAAAGATTTTTTTGGAAAGGGTCCGGGAAAACCTATTTTTGTAAAAAATGGTTTTCCCGGGCTCAAACTCCCTTATCCTTACCTTTATGCCAAAACATACAATAATGACGACGATAGCAATTGGGGCGGATCATGGGGGAGTGGCGTTGAAGGGGGCTCTGGTGGAGTTTTTGGGGGAACGGGGGTACGTAGTGATGGATTATGGGACGTTTGGGGAGGCGAGCGTGGATTATCCTGATTTTGCGAAGAAGGTTTGCAAGGCGTTGATTATGGGGGAGGCGGGTTGGGGGATCTTGATCTGCAAGACGGGGATTGGGATGAGCATCGCCGCGAACAAGTTTCAGAGCATACGTGCGGCCTTGGTCCAAACTACGGAAGACGCGAAACTAGCACGCCTACACAATAACGCCAACGTCCTGTGCCTCGGAGCAAAAAACACCTCCGAAAAAACGGCCCGCGAAATCGCCGAAACTTTCCTAAAAACCCCCTTCGAGGGTGGCCGACATCAGGAAAGACTAGGAAAAATCGGATGCTAGGGGGATGAGACTTTCCTGAGGCGGTATTTTTTGCAAAAACAACCCCCTACGGACCTCCCCTGAAAAAACTCCTAATTCGGAAGGCATCTTTGTTCAGCCTTTCAGGCTGAGCAAAGATGCCTTTCGATATCGCTTTTCTTTTGAAGGTTCGGAAACGTTTTCTTTTCTCGCGAAAAGAAAAGTTTCCGAATAACCCAAAACAAAACGGCGGTCTACTTCTTCTTGTCAGTTTTTTTCGCTGAGCACGAGGAAGCTGCAGTTTTGCAAGCATCTGTTTTCTTATCTTTGGACTGCGAGCAGCCACTTGAACATTTGTTTGTCATAAATAATATCTCCGAGTACAATCAGAATACAAAAATGGAAATAATGCAAACAGAAATGTCGCAAAAGGAGAAAATATTCCAAAAAACAGGACCGATTTGCGAGGAGTGGCGCATATTTTGGTTGTTTTTGGGGACGTGATGGGGTAAAATAAAACCTGTGCGTGTGTTTTCTCAGGGGTTATTGATGGCAGCTTTGGCTGAATCGGAACTCATTCCGCAGAAAGCACTTAATGAAGCATCAATGGCATGCGCGGGGGAAATATTCGCGAATGAGACCCATTTTGTGATCGAAATCCTGAGCATTTGCAAACTTCCGTGGGAAAATTTCATCACTTACCTTGCAAACGAAAAGCAAATCCCGATCATCAACTCCATCAACGACTTTCTGCCCAATCCGATACCTTTGATTGAGAATGCATTCTTGCAGGAGAACGTTTTGTATCCCTTGAAAATCAGTGACACAACCCTCACGGTTCTTGCTTGCAACCCCTTCCATTCCAGCGCTTTTGACTACCTGCACTTTGTGACGCAAAAGCAAATCGCCATCACGCTCGCGTCACCAAGCATGATACAGAAATTCATCCATTTCCATTCCGAGCCTGTTTCGACGTTCCCGGCCATCAACGAAAATGTGTCTCAAAGCGAGCACCCAACGATTCTTTGCATCCAGAATTTCCTCAAAAAAGCCTTGCTGTTCAAGGCATCCGACATCCACATCGAGTCCATGAAGGATCAGAGAATGCGTATCCGCTACCGTATCAACGGCTTACTGCAAAACGACACCCAATTGTCCCTGGAAGCGTCGCAAAACATTCTCACAAAGCTGAAATTGATGGCGCACATGGACATTTCGGAAAAGCGCATCCCGCAGGACGGCCGCTTTCAGGTGAATCTCGACAAAACGACCTTTGATGTCCGAGCCTCTTCCATCCCAAGCATTTACGGAGAAACCATTACTCTGCGCATCCTCGAAAAATCCCAAACAAAGCACCATTTGCAGGATATCGGGTTGCCGGATGTTCTTGCAGGAGAGCTGCATACGCTCATAACGCAAACGAAGGGCCTCATTCTCGCCGCTGGGCCAACGGGTTCCGGGAAAACAACGACTCTTTACGCCCTCCTCCACGAACTGATTAAGACTCACCAAAAGATCATCACGGTCGAAAATCCCGTTGAGTACCAAATAGAAGGCATCAATCAGGTCCAAGTGAAACCCGAAATCGATATGACGTTCGCCGCGGCCCTCCGCTCGATCCTCCGCCAAAATCCCGACACGATCCTCATTGGCGAAATCCGCGACACCGAAACCGCCCACATCGCCATCCAAATCGCCCTTTCCGGCCACCTCGTTCTCAGCTCCATCCACACCACTGACGCCATTTCCGCCATCACGCGACTCGCCAACCTCGACATCCCCACCTATCTCATTTCCGAGGCCCTCTCCGCCGTTATCGCCCAACGACTTCCGCGTTGTCTCTGCCCACATTGCAAGACCCCCTATCAACCGTCAGAACAAGAGTGGAATTCCATCAATCTGCGCACCCCGACCCCCAACATTGCCTACCAATCCACCGGTTGCATGCACTGCCATAACACCGGATTCTCCAAACGTACCGGTATTTTCGAACGCCTCCTCTGCTCAAAAGATGTCAAAAACGCCATCCGCTCCTCCACAAATATCTCCACCATCCGCCAAAATATCCTCCGTAACACCCCCTTCCCCTCCCTCATGCAAAATGGCGCTTGCAAGGTCCTCGACGGATCTGTTAGTATTAAAGAACTCCTCCGCGTCGTTCTTTTGTAGAATTTTATATTTGTATTTTTCGGAAACTTTTCTGTTCCAGAACAGAAAAAGTTTCCGAACCTTCAAAAGAAA
>CAYWEO010000002.1:75723-95778 GCA_964457855.1 uncultured Opitutales bacterium | reverse complement strand
AAGCGAGCGTAGCTCAGTTGGTAGAGCGCCACCTTGCCAAGGTGGCTGTCGAGGGTTCGAGTCCCTTCGCTCGCTCCAAATTTCGCAGGCGCGGCGTCCATTTTGAGCGCTAGGGTTCCGTTACAAAAAAATTGAATTCCATCACGTATTTCAATACGCTCCGCTCAGGAATTAAAATTTTTTGTAGCCGTCCCTGTTATCTCAAAATAGAGGCCACCCTCAAGAAATTCGAGCAATAAATCCACAGTTTTTCGCTCAAAGTTGGGGCATGATGATCACAAGCACACACAACGAAACAGTAAAGCTGTTAAAGAGGCTACAGGATCGAAAACATCGGGATTCCTGCGGGCTTTTTTTGGTCGAGGGGTTCCGTGAACTTTCACGAGCGATTGAGAAATGTGTTGGCGTTCAAGAACTTTTTTACGCGAGTTCGTTTTTAAATCCGGAGGCAACTCAGTGGCTGCATCGGGTTCGGGATAGTTTTCGCACAATGGAACTGAGTGCTGAAGTTTTCGCAAAAATTAGCTATCGCGAGCATCCAGACGGGTTAATAGCCACCGCGAAAATAGAAAAGCGTGATCTGCAATCCCTTGTGTTATCGAAGTCCCCTCTCATCGTCGTTGCGGAAGGCATCGAAAAACCAGGCAATCTGGGCGCTCTCATGCGAACTGCCGAAGCCAGCGGCGCCGAAGCTCTCATCGCAACTAATTGTCTCTGTGATATTTACAACCCAAATTGCATCCGCGCCTCACAAGGTGCACTCTTCTCTCTGCCGATTTTTGAATGCTCAAACGCGACTACTCTTCACTTTTTACAACAGCACTCCCTCTCCATCATCGCGACAACTCCCCACACGCCAACGCTTTACTACGCCGTTGACATGACCCAACCAACCGCCATCCTCGTCGGCAACGAACACAATGGCCTCAGCAATTTCTGGCTGAAAATCCCTTCTGCCCAACGTGTTAAGATCCCAATGGCCGCTCTCTCCGACTCTCTCAACGCCAACATCGCAGCGGCTATCGTTTTATTTGAAGCTATCAGACAAAGAAACAAGCTTTGATTTTAAAAAACTCTGAAAATCTATTCTTCAACATTATGAAATTTTTTAACAATTTGCACATCAACGATATCGCAATGCACAGCAATGGGTTGCGCGTTGGTTCGCTCTTCTTTTCGACACATCCGACGGACGCGTACGTTGCGGAGGCGATCGCAAACGGCGCTGCAGTAATTGTCTCTGAGAATCCGCCGCCGAAAGATTTGCCTGCTGGCGTGAAATCTATTCAAGTTGACGACATACAAGCCACTCTACGGGAATGGGTTGCAGAATTTTTCGAGCATCCAGAAACAAAACTCAAGCTCGTGGGAATTACGGGGACGAAGGGGAAAACGACAACGACGTTCCTGTCTCAATATCTTCTTGCTAGAGCGGGAGTTAAGACGGGGATGATGAGTAGCGTTTGGAACGACACGGGCAAAGAATGCCTACCAGCGACGCACACAACTCCTTGTATCATAGATATTTACAGACTGCTGTCATCGATGGTTCAAAACGATTGCTCACACATCGCAATGGAAATGTCTTCACACGGACTTTCGCAAAAACGCACGGGAAATCTGCAGTTTGAGAGCGCAATTTTCACGAATTTAGGGCACGATCACCTCGATTATCACAAAACTTCTGAAAATTACTTCAACGCGAAGGCACAACTCTTTATGGATGAGAGTTTTGCGGTTAAAAATGCCATCATCAATGCCGATGATCCGCATGGGCAGAAATTAATACAAATGGTTCGCAACCAAGGACATGCAGACGTTATCACATTTGGAATCAATTCCCCCGCAGGCTTGCGCGCAGAAATCACTCATATCTCGTTGGAACGCATGCAGTTCAAGCTTTACACACCGGCATCCCCTACTCCACTCAACGTCACAATTCCCTACATTGGCACACACAACGTCCTAAACACTTTAGCCGCCCTATCTCTCTGCTATGCAATTGGCTTTGAGATTTCGGATCTCATTCCATTTTTGCGAGAGGCCCCTCAGGTTCCGGGACGCTTACAAAAAGTGATTTGCGGGCAACCATTTAGCGTTTTCGTCGATTTTGCGCACACTGAGAATGCTCTTCGTAACGTTTTAACTACACTTAAGTCATTAACCCCCAATCGCTTACTTGTCGTCTTCGGCTGCGGCGGCGAGCGTGACAAAACCAAGCGCCCCCTTATGGCAAATGCCGTACAAACCCTCGCCGATGCCGCCTGGGCAACCTCCGACAACCCACGCAGCGAATCCATTGACGCCATCTTCGACGACATGAAAGCGGGCGTTCCCGACCCCTCCCGCATCACATGGATCCCCGACCGCAAACTGGCCATTCACGCCGCCCTCCAAGCCGCCAATCTAGGCGATTGCGTCATCATCGCCGGCAAGGGCCACGAAACCTACCAAGAAATAATTAACGGACAAAAGCTCCCCTTTGACGATGTTAAAGTCGTCGAGGAGATTTTATCCGCGAAACCCACTTTTTTATAAAAAAGTGGCTTTCGCGGATAAAATCTCAACTTACCCATGACATCAATGTTCAAGACGCGGACGTGGCATGTTTTGCAACTGCTTGCTTTTTGGGCTGTAATCATTGTTTGTTCACGGTTGGTTTTTCGGGAGTGGGAGGATCCGTTACCTGTTGCGAGGGAATGTCTTGTGGAGGTGCAGGTGCAGAAGGTGTTCGCTGTTAAGAGGATGGGGAAGTATCCAACGATTTCAGGTTATGGTCTGATTGTACGCACGGATCCGCATTTGAGTTGGTTGCGTGGCGAAAAGGTGTCCTTTCGGCTGTACGGAGAGCATCCGAGAACGGAAGTGATTGATGTTCAGGGGGTTCTTGAGCGAGTGACAGAGGAAAACAGTCAGCATTTTTATCCGTTTTTTCGGAGTCACGGCATCCGTTACAGAATCGCTAGGGGGTTTTTTAAGCCATTGCCGGATAGAAAGATGGCGTTAACATTTTGGCAAAAGCAAAAGAAAATGTTTAGCAAAATTCTCTTTCTCGGCGGGCAGGGAAATCTGCAGTCATTGGCAAACGTGTACGTTGCGATGTTGCTCGGGGAGAAGGAGATCCTGAGCGAAAGCCAGAGAAATTCCTTCTTTTGTACAGGGACGATGCATTTGTTCGCGGTTAGCGGCGTGCACGTGGGGATGATCGCGGCAGTGTTGTTCTGGATTTTGCGCCTTTGTCGGCTGCCGAGGTGGGGGATCGTTGTGCTGCAACTACTTGCGCTCTTCGATTACGTTTGGGTCGTGGAGCACAGTCCATCGGCGTTGCGCGCGCTGTTCATGATCTCATTTTACTGGATCGCGGAGTTTTTATCGAGGAAGCCGTCGACGCTCAACAGCCTATTTTTGTCGGCCGCGGTGATCTTGTTGATCGATCCTAACCAGTTCTGGAACATCGGGTTCCAGCTTTCGTACGCGATCGTCATCGGCATTGTTTGTGTCGGGGCGCCGTTGGGGGAATACGTGAACAGAAAGGTTGTCTTATTTCGCTATTTACCGATGCAAAATTACCATTTTGGCCACAAAATCGCTCTTTACGTCAAGAGAACCGTTGTTTCGTTGTTTTGCACGTCCTTGATCTCAACCATCATCAGTGGGCCGTTGATTATCAAATACTTCCACATGTTTACGCTGGGGGGACTCGTGATTAACATCCTCTTTTTGCCGCTGGCGGGAGTGGTCGTGTCGTTGGGCGTGTTTTCGATCCTTTTTGGCCTGATATCGTGCACATTTGTTTCAAAAACGATCAATTTTGTCGCTTATTCGGGCATTTGGGTCATGGATCGATCCGCAGACCTATTCACCAGAATGACAATGACTTACTGGAAGTGGAATGTCACAAATACGCGTGTGCTGGATGTCCTCACGATCGCTCTGTTGGTGGGTTGTGTCATTTTTAAAATTCGTTTTTCTGCTTGGCTTCGGAAGCACTCGACCTCCCAAGACGACGATCGATCTCAGTGAGCGCAATTTCGTAAAAAATCGTGTATCCGCGCGGGCAAACCAGCGGATTTTCGCACTCCATGAGGTCTTGAGCTAGCTTTTCAACGGCTGTCTTATCGGTGAACGCAGGAATGGGTTCATGTTTCAGAATGAGCAATGCTAGCCGCTCCTTTCCCAGAGATTTATTTGGCGTAATTCCCTCATTGCGAACGACTTCGAGAAAGTCATCTATGAAAGCCTTTTCTCCCCCCTTTGCAACCCACGTGGGAACGGCCTCGATCCGAAAGCAGTGGCGCCCAAAGGGTTGGATCACGAAACCGCAATGCTCGTTTAGAAATGCAGTATTTTCCGTTAAGTGCTTGGATGATAAGGCATCCAGCTCCAGCGGAATGGGCGTTAGGAGGCTCTGTGAGGATAGTTTTTGCTCGGATAACGTCTTTAAGATGTTATCGTAGAAAATTCTTTGATAAGCAGCCTTGCAGTTGAATAACAGCAAGCCAGCAGGCGATTCAAATAACGCGTAGGGAGGCTTCAATAGACCAATTAAACGCCAGTACGGGGTTTGAGTTTCTTGCTCAGAACTTGTTGGTAGAGAATAACTTATTTGTTGGCTATAAGGTGTTGGAGCTGAGGGAAAATGAGTTGCTGGTGCCTCTTTCCCAGAAAAGACTGTATTCTCCCAAAAGAAGCGATCTGGCGGGATAGTCGCATTTTGTAAATTGTACGCAGAAAATGCTGATGCATGACTCCCAACGGTTTCCGTCTGCATGGCCGTTTTGAGTGCCTGGGTGAGCGTTTGTTGCAGGACATTTTTCACCTTAAACTCTTCTGTAAAACGGACTTCGCGCTTCGTTGGATGCACGTTGACATCCATCAAATGCGGATCGATGCGGATAAAAACGAAGGCCACTGGATAACGTCCTTGCGGCAAAAATGGCCGGTAAGCCTCGATAATGCCCATTTTGAGCGTGCGGTTGTCAATCGGCCGCTGATTCACGAAAAGAATGATTTCCTGACGCGTGGCTTTGCTGTGGTGCGGGAAGGCGATACTGCCGGAAATTTCTATCCAATCATCCTTGAAGCTCAAGGGGATACATTCCAGCTGCTTGCTCCAGACTTCGTGGATGCGGTCGCGGATCGATGCGCAGGGAGGAGACTTGAAGACTTCCCGACCGTTTTCGATGAGGGAAAACGCGATTCCAGGGTGTGCGATGGCGTACAGGCGCACCAAAGTGGCGATTTGGGCCGATTCCGTGACGTCTGACTTCAGAAATTTCTTTCTCGCCGGAACGTTCTTAAACAGATGTTCCACCTCGATGCGCGTCCCGACCGGCATGCCGCAAGCACGCTGATGGATAAGCTGCCCAGCGTCCAAAAGCAGTTCTGTCCCATGAGGTTGCGATGTATGACGCGTCTTGATGGTGACCCTTGCAACACTCACAATCGACGGAATTGCCTCCCCGCGGAAACCAAACGTGTGCAGATCCAAAAGCTCGTCAAAGGATTGTATCTTGCTCGTAGCGTGACGTTTAAGACATTGCACTGCATCCTCTTCGGTCATTCCACTTCCATTGTCCTCAACACGAATAAACTCCTTCCCCCCTCGTCTAAACTCGACCTCAATGCGCGACGCACCAGCATCTAAACTGTTCTCCAACAGCTCTTTAACGACAGCAGCCGGACGCTCCACGACCTCCCCAGCTGCAATCTGATTCACGAGATGATCCGGAAGAATCTTAATCGTCCCCATACCATTCATCGCAGCCAGATTTTTCGGGAGAAGCAAGCAGATATTTGGATTTTCCGGAGGGGGCGTTTTCTTCCGGGAAAACCATTTTTTGCAAAAATAGGTTTTCCCGGACCCTTTCCAAAAAAACTCTCGTTTCGGAAGGCATTCTTGGTCGGCCCTGTAAGGGCCAACCAAGAATGCCTTCCGATAGTTCTATTTTTACCTATATTTTGTCTACTTTTTTAAGTAAGTATGCCAAACACGTCAGACAGTGCCAAGTTTGAGATGACGAGCAGGCGCGCGAGAACAAAATGCCTGAGCGTACTAACGTACGTGATGGCATTGAGGCCGAGCGCAACGAACTCGCCGCTCAAAATCGGCACTGTCTTCGCGACAGCGATATTACTGGCATGTTAATACACGCCAAAAGCAGGCGGATCCAGTAGGTTCCGAGAATGTAGGTATTCCAAACGTGTTGGAGGGGAAGGGGGTGCGGGTTGAGGACGATCCAGGCAAGGATGGAGAAGAGAAACGTGTCGATGAAGGAGGAGACTGCGATTGCGCATCCGTTTCTTAGCCAGAGGAAGCGTCCCTGCAGGAGGCGTTTGAGGGTATTGAAGATCCAAATATCGTAAAATTGGCTGCAAAAGTAGGCAATCGTGCCGGAAATCATGATGGAAGGGCTCTGAATAAAGAGGACTTTCATGGCATGATGGTGCAAAGTCATTGATTGATAAGCGCTTGGAAGTTCTGGTCGCATTCCAATCGTTAAGAACAGCCATAGTGTTGCGATCGCGTTGGCAATCAGACTCAGCCAAACACCTTTTTTCGCGACAGAAGGGCCATAGTACTCTGTCAGAATGTCGGAGCAGAGGTACGTTGTGGAAAAAAGCGTCGTACCAAGGGCAACGGGGTGTGAGAGAAAGGAGAACTGTACGGACTTCATGACTTGGATGTTTGCCACGACGACGGCCAAACTCATGTAAACATAGAGGCCTGGTGCCCCAAAAAACCTCAGAAGGCCCAGTAAACTAACCAGGCAAGTCACCAGGCAGGCGATCTTCAACATTTCTGGCGGTAAGTGGTTGAGCTGTAATAGAATAGATTCCATTTGATTAAAAAGTTTACAAAATCTTCGATAAAAGTCTTTCCAATTTGTTTTATAAAGTCTAAAATTGAAGGAAGTGTAAAGCATGAATCTCTCAGAATCAGTTTCCAGATTGAAGTCAAAGCTCGTTTTTCGGAGTTTCCGTCAAAAATTAATCGTTTTCGTCGGTGTGGGGCTGATCGTTGGTTTGTTTTTTAGCACTTACATTGCATTTTTGACGATTAACGAAACCGAAAAGCGCTTTGCCGTCTCCATGGATCGCAGTTTTCGCACCATTATGGATGATTTTGTGAAAACGACCGTCCGTAATACCGCTCTGTGGATGGAATTTTCGTTTGGTGAGAAAAGTCATCGGTTATTGGATCCGAAGACCATGGACGATGTCATGGATCAAACGCAGGTGACGATGAATACATTCAGCTGTTTGACGAGCAAGGAAGGCAAAATCGTCTTTCTTGATAAAGATGGCATTCCCATGTTAGATTTTAAAGGTAAGGATGTTTTAAAGGGACAAGCTTCTCTTTTTGAGTGCACAAATATCGATTTTAAAACCTTGGTTGAGAAGTCAACGAAGCGTCTGATTATCCAAAAAATTCCCGACACGCGCTCGAAAATGTCTTTCACCGTCGCCACAATTGGCTTACCGCCAATGAATTTAGAGATCAAAGGGCAAAAAATCATAGGGAAAGACCTCATTCTCTGCGTTTTGGTTCCGGCAAATGAAATTTACGGCCTTCATGCAGATTTTGCGGACGAACTTCAGGGGATTAAGCGTCTGATTGTCAAAACACACATCGGGACGTTTTGTTTCCTGCTATGCTTTGTTTTTATCATCTACCTTTGGATTTTCAAGAAGATGGCCCACGGAATTTCTGCGTTAGCCAAAGCTGTTAAGCAAATGGAGGGGAAAAATTACGCTGTGCGTGTAGAGGTGAAATCGGAGGACGAAGTAGGGGTTTTGGCGCATTCGTTTAACCAGATGGCCCAAGACATTCAGGGTTATACCGAAAATCTTGAATTGAAGGTTAAAGAACGGACCGGTGCATTGGAATCTGCCAGCAAGGAAATCCTGAAATTGAATGAGCGTTTGAAACAGGAGAATTTAAGGCTTGGCGCAGAAGTTGTTGTTGCGCGGCAGTTGCAAATGATGGTTTTGCCGAGGTACGACGAATTGGCCGAGATTCCGAATTTGGACATCGTTGGGTTTATGCAACCTGCCGACGAAGTTGGAGGCGATTATTACGACGTAATGAAGGATCCTGATAGGAAATTCGTTAAAATCGGTATTGGCGATGTGACGGGGCACGGTTTGGAGAGCGGTGTTGTGATGCTGATGGTACAGACAATCGCTAAAACGCTCTTAGAGAGTGGTATTTATGATCCCATTTTGTTTTTTAAAATTCTCAACCGCGTTATTTGCGACAATAATGGGCGGATCCGCACGGAGAAAAACCTGACACTCCTTTTTGCCGATTTTTATAAAAATAAAGTGATCATTACTGGCCAACATGAAGAGGTGATTCTGGTCAGAAAAGGCGGATGCATCGAGCGCATTGATACGATGAATCTCGGCTTTCCGATTGGGTTATTGGACAGCATTGAGCACTTTACGTGTACGAAAGAGGTAGTTTTTGAGCCGGGTGATGTGATGATTTTCTACACAGATGGCATTCCCGAAGCGGAAAATGAGATCGGCGAGCAATACGGGATAGATCGGTTTTGCGCCAGCATTGCAGCGCATTGTCGCAAGGATGTGAATGGTATTCGCGATGGCGTTGTGCGGGATGTTTTTACATTTATTGGCAAACAAGATGTTTTGGATGATATTACATTATTAATCGTTAAAAATAAGTGAAGTTATATGGGAAAATGTTATGGAAAATATCTAGAGCGCATAAGGTCCATTGCAGACAAAAATGTCCTGCAGTTATCTTTGCTGCCGGAATCGATGCAGTTCGAATGGAGTTTTTGCAGCTCGCTAACGGATTTAATCGTCAAAATGTATTGGTTGTTGGTCGACAAGAGGCAAATTTCCGACCCAACTTCGATAGGTGAAGCCAATATCAAGGACTCCTTAAATTACATTGTGAATGAATTGCTGGAAAACGCCTACAAATTTCGTGTGCCCAATTCGACCATTGGGATTGAGATTTTCGTTCTTGCGGATGATGTTTACGTACAGGTCACGAACGAAATTAGCGGTGAGCAGGTCGCCAAGTTAGAAGCTTTTATAAATAAAATTAGCCACAGCAATAAACAACGGTTGCTGTTCGATCGATTGGAAAGCGAATCCTTTGTGACAGCAAGTGATGGCAAATCCCAAATTGGTTTGTTGACGTTGATTTGCGATCACGATGCAACGGTGGGATGGCTTTTGGAGGGAAAAAATGACGGCAGCCATGCGGTAAACGTTTGCACGCAGGCAAGGTTGAAAATCTTTAAAACAAAAAACAACGAAGATTAAAGTGTTATGAGTGAAGCAGTTAAAATAATAAAGGCAATTAGGGATCCCAAAGAAGATAAATACCAAGTTTGGTATGACGAGGCTCAAAATACGGTATTCTTTGAGGGAAGTTTGCGCCTCAATGGCCTAGAGGATTACGCGGCGATTAGCGGTCTTTTGGAGGATATTTTCAAGGGGAACCCTAAGCAAATGATCCTCGATCTCCGGAAATTGGAGTTCTTGAATAGCTCCGGCATCAGCGTTTTAGCACGATTTTCCATCTTCGTCCGCAAACAAAAAAGCGAAACCCTGCTGAAAATCGTTGGAGCCGAGGGCATCCCCTGGCAAGGGAAATCCCTCCCGAATTTGAAGAAGTTGAATGAAGCTATAGACCTTTCATATGGATAAAGGGATAAAGCGCCAATTTTGAGCGCTAGGGTTCCGTTACACTTCGGATCGCGCTTCCATCACGTATTGCAATACGCTCAGGAATCGCGCCCTTGTGTAGCCGTCCCTATCATCTCAAAATTGGCGGCTTTCTCCAGGGTTTTTGCTTATGAAACTGCTCCCTCGCGCGCCTGCCCGTCATCTCAAACTTGACAGCGGTTTCCGGCGAGACTTGGCAAGAGAAGTGACTGCGCTCAGGAATCGCGACCTTGTGTAGCCGTCCCTATCATCTCAAAATTGGCTGCGTTTATCGGCGTTTTGCTTATGATCCACTCATTACAGCTGCTGAAGTAAAAAGGGCTATTAATGATAAAACACTCGAAAGAGGTGCCACGCTCGAGGTCCCAATTCTTTTCTTGTGAAAAGAAAAGTTTCCGAATATCTTAAACCTATGACCCAACCCATACTTCCTCCTTTTTTACGCGCCCTTTATCCATTTGATGGGCATTATTTGACGTTAGCGGGTGGGCACAGGATGCATTACGTGAGTGAGGGGCGGGGGGAAGTTGTGCTGATGCTGCACGGGAACCCAACGTGGTCGTTTCTTTATCGCAATTTGATTTTGCAGTTGAGGGACCATTTTCGCTGCATTGCGCCTGATCATATCGGTTGCGGGTTGTCGGATAAGCCGCAAAAGTATCCGTATTGTCTACAAACGCACATTGATAATGCCATTGAGCTCGTTAAGCATCTCAATATCAAGCACTTTCACATCGTTGTACACGACTGGGGAGGTGCAATCGGGATGGCCGTTGCGCAAAAGTTTCCGGCAAGGCTGAGGAGTATCGTTGTTCTGAACAGCGCTGCATTTCTGTCGCAACAAATTCCGTTACGGATCGCTTTTTGCCGAATTCCCATTTTGGGGAAGTTTCTTATTCGGGGACTGAATCTCTTCTCGCGTATGGCCAACGTCATGGCGACCGTCGATAGACTGTCGTCGTCCGTGAAGAAGGGCTTTATTTTCCCGTACGACTCCTGGAAAAACCGCATTGCCGTGCACGAATTTATCAAAGACATCCCCCTGCATCCCGATCACCCCTCTTACGGATGCCTGGATACCATCCAAAACACCCTCTGGCTTTTGCAGCACAAGCCCTCCCTCATCTGCTGGGGCATGCGTGACTTTTGCTTTACGCCCCACTTCCTCGAACAGTGGAAATCCCACTTCCCAAAGGCTCTCGTCCACCGCTACCCCAACGCCGGCCATTACGTCCTCGAAGATACCGCAAACGACAGCCTCCCCCGCATTCGGCAATTTTTGCTGGCCAATAACGTTGTAGAGGTTTTTAGATAAGGTTAATAATTCGGAAACTTTTCTGTTCCAGAACAGAAAAAGTTTCCGGACCTTCAAAAGAAAAGCGGTATCGGAAGGCATTTTTGTGGCACGAAGTGCCATAAAAATGCCTTCCGAATTAAGAGTTTTTTCAGGGGAGGTCCGGAGGGGGTTGTTTTTGCAAAAAATACCCCCTCCGGAATTCTTTTGGAGTTTACATTTACGCATTGGCCTATAGATTCTTTGACATGAGGGTTAGCTTGAATTGGTTGAAGCGGTACGTGGACTTGAGTGGGGTTGAGACGGGGGATTTGGAGGCTGTTTTTCCTTTATTGGGGCTGGAAGTGGATTCAGTGGAGACACGGGGGGGCCAGTGTCCGGAGGGGGTTGTTGTTGGAGAAATTTTGTCGAGCGAGAAGCATCCGAACGCTGATCAATTGAGTGTTTGTAAGGTCCGAGTGGGCGATGGAGAACCGTTGGTCATCGTTTGTGGCGCAAAGAATTACAGCGTTGGAGATCGTGTTCCAGTGGCATTGACTGGAGTAGAGTTGCCGGGTGGGATCGTGATCAAAAAGGCGAACCTGAGGGGCGTTGAATCCAGCGGAATGTTGTGCAGCGCTAAGGAACTTGGGCTGGGGAAGGACGGCGGTGGTTTGCTGATTTTGTCTGGGCAACCACCTGTGGGAACGCCGCTGAAGCAATTGTTTAGCAAGGGAGACACGGTCTTTAATTTGGCGGTTACGGCTAACCGAGGGGATTGCCTGAGTCATTTGGGAGTCGCGAGGGAATTGGCAGCGTGGTTTAAGCGTTCCGTTGAAAAGCCAACCGTTGTATTTGATTCTGAAACAACGCCTTCTGTAACGCCGAACGCGTGTTTGAAGGAAGTGAGTGTTCAAACGGACCTCTGCCCCTTGTATATCACGTGCTGCATTGAGGGGGTGATGGTTGGGGAAAGTCCGGAATGGCTAAAGGAGGCCCTTGAGTCGGTGGGTTTGCGACCGATCAATAACATTGTGGACGTTACGAATTTCGTCCTGATGGAAACGGGGCAACCGCTGCATGCCTTTGACGCCAAAAATATCCGTGGCGGGAAGTTGATTGTGCGTTTGGCGCACGAAGGAGAATCGATCAAAACGCTCGACGGGAAAAACCACCTCTTGCAACCCACGATGATGGTGATTGCGGACACTGAAAAGCCTCTCGTTATAGCGGGAATCATGGGCGGTGAGGAATCGGGTGTAACGGAGAAAACGACGCATATTGTCCTCGAAAGTGCTTATTTTGAGCCGACTTCTATTTATAAAACCGCTCGGCAATTGGGAATTTCTACGGAAAGTTCCTTGCGTTTTTCGCGGGACGTCGATCCGCAAGTCGTGGAAAAGGTCTTGCATCGTGCGGTTGATTTGATTCTACAAGTTGCTGGAGGACAGGTGATTAAGCCGATTTGCAAAATCGGGAAGCCTCCACGTGGGGACGCTTCGATAGAAATTTTTCCGGATACGATTCGTGCGCATTGCGGGCTTTTTGTGCATGATTGGGTGATTAAGGACATCTTTTTGCGTCTGGGATTTGGCGTAAATGACGAAAAGGAAAAGCGATGGATCGTGAAAGTGCCGTCGTACAAAACCGATGTGTACCGTCCAATCGATTTGGTTGAGGAATTTTTGCGCATTTTCGGTAGCCACAAGATTCCTTCGACAGAAGTTAAGTATAAAGCCATTGGTGGCCAGTCTGATGACAGGAGTTTTGTACGCTTAAGGGATGCGAGGCAATGGTTTGCGGCGCGGCAATTTCAGGAATGCTATAATTATAGTCTCCGGTGCCACGCAGAACTGCAACGTTGGTTTGGCGAGGATGCAGCAAAGTCACTGGCGTTAAAAAATCCCTTAACGGCGGATTATACGCATATTCGGCCTTCTCTCGTGCCTGGGTTGCTGGATAGTGTCGCTTATAACCTGCGTCGGTCGAATGATGTGACGCGGCTTTACGAAATCGGAAGGGCTTTTCGTGTAGAAAATGGGCAGGTTTTCGAGTGCATTACCATGAGTTTTGTTGTCAGAAAATCGTCTGGGAAGTTGACCTGGCGCGAACAGGCCGATATTAACTTTTTTGACGCTAAGGAGACTTTGGAGCAAATGGTTGCTTTATTGGGCCTAGAAAATGCGCAGGAAGAAACTTTGTGGGAAAATTGCCGAGAAGCGTCTTATAACCTCTGGCAACCGGGATACAGCGCGCGTTGGGGGAACTTGCTAAAGGATTCCGTAGAAATGACTTGCGGGGCTGTCAATGTCGAGGCTTTGGAAGAATGGGACATCCCGGGAATTGTTTTTGCGGGGGAGGTATTCGTTTTGCCGAAAGTCTTTGAAAAGGAAGGCGAAACGCGCAAACATTATCAACCGCTAAGTGCCTTTCCTCCAGTGAGTAAAGATATCGCTTTGGTGGTGGAGAATGCCGTTTCTGCACAGTCTGTTCTCCGTGTCGTTTCGGAAGCGGCAAAAAAAGCCGTTGAGGGGAAATTCGAAATCAGTGCAATCACCATTTTCGACGTTTATCACGAAGTGGAGCCTGGAAAGAAGAATCTTGCATTTTCGCTCACCTTCCGATCTCATGAGAGAACGCTGAAGGATGACGAAGTGAATGCAGCTTTTGTCGCGATTCAGGAAACCATCAAAAAGCATTATACGATAAGAAGTTAAGTTAATTAATTTGGAGGCATTTTTATGACGGATTTGGATGTTGCGTATATCGCTCGGTTAGCGCGATTGGAACTGACTGAAGAAGAAACGGTCACTTTTTCCAAGCAGTTGGAACACGTACTTGCTTATTGCGATAAGATAAAAAACGTTGATGTCAAAGGAGTTGAGCCGATGTCGCACGCGTGGCCGATGGTCAACGTTTGGGGAGAGGACATTGCGGGCGGTTGTTTTTCTCAGGAAGAAGCGCTTTTAAACGCTCCGGAGCAACGGGATCAGCAATTTGTTGTACCGCAAGTTGTTGAGCAGTCCCTGTAACCAGCGCAAAATCGAGGACAGTATCATGAGTAAGGAAATCATCAAAAAAACAGCGTGGGAATTGCGGGAACTTTTGGATCGTGGAGAGGTTTCGTCAGAAGATATCGTGCAGGCTTTTATTGAGCGTACGCGCCAAGTGGACGGGAAAATTGGGGCGTTTTTGAGCCTCAATGAAGACGAGGCGGTGCAATTGGCACGAGCGTCTGACGACAGGCGAAAGAAAGGTCAAGTTTTGGGGCCTTTGGACGGCATTCCGATTTCGCTGAAGGATATTTTGGCCGACAAAGGGCATCCGTTGACGTGCGGAAGCCGTTTTTTGAAGAACTTTGTAAGTCCTTATACAGCAACGATTGTTGAGCGTCTGCGATCGGCGGGTGCGATCCCTTGGGGACGCACAAACATGGACGAATTCGCAATGGGTTCGTCCACGGAACACTCGGCGTTTAAATTGACGTCGAATCCATGGAATCCCTCCTGCATTCCTGGCGGAAGCAGTGGTGGCAGTGCGGCGGCGGTCGCGGCAAGCGAAACACCCCTCGCGCTCGGTTCCGACACGGGCGGGTCTGTGCGCCAACCAGCGGCTTTGTGCGGAATTACGGGTCTAAAACCGACTTACGGGTTGATCAGCCGCTACGGGCTCGTTGCGTTCGCGAGCTCTTTGGACCAAGTGGGCATTTTAAGTCGGACGGTCATGGATACGGCGATGGTGCTGCAAATCATTGCTGGGAAGGATCCGAAAGACTCTACTAGCTGTCCGGTTTCCATCCCCGATTACTGCAAACACATTGAGGAAAACAGCAAAAAGACGTGGAAAATCGGTGTTCCGAAAGAATATTTTGGCGAAGGGCTTGATCCCGAAGTTCGCAAGTCACTGGAAGATGCCATCGCGTTTTATAAAGACGCCGGATGCGAAATCGTCGATATCTCCTTGCCCAGCACGAGCTTCGCGATTCCTACCTACTACGTTATTTCAACAGCCGAGGCGTCGTCGAATTTGGCCCGCTTTGATGGAATTCGTTACACCACAAGAAGTTCCGATGCGACGGATGCCATTGACATCTATTCCAAGAGCCGCGCAGAGGGCTTTGGTGCGGAGGTTAAGCGACGTATCATCTTGGGCACGTACGTCTTAAGCAGCGGGTACCAAGAGGCTTGGTATGTACACGCGCAAAAGGTTCGGACGGTCATTCGACAAGATTTCATGCGAGCTTTTGAGAGCGTGGATGTTCTCTTGGCTCCAACTTCCCCCTTCCCGGCCTTCAAAAAAGGCGAAAAAACGGACGACCCTCTCGCGATGTATTTGGCCGACATCGACACGGTTTGCGGCAATTTAACGGGCCTTCCCTGCCTTTCCATTCCCTGCGGGTTCACGAAAAACCGTTTACCCATCGGCCTGCAACTCATCGGGAAACCCTTTGCAGAGGCCGATTTGCTTTCCGTTGCGCAAACGTTTGAAGCCCAACACGATTTTGTTAACCAATATCCCTCTCTCTAACCTATGCAATACGAACCTGTCATCGGTCTGGAAATTCACGCTCAATTGAAGACGCGTTCCAAAATGTTCACCCGTGCACCCTATGCTTACGGTGCGGAACCCAATTCTTTCACGGATCCGGTGGTGTTAGCCTTGCCGGGGACGCTTCCAGTCATCAACATCGACGCCATTCTCAAAACGGTCAAGCTAGGCCTCAGTTTCGACTGCGCAATTCCCGAAGAATGCAAGTGGGATCGGAAGCACTATTGCTATCCGGATTTGCCGAAGGGTTACCAGATCTCTCAGTACGACAAGCCTTTATGCAAGGGAGGTCTCGTCGAAATCGAACTCACTGGCCCCGCTCGCAATATCATGGGCGCCCACCGCAAAGTGCAATTGAATCGCATTCATTTAGAGGAAGATGTCGGAAAATTAACGCATTGTGACGATTCCAGCCTCATCGATTTCAATCGAGCCGGCGTTCCGCTCATCGAAATTGTTACCGAGCCGGACCTATTTTCCGTCGAAGACGTTTTTGCGTTCCTGAAATCCCTCCGCATGCACATGCTTTATGCGGAAATTTCGGATTGCGACATGGAAAAGGGCCAAATGCGTTGTGATGCCAACATCAGCGTACGCCCAGTCGGCTCTAAAACGTTGGGAACCAAGGTGGAACTCAAGAACCTAAACTCCATTTCCGGCGTCTGCAATGGCGTTACGCACGAAATTAAGCGTCAAATCGATATTCTAAATAGCGGCGGCTCTATCGGCCAAGAAACACGACGTTGGGATGCTCAGAAAAGCACAAGTTTTTCCATGCGCAGCAAGGAAGATGCCCACGACTACCGCTATTTTCCAGACCCAGACCTCATGCCCGTTCGGCTTTCTCGCGAAATGAAAGACGCTGTCCGCCAGTCACTTCCCGAGCTCCCCTTTGCCAAGCAGGAACGTTTCTTTCAGCAATACCAATTGCCTTTCACCATCACGTCCGTCCTCTGTCCAGACAAGACGCTCAGCGATTTCTTCGAGGAAGCTGTAAAAATCCACAATAATCCAAAGGCCATTGCGAATCTCTTAACCAACGACTTTCTTCGCGAACTCGGCAGCCGCTCCTGGCAAGAAGCCGTCAAGGTCCAGCCCCAGCAGCTCGCAAAGCTCGTCCAACTCGTTGACAATCAAACCATTTCTAAGCAAACCGCCCAGGACGTTTTTATTGAAATGTTCCAGTCCGGTTCCGACCCAGATGTTATCATCAAGTCCAAAGGTCTCGCTCAAGTCGTTAATGACCAACACCTAGAGGTCCTTTGCGCCCAAGCGATTGAGGATAATCCAAAGGCCGTTCAGGAATATCGCTCCGGCAAGCTCACTGCCCTCAACGCCCTCAAGGGCCCCATCATGAAGGCCACCCAGGGCACAGCCAACCCACAAACCATCGACGCGACGTTGAGGAGACTGCTTTGATTTTGAGCGGCGAGTTCGTTGCGCTCAAATTTCAACCCCATCACGTACGTTAGTACGCTCAGGGGTTAAAATCCTCGCGCGCCTGCTCGTCATCTCAAAATCAAAGCAGTCTCGCTAATCCCCTTTTTTGCTCAGTATGAGCAAAAAATACCGCTTTTCTTTTGAAGGTTCGGAAACTTTCTCTGTTCTCGCGAACAGAAAAGTTTCCGAAAATAACGAAAATAATAAATCTTGCCCTTTCCCCATTTTTCGGCGAGAATGATCTCAGTGAGGCCTGAGGAATACAGATATTTGATTGAGGGGGGGGATCGCGCGGGGGATGTGGAAGCCGTGGCGGGGGAGGTGTTGATGCTGCATCAGAGTTTATTTCCCGAGGCGGATGGGGCGTTTATACAGAAGGTTTTTGAGGATGTCAGTGGTTTGTTTCTTGCGAGACTTGGGGTGGGGCATAGTGTGGACGAGGGGTATCACAGTCTAACGCACACATTGCGAACGACTTTGTGCTTGGCGCGGCTGTTGTTTTACCGCCATTTTTTGGGACACAAGCCAGTTTTGACGCACGAGAAGTTTGTGTTTGGGATTACGGCGATGATGATGCACGACGTCGGTTTTTTGAAAGATATCGGAGATAAGGAAGGAACGGGGGCTAAGTATTCTTTCGCGCAGGAGAGCAGGAGTTCTCAATTTGCTCGGAAGTATTGCCAAGAGTTGGGTTGGAGTCCTGTGGACATCTTGTCGCTCGAGAAGATTATTGCGGCTACGGGGCCGCGGAGCCTTCTGTCTAAATTCTCGTTTCTGGACTCGTCTGATGAAATTCTTGGGTACTGTGTGTGTTCGGCGGATTATCTTGGGCAAATGAGTGATCCGCGGTACGTCGACAAGCTATACGTTTTGTACAAAGAGCTTGAGGAGGCCGATAATTTTCGTGGAACGCCCGTGCAAAAAAGACGTTACAAGAGTCCTATGGATCTTTTGCGCAAAACGCCTGGTTTTTGGATATATGTCTTGAACACAAAGTTAATTAAGGATTGCAAACAGGTCTATCGTTATCTTTCTTATCCCTATCCAGATGGTAAGAATCCGTATTTGGAAAGCATCCAAGCGAACATTTGCAAGGTACGCAAGATTTTGGATGATGTTTACCACATACACATTTTGATCGGGGGTTGAACATGTTATCGACGATACGCTCAGGAACTTTATACGGCATAGAGGCTGTTCCCATTCAAGTGGAAGTCAACACGGGTGAGAGCGGGGAGCTGCGCCTGATCATGGTGGGACTGCCCGATGCGTCCGTTCGCGAGTCACGTGATCGTGTGTTTTCTGCACTGGCTAACACGGGATTCCACCTACCCAATACCCGCACAACCGTCAATCTCGCTCCGGGGGATATTCGCAAAGAGGGGCCTTTTTACGATTTGCCCATCGCTTTGGGCCTCATCGAAGCCACTTCGCAGGCGTCTCTCCCGCTCATGAAAGACTTCCTCATCGTCGGCGAATTGGGACTTTCCGGCCAGTTGCGACCCATTAAGGGCGCCCTTTCCTTCGTTTTGCTGGCAAGGAAGCTGAAATTGAAGATCCTCCTGCCAACTTTATCTGCAGAAGAGGCTGCTCTCATAGAAGACGTTGAAGTTTACGGAGTCGATTCGCTGCGCGAAGTTGTAGAATTTCTTTCCGGCGAAAAAGTCTTGAAACGCCTCCAACCAAAGGAATTTTTCTCCGCATTCGGCAATTCCAGGAAATTTGAGGGCGATTTTTCCGAAATCAAGGGGCAAAAGGCGTTAAAACGGGCCGTTGAGGTCGCCGTTGCGGGCGGGCACAATTTGATCATGATCGGACCCCCTGGTGTGGGTAAATCCATGGTGGCCAAGCGCATTCCGAGCATCATGCCAGAGCCGAATTTCGAGGAGTTTTTGGAAATCATGAACATCCAATCGGTCGCTGGAATTACGATCGAAACCCCCTCAAAGGTCTTCGAACGTCCGTTTCGCTCTCCGCACCACACGATCAGCGATGTGGGTTTGCTCGGAGGCGGCAGTATCCCGACGCCGGGGGAAATTTCGCTCGCGCACCACGGAGTTTTGTTTTTGGACGAGCTTCCGGAGTTCAAACGATCGACCCTCGAAGTCCTTCGGCAACCCCTCGAAGACGGCAAAGTCATGATTTCCAGAAGTAGCGCGAAACTCACGTTTCCGTGCGCCTTCATGCTCGTTGCCGCAATGAATCCCTGTCCTTGCGGATACCTCGGAAGCTCGCGGAAACAATGCCGCTGCACGGTGCCGCAAATCCAGCGATACCGCTCACGGATCAGTGGACCGCTGTTGGACCGCATTGACTTACACATCGATGTTGGACATATGAGCATCGAGCAAATGCAAAAGCTCGAAGAAGGGGAATCCTCCGCAACCGTTGCCAAACGTGTTAAAGACGCCCGTGCCGTTCAAGAACAACGCTTTAAAGGACATTTTTCGGCCTGCAACGCGCGGATGTCGGATAAAGCCCTGAAAACGTACTGCCAAATCGGTACCAAAGAATCCGACTTGCTCGAACGGGCCATCAAACAGCTCTCTCTCTCCGCGCGCGCTTACACAAAAATCCTCAAAGTCGCCCGCACGATCGCTGATCTCGACCACCAGGAAACCATTGGCGAAAAAGCGATTTTCGAGGCCATTCAGTACCGCTTTTTGGATAGGAACTTGTTGTAGAATTGCGGGAACCTTTCTGTTCGCGAGAACAGAAAGGTTCCCGCACCCTCCAAAGAAAAGCGGTATTGGAAAACATTTTCCGTGTAATATCATTCCATGCTTGACAAGTACGGAAGTCTAAAAGAGTGTTTGCTGTTATTGGTGCTGAGTGTCATTTGGCAAGTCAAGTTTAACTATAACTACAAACAATAACCATTATGAAATTAAAAAACATTAATAAAGTATTCGTTGCGGGCGTGATCGCAACTGCTGGATTTTTCCCAACATATGGAATGAACATACCAGGTAACGAAGCTGCCATGAACATACCAGGTAACGAAGCTGCCATGAACATGCCAGGTAACGAAGCTGCCATGAACATGAATATGCCAGGTAACGAAGCTGCCATGAACATGAATATGC
>CAYWEO010000002.1:0-75623 GCA_964457855.1 uncultured Opitutales bacterium | reverse complement strand
GCTGCCATGAACATGAATATGCCAGGTAACGAGGCTGCCATGAACATGAATATGCCAGGTAACGAGGCCATGATGCCAGGTAACGGTGCCGCAAACATGAACGCTGGTCCATTTGAGAAGATGGAAATTGTGCAATCTCACATCAAAGTTCAGCTCATATACAAGAGTAGCGTAGGTCACCCCGCCATCTCTAACACGGATGTTTTGATAGATTTTCTAGAAGAACACAAAAATGAGCTTAAGGAAATACATGCGTGTACCGGAGGTGCTGGTGCATCAATATTGAATTGGCTACCCGAAATGCAATCTTATTTTCAAGATCCTTTAAAAGAAGATGAAGTTGGAATTACGGTAGAATATGACCAAGATCACGACAAGTCTACCCCTTGTCATAAAGGTGGTTCGAAGCAAATAGACGTTTTGTTGGCAGGACTGAAGGATGGTAAAGTGTCTAAAATAG
Source organism: uncultured Opitutales bacterium (assembly GCA_964457855.1). Lineage (GTDB taxonomy): Bacteria > Verrucomicrobiota > Verrucomicrobiia > Opitutales > CAYWEO01 > CAYWEO01. The sequence goes on along the minus strand of CAYWEO010000002.1, from coordinate 75,163 downwards.
AAGTAGAGTATTATAAGAATAGCGATAAAATCGAATATAAAATAGAGAATGAAGATCTTAACATAAAAAAATAGCCAACGTCCATCGAAGAACGTTAGGTCAAATAGGGGGAGGTTTGTGCCTCCCCTTTAAATTTTTCTTGCGCTTTTGCCATAATGCGTATGCTTAGTTAACATGGCTGAACTAACATCCAATTCTCGTCCCAAGAGTATGACGCACTAAAAACAACAGAAAGGGTGTACAATATGCAAAAAATGGACTAGCATCAAGACATGCTCAGTGCGAGCTATTACACAATAAACTACAAAAAGGAAATCTATGGATATGTTAAAAAGTAAAACAGGTAAGTGGCTTACCATGAAACATTTGCTGACTGGTTCGGCGATTGGAGTATCTGCGCTATTTTGTCATGGTATGATTGAGAACAAAAATGAGAATATTCTGAATGGCAACAAGAATATTATTCAAAACGAAAACAGCAATATCCTGAGTAGTAACATCAAAGATGAGTCGTGTTCCGGGGTGTTTACAACCAACGACGATAAAGAGATTGAGCTCGAGACATTCTTTAAGGTTTTGAACGCTGATGATTTGGGATTAAAGGTTAGCATGCTCAATCTCTTGCCTAAGAAACTAGCTGAAGATTATTGCGTTTTTATTCGTGATGGAATGAAAAAAGAGGTTCTTAAGGACGATTCATGGTTCTTCAAGCATTTTTATGACGTGCGTAACATAAAAATTGGTTGTAGTTATGATGAGCTCATGAAATTGCTTAGCAACATCAATGCTTTTGAGGTCAAAAAGATAGACATAGGTGGCTGTAAATTTAGCGCTAATGAGTGGACTGAAATAGCAAAAAAGTTGCCTCAAGTGATACAAATGGATTTATACGGAAGCAATGTCGATGGTGCAACTGTTGTTGAAATATTCAAACTGTGTCCAATGATGAAGAAAATTGACATTGGGAATTGCAAAGATATCGATGACAAATGTATCAGAGGAATCGTAGAGATTGCTGGTCAGCGAATAGAAACTTTTTGTGTTCGTTCGTGCAAGAATATAACGCTCAAAGCGTTGCAATACATCTCTCTTTGTGGCAATCTAGAAGAGATTGACCTCTCTAACATTCCTACAACACAAGAATGGATTCCCTACCTTAAGGCAATCATAGTCCAGTGTAAGAATTTGAAATTTTTGCGTGTAGATTACAAGAAGACGTCTCAATGGAACCCGATGTTCAAAGAGTACGAATTTAAAATTATCAGAGCGAAAGGATTTGGGTTTTATATAGATAACCTTAAACTCATCAATAAAATCGGCGCAGAAGATTTCTATGAAAAAAAATGCAAAAGTAATGACAATAAAATCGAAAGTAAAATAGAGAATAAAGATCTTAACATCAAAAAATAGCCAACGTCTATTGAAGAACGTTAGGTCAAATAAGGAGAGGTTCGTGCCTCTCCTTTAAAATTTTCTCTTGCTTTTCGCCTCAAGCATGTACACTTTATCCGTATGGCTGAACTAACATCCGACTCTCGTTCCAAAATCAATGAAATGACCCAACGCATCAATTCCCTTTGGAGGCATCTTTGACGGCGATAGAAAATTGATTCAAATCGCTGATTTAGAGCAGAAAATGGCTGCCCAAGGGTTCTGGTTGCACCGAGAGGAGGCCGAAAAAGTCATTGCTCAGGCCAATCAACTGCGCAGTTCCATTGCAAAAGTCCAAAACTTTAGGAAGCACATCGATGAGCTGAAAGGCTGGCAGGAACTCCTTGATTCCATGGGAGATACCGTTGCTGAGAGCGATTTGCAAGAATTTCAAGCGAGCGTAGACAAACGGTTTGAAGAGATGGAAGCCCTTGAGCTGGAATCGTTTCTGTCCGAGCCAAACGACCACAATAATGCCATTTTCAGCATCCATGCGGGTGCGGGAGGGACGGAATCCTGCGATTGGGCGGGAATGTTGCTGCGTATGTACCTCCGTTGGGCGGAAGTCCGTGGCTATCAAGCAGATATCGAAGACATCCAGGAAGGCGATGAGGCCGGTGTTAGTCGCGTGATCCTCCGTGTGATCGGTCGCGACGCCTACGGCTACCTAAAGGCAGAGCGCGGTGTTCACCGTCTCGTTCGAATTAGTCCCTTCGACGCCAATAAGAAACGTCACACCTCCTTTTGCGCCATTGACGTCATTGCGGAGGTTGAGGAAGACGTTGCTATCGAGGTTAACGAGAAGGACTTACGTATTGACACTTACCGTGCGAGCGGAAAGGGCGGTCAGCATGTCAATAAAACCGATTCCGCTGTGCGCCTCACGCACCTGCCGTCGGGAATTGTTGTGACTTGCCAAAATGAACGCTCCCAACACAAAAATAAGGCAACGGCGATGAAAATGCTCAAATCTCGCCTCTACGAGCGCTCCTTGGACGAAAAACGCTCGTCGATGGAGAAATTTTACGGCGCGAAGGGCGAAATTGGCTGGGGGAATCAGATCCGCAGTTACGTTTTCCAGCCTTACCAAATGGTTAAGGATCTTCGGACGGGCTTCGAAACGGGCAACATCCAGGCGGTTATGGATGGCGGTATTGACGGATTCATTAACGCTTGGTTCCGCGCAGGACGTCCAAGCACGCGTAACAAGTTGATTCACAACGAAGAATGAGCCTAGAAATCTTCCCAAATAACCCCGCCATCATCGGCATTGGTATCGATTTAGTTGACATTCCTCGCATTGAAAAACTGTACCGAAATTCGCAAGCCCACTTTCTCCGTCTTGTTTTTACCGAAGACGAACAACGCCATTGCCTCAAGCAATCATCCCGCCCATGGATCCATTTAGCTGCCCGCTTTGCCGCAAAGGAAGCCATTGCAAAGGCGTTTAAAACCGGTATTGGCGAAAATTTTTCCTGGAAGTCCGCTTCCATCCTCAACGACCCATCCGGTGCCCCCACCGTCCTCCTCGACGACCGCACAACCGCCCTCCTTAAAAAACTCGGCGGCTCCCGTGTTTTGGTTAGCCTAACGCATACGCGGCTTTTGGCCCAAGCCGTTTGCGTGATTATGGAGTAGATCCGGGAAACTTTCTTTTCGAAGAAAAGAAAGTTTCCCGGACCCTTCAAAGAAAAGCGTATCGGAAGGCATTTTTGTGGCACTACGTGCCTCAAAAATGCCTTCCGAATGAAGAGTTTTTTTGGAAAGGGTGCGGGAAAACCTATTTTTGCAAAAAATGGTTTTCCCGTGGCTACGGCGTGTTTTACATCATGCCGCCCATTCCACCCATGTCGCCCATATCTGGGGAACCTTTGGAGGATTTTTCCTCGCGGATGTCGGCAATGACGCACTCTGTCGTTAGGAGGAGACCTGCGACGGAGGCTGCATTTTGCAGAGCCGAGCGTGTGACCTTTGTGGGATCGACGACACCCGTTTTGAGGAGGTCTTCGAACTGGCCTGTGGCAACGTTATAGCCGTAGCCGTAGGGTGTCCCAGCCTGAACTTTCTCGACGATCACGGAGCCCTCGATTCCGGCATTGTTGCAGAGTTCGCGAAGAGGGGCAGACATCGTTTTGCGAACGATTTGTGCACCGCTGGCTTCGTCTGGGTCGGAGAATTGCAGGGCATCAATCACCTTTGCTGCTCTCAATAAGGCAACGCCTCCGCCTGGAAGGATACCTTCTTCGACGGCAGCGCGTGTCGCATGTAAAGCGTCTTCAACGCGAGCCTTCTTTTCTTTCATTTCTGGCTCTGTCGCAGCGCCAACTTTGATGACGGCAACCCCGCCTGCCAATTTTGCCAAGCGTTCTTGCAATTTCTCGCGATCATAATCCGAGGTGGTTTCCTCGATTTGGTGACGAATTTGTTTCACGCGTGCTTGGATATCTTTGTCTTTTCCGTAGCCTTCGACGATGGTCGTGTTGTCTTTGTCAACAGTGACCCTCTTGGCTTTTCCGAGGTCTTCGATGTGAATGTTTTCGAGCTTAACGCCCAAGTCTTCCGTAATACAACGGCCACCGGTTAAGACTGCGATGTCTTCGATGATCGCTTTCCGACGATCGCCGAATCCGGGAGCTTTGACTGCGCAAACATTGAGCGTCCCGCGCAACTTATTGACCACCAAGGCCGCAAGGGCTTCTCCTTCAACTTCTTCTGAAATGATCAAGAGAGGTTTGCCGGATTTCGCGATGGTTTGGAGCAAAGGCAGTAAGTCATTCAAACTGCTGATTTTCTTTTCGTGAATCAGGATGTAAGGGTCGTCAAGAACACATTCCATTCTCTCGGCATTGCTGACGAAATAGGGGCTTGAATAACCCTTGTCAAATTGCATGCCTTCGACGACGTCGAGCGATGTTTCGATGCCTTTGGCCTCTTCAACGGTGATAGTGCCGTCTTTGCCCACTTTGTCCATGGCATCGGCGATGATCTTACCGATACTGGCGTCCCAGTTTGCGGAAACGGTCGCCACTTTGCAAATATCGTCGCGTCCGTTAATTTTCTGACTGTTATTGGCGAGTTCCTTGACGATCGCCTCAACTGCCTTGTCGATGCCGCGCTTTAAGTAAATGGGATTAACCCCAGCGGCCACATTTTTGAGGCCTTCGCGGTAAATCGCTGCTGCCAAAACGGTTGCCGTCGTGGTCCCATCGCCCGCCTTATCGGAGGTCTTGGAAGCGACTTCCTTCACCATCTGAGCACCAATGTTTTCAAAGGGATCCTGTAGATCAATTTCCTTAGCAACTGTAACGCCGTCTTTGGTCACCATCGGGGCGCCAAACTTTTTCTCAATAGCGACGTTTCGTCCTCTAGGTCCAAGCGTCACCTTCACGGCATTGCCGAGAATATCGACGCCTTTTAGAATCTTCTTCCGTGCTGCTTCATCAAATAATAATTGTTTTGCCATATTGTTTGTCCTTTTTGATTAGTTATTTACTGAAAACGCCCAAGATATCTTCTTCTCTAAGAAGATGATACTTCTCGTCTCCAATTTTGACTTCGCTCCCACCATACTTACTGATGAGGACGCGATCGCCGACCTTAACCTCGAAGGGAGTGATTTTCCCATCCTGATTCCTGTGTCCCGTCCCAAGAGCAATCACTTCTCCTTCTTGTGGCTTCTCTTTGGCCGAATCTGGGATGATAATGCCTCCCTTGACTTGTTCTTCCTTGTCGTCCAATCTCTTAACGAGAATACGATCTCCAATTGGTTTGATTTTCATTTTTTCTACACTCATAGTTGGTTAATGTTTGAATTAGATAACAAAATTTTGATATTTGTTGAAAATTAATTACTTCTTACTCTCGTCAATGACTTCAGCATCAACGACTTTTTCAGCTGGGTTGGGTTCCGTTTTTGCCGATCCTTGCCCTTGTTGGGAGGACTGTGCTTCGGTCCCGGGCTGCTGCTGAGGATTGACATTGGCATAGACGGCCTTTCCGATCTCCTGAATCTTCGCACTGAGGGCGTTTTCAGCGTCCTTGATCTCGTTCAAAGAAGCGTTTTCGTTGGCCAAAACTTTCTTTGCATCGGCAAGAGAAGTTTCGATTTCCTGCTTTTTGTCTGCTGGTAACTTGCTCGCAAACTCGCTCATCTGCTTTTCTGCGTGATAAACGAGAGAATCCAAGTGGTTTCTAGCCTCGATGGTTTCTTTAATAACCTTATCTTGCTCGGCATTTTTCTCGGCCTCGCGTTTGAGCTTATCGATTTCGTCCTTGGACAGACCGGACGCGCTTGTAATGGTGATTTTTTGATCCTTCCCAGTACCTAAGTCCTTGGCTGTCACGTGCAAAATGCCATTCGCGTCGATGTCGAATGTGACTTCAATCTGCGGTTGTCCGCGTTGCGCCATCGGAAGGCCTTCCAGTCGGAAGTTGCCCAATAGCTTGTTATCACGCGCCATCGGACGTTCTCCTTGAAGGACCTTGATGTCAACGCCCGTCTGATTGTCGGCGTACGTCGTAAAGATTTGGGCCTTTTTCGTGGGAATCGTCGTGTTGCGATCGATCATGGGAGTGGCAACTGCGCCGGCTGTCTCGATACCGAGCGTCAGTGGAGTCACGTCGAGCAAAAGAATGTCGCCGACTTCTCCCTTTAGCACGCCTCCTTGAATCGCAGCTCCAACGGCCACAACTTCGTCTGGATTAACACCTTGATTGGCATTTTTACCCGTCAAACGGTCCGCAAGCTCGATGACTTTCGGCATGCGCGTCATACCGCCCACCAGCACAAGCTCTTTGATGTTCGCCGTCGTTAGTTTCGCGTCTTTTAAGCAAGCTTCAAACGGAGCAATTGTCCGTTGCAGTAAAGCGTCGCAAATTTGTTCTAGCTTGGAGCGCGAAAGCTTGACATTCAAGTGCTTAGGACCGCTCGCGTCTGCCGTAATGAAAGGCAGGTTGATATCGGTTTCTTGAGCCGAAGAGAGGGTGATTTTTGCCTTTTCCGCCTCTTCCTTAAGTCGTTGGTGCGCCATGGGATCTTTACGCAAATCGATCCCATACTCTTTTTGAAATCCGTCTGCCAACCACGCAATAATGGCCTCATCCCAGTCATCTCCGCCCAGCAACGTATCGCCATTCGTCGCTTTTACCTCGAAAACGCCGTCGCCGATTTCCAAAATGGAAATGTCGTAAGTCCCTCCACCCAAGTCATAAACAGCGATTGTTTCGTCTTTTTTCTTGTCCAGACCGTATGCAAGAGACGCCGCTGTGGGTTCGTTGATGATGCGCAACACCTCAAGGCCAGCGATCATACCGGCATCTTTCGTCGCTTGTCGTTGGGAATCATTGAAATACGCGGGAACTGTAATCACCGCTTGCTTGATATTTTCGCCCAAATAAGCTTCCGCATCGGCCTTCAATTTCGCCAGCACCATGGCAGAAATCTGTTCTGGCGCAAAGCGTTCGGTCTTACCGCCCACCTGGCACTCGATAAACGCATCGCCATTTTTCCCTTCAACAACCTTGTACGGTAGGCGTTTCGTAATGCTCTGCACTTCCTTGAACTTGCGTCCAATCAAGCGCTTAGCAGAAAAAATGGTGTTGGCAGGATTGGTTACGGCCTGCCTTTTAGCCGCTTGTCCCACGATGCGCTCCCCCGTTTTCGTAAAGGCCACCACCGAAGGCGTTGTCCGGGCACCCTCAGCATTTGGGATGACGACCGGCTGGCCGCCTTCCATGATCGCCATGCAGGAATTAGTCGTCCCTAAGTCAATTCCTAAAACTTTTTTAGAATCTCGATTTGTCATGATTATACTCCAAAGCAATTTCCGTGCCACATCCAATAAGACAACAAAATCCCCCACCGTCAACTCATTTTCGCCCAACTCCTGTGACAAAATGTCACAGGAGTTGAGCGAAAAGGCGCAGTATGGGTAAAAGATTTTCCGGAGGGGGTGTTTTTTGCAAAAAGCACCCCCTCCGGGCCTCCCCCTTAAAAACTCTTAATTCGAAAGGCATTTTTCTGGCATTACATGCCAGAAAAATGCCTTTCGATACGCTTTTCTTTTGAAGGTTCGGAAACTATTTCTTTTCTCTGGAAAAGAAAAGTTTCCGAATTATTATTTTATTCCCCCCTCCCCTATCCTACAATAAGTACCGCCGCCGAGGGTGGTGGGCCCGTCGTAGAGGGCGAGGATTTGGCCGAGGGTGAGGGCGCGTTGGGGAGAGTCGAAGGCAATGTGAGCGCGGGTTTGGCTAAGGGGGGTGAAGGTGAGGGGTTGGGAGGGATTGCGATAGCGTGTTTTCCCGAGAAGCTGGCAGGGGGTGGTTAGGGGTTGACCAATGAAGCTAAGATTCTCAATTTCAACGCTTTTGCAGTAGAGGCCAGGAGTGTTGGGAGCCTCGAATGCGATGATGAGGGCATTGTGCGTAAGATCTTTTCCAACAACGACATAATTCTCGAAATCGACGTTGGAAGCGACCCCGATGCCCCTGCGTTGCCCGATGGTGAAGAAATGAAGACCTTTGTGTTCTCCGAGAACTTTCCCTAAGGGATCGACGATAGGCCCAGGATTATCTGGAATGTGTTCCCTCAGAAAGGCTTGAATGGGCATTTCCCCCAAAAAGCAGATGCCCTGGCTGTCCTTTTTATGGGCGGTTTTGAGCTGAAATTCCTCCGCAATTGCGCGCACTTCTGACTTTTTCAAATCGCCTATCGGGAACAGCGCGTCTGCAAGCTGTTGCTGCTGAAGAAGGGCCAAAAAGTACGATTGATCTTTATTCTTGTCGACCCCCTCGAGAAGCTGATATAACCCATTCTCGCCCAGAACCTTACGACAATAGTGTCCGGTTGCCACATGAGAAAAGCCGTTCGCTTTTGCAAATTCCCGCAAAACGCCGAACTTGATGTCGCGGTTGCACTTGCTGTCAGGATTCGGCGTGATGCCCCTTCGGTACCCATCGATCAGATAATCAACGATATGCTTGCGGTAATCGTCGATCATGTTGACCACTTCGAACTCAATCCCCAGTTTCTCGGCAACCGCCCGCGCATCTGCAACGTCCTCTTGCCACCCACATTCTCCAAAAACCTCCGACTTTTGCAAACTCTTCCACGTCCTCATGTACGCCCCACTCACGTCAAACCCCCGCCGCTTCAACAAAAGCGCCGCTACAGAGCTATCTACCCCCCCAGAAAGGGCTATGAGGATTTTCGATGGCATGGTGTAGAATAAGAATAAATTTCGGAAACTTTTCTGTTCCAGAACAGAAGAAGTTTCCGAACCTTCAAAAGAAAAGCGGTATCGAAAGGCATTTTTGGCCCTACAGGCCAAAAATGCCTTTCGAATTTTGGAATTTTACAAATTTGCTTCGACCCATCGTGGCCAGGAAGGCGTCAATTTTTGGAATCCTCTGAAGAAAATCCCACTCCTCGCGATGTGGCGTAGCAAGTTCGAGATGATAGAGACGGCTACAAAAAAATTTCAATCCCTGAGCGTACTTAACGTACGTGATGGGTTGAAATTTTTTTGTAACGGAACTCTAGCGTTCAAAATTGACACCTTCCTGGCCACGAGAATGGGAGATATTGGATTCGAACCAACGACATCTAGTGTGTGATACTAGCGCTCTAACCAACTGAGCTAATCCCCCACGTATTTTCAAACCACAGGAATTTCTTAACAATCTCAAGATTAAAAGCATAAAAAATGAGTCAAAATTGTCGTTTTGCGCAATAAAATGGAATTTGCGTGATTTTTGACTTGATGTTTTACGTTTTTTGGGTTCTTTTAAAAGCTCTTTTGGGGGATTAGCTCAGTTGGTTAGAGCATTAGCATGACACGCTAGGGGTCACTGGTTCGAATCCAGTATCTCCCACCAGAATACCGCCGATTTTAAAGCGGCTAGTTCGTTGCGCATCGGATCTCGATGCCATCACGTACGTTAGTACGCTCGGGCATTTCCCCCTCGCGCGCCTGCTCGTCATCTTAAAATCGGCGGTATTCTGTCGAGTGTGGTTCGATGGCTTAGGATTGAATTTTTTTTGTAGCCGTTTCTATCATCTCAAACTTGCTAAGCCACCTTGTGGGGAGTGGGCCATCGCTTAAGATGCAAATTTGCAACATTCGGAGGGCTTTTCTTTGGAAGGGTCGGAAACTCTGGAAGTTCCGCTGATTTTAGTTTTTCTTGACAAGATGTAAAACGAGGGTTAGAATTTTAGTAAATCTTTAACCTAATTTCATTTATTTTATGTCAACCGGTAGTGTACAATCCCAACCAGTCAACCAGCCAATAATCCAATCCGACAATGAGCTAATCAATATGCCAGCCTACGCTACGACTGCCGCACCTGGGTTCCTTTGCGCAGTTTCTGGCGTAGATACACAAGCTTTAGCAGCATGCACGAAGGCATACGAAACAGCGAGAACAGCTTTTTGGACAATACAGGCGGATATCAATACCTTCAAGAACGCAAAAGCGGCTGACGAAGCGTATTTAAGAAGCGGGGAAGGAATAGCTAATATCATTTTTAAGCCAGGGGCTCCTGCGGCGGCGGCGGATCGCATTAGACAGCTTGAATGTCAAATAGACGCCGGCGAGAAAAATTTGCTAGACGCGCGAGTTAATTGGTATGTAGCCGCAGTTGATCTAAAAAATACGCCGGGATCAAACCCAGAGAATGTTGAGTTCCCGAGACTTAACAGGGATGAGCTAAATGTGTATGTAGGACCCTACAATTCTATCATCGGTGTCGGCAACTACAATGCGAGAAGTGCAATTCGGGATAAACTTCAGCCACTACTCCCCTAAATGAGGTGTTGCACTACGCTTAACAGGATTTGCAGCAGGTGAGAAAAAATAGTTACGCTGGCCAATTTAACAACTTCGGGAGGCATTTTTGCGGCATGTAATGCCATAAAATTGCCTTCCGATACGCTTTTCTTTGAAAGGTCCGGAAAACGTTTCTTTTCTTCGAAAAGAAAGTTTTCCGAATATATCTATTTACCCACCTATCTACTTCCACCCACCTGCCTCTCCTCTACCTCCCTGCAATCCAGCCATCGCCTTGCATGGGTGTCGATGTGAGGGTGGTTTGAGAGACGGAGAGGTTGTTGAGGAGGGGGTCCTGGATGAGGGTTTTGATGGAGAACGTGATTTTGCGTTTTTTATTCAGGGTTTTGAGATCGTTAAATCCGGGACGCTTCATGTTACGCTTTTCGTCGTCGAGTTGGCGTTTGCGGGTGGGGTGGCGCATTTTCCGGAGGGCTTTAGCCTCGATTTGACGGATGCGTTCGCGCGTAACGTTAAATTGGCGTCCGACTTCTTCCAGCGTCCGGCCGTAGCCGTCTTGTAGGCCAAAACGCAAAGAAAGAACGGAGCGCTCACGTTCAGTCAAACTGTCCAGAACGTCGATGATTTTTTCCCGTAAAATCGTGTAGGCCGTCATGTCATAGGGATTTTCTGCGGTCTTGTCCTCGATGAAATCGCCGAAATGGGTGTCATCCGCGTCGCCAACGGGACTTTGGAGGGAAATCGGTTGCTGAGCCATCTTCATGATCGCTTGGATGCGTTCAACGGGCATCTGGAGCTCGTCAGCAACCTCCTCTGGCGTTGGGTCATGTCCGAGTTCCTGGATGAGCTGCTTTTGAACCTGAATGACCTTGTTGAGGGTTTCGATCATGTGGACGGGGATCCGAATCGTCCTCGCTTGATCGGCGATGGAGCGCGTAATGGCCTGCCGAATCCACCAGGTTGCGTAGGTGGAGAATTTGTATCCTCGCCGGTACTCAAATTTTTCCACGGCTTTCATGAGTCCCATGTTGCCCTCCTGAATGAGGTCTAAGAACGAAAGTCCGCGATTGGTGTATTTTTTGGCAATACTGATGACAAGCCGCAAATTGGCCTCAACCATTTCGGTTTTCGCTTGATGGGCTTCCTTCATGCTCTTACGCACGGCCTTTACCATGACGAGGAGTTCTCTTGGGCAAATTCTATAGAAATCTTCGATTTTATTGAGTTCTTTTTGAAGCGCTTCGGGATTGATCGTCTTGAACTTGATCGCCTCTTTTTTGTTGATCGAGTTGAGAAAATTCAGGATTTCCTCTACGCGGCGAACGGTCGGAGAGAGGGCGTCCAGAAATTCCTCAAAAACCTTCAGCTTGAAGCAAAAACGCTTCAGGAGAGGCTTGAGTTGGATTTCGTATTTCTTAAAACGTAGCTTAGCCTTAGCAATGTCTTCAGGAGTAGTACTTGTTTTACATTCTTCCCACGCCTCGTCTAATTTTTTTGCAATGGCGTCGCACTCCTCAACCAATTGCGGGAGCGTGTTGTAGTACTCTTCCCGGCTATCGATTTTTTTGTCGAGGACAACGCGATCAAAACGTTCTTCGCGATTGATGAGCTTCATGGCCAATTCGCGCTGAAATTCTTTTGTTAAGCTCGAGGAAAACAGCTTGTCGTAGGCGGCGTGTTCGAATTTCTCGAATTGCTTGGAAATCTCGACCTCGCGTTCCCTCGTCAAAAGCGGGACTTCTCCCATCTGTTTGAGGTACATGCGGACGGGATCGTCGACAATTTCTGACTGTGCAGATTTCAGTTCCTGTTCTTCCGTTTTTTCCAGCTGCTGGTTGTAACGCTCAATCTCGTCGTTATCGATGATCGAGATGCCGAGGTTTTCCAAAATATTGATGATATTTTCGATTTCCTCTGGCTTTTTAACGCCCTCTGGCAAATGGCGATTGATGTCTTGAATCGTCAAGAAACCGCCCTGTTGCTTGGATAAATTAATCAGCTGACGGATGATGTCATTGAGAATTTCTGTCGCTTTGACAGCCCTGACTTTTCGTTGTATGGACATAAATTTAGAGAATATTCGGTAATGGAGAGTGAAGTAATTTTCTTAATTGAAGGCGTTCTGCTTGAAGAGCTTTTAGGTTTTCGCTACCCGGTGGAAGGGAAGCAATTTCCCGATCAATCTGAGCGATGCGTTCCTTTAAGTGATTTTTGTAGACAGCTTGAATACACAGGTTGGCTACAGCTTTTGGGTCCTCAAACTGAGGTTGTTCTTCGAAAATGAGATAAAGAACGTTTTTTTCTTCCTCTCCCTCCGCAATACGTTGAATAAGGGAATGGGGATCGGGGTTGTCATCAGGGTCCTGATGAAGAACCGCCAAGGCACGTATAAGCAATTTTGAATATAGGTCCCCTGGCGATAACCAATCTGGGTGAAGGTTGGTGACAATGCTTTTGACAAGGTTTTCATAGTTCAGTAATAATAACAAAAGCTGATATTCAACACTTGTCAATTTTGAGTTTGGTTGTTTTTGAAAAAAATAGTCTTGTTGAGCAAGATCTTTTCGGTTTTTCCCCTGCGAAAATACGAGAAAATCGCTCTCAAGTGCTTGCTTATCAACGCAAATAGTCTCGGAAACGTCCGCCAGATAGTCTTTTTGCAAAACTTTGGAGCCGCATTGCAAAATTATTTCAAAAATACTCTGCAGAGCCTTTTGCTTCTGAATCGGAGAATCGACACCCGAAAAAAGGGCGTTTGTCGCAAATTGCATTGGCCTCTGCTGATTTTTCGACAAAATATCCAATCCGGCCTTCCCATTGGCCAATAAAAAGGCGTCTGGATCGGTTTTCTCCGGAAGCGGAAGAAAGGTCATCTCAATCCCCCACTTGAGCGCCATCGGCAAAGCCCGCAAGGCCGCTTTTTGCCCTGCGCCATCGCCATCTAAAAAACACCTCACAGATCCGCAATACCGATGCAGCAGTTGCAACTGCTGATCCGTAATCGCCGTCCCCTGTGGCGCCACCGCCGTCAAAATCCCGCATTCCCAACACCGCATCGCGTCGATTTGCCCCTCAACGAGCACGAAAAAGTTCGTCTCTTGGATGTGCTTACGCGCGACATCGATGTTAAATAACGTGTTGCCCTTGATGAAGATAGGCGTTTCCGGAGAATTGATGTATTTCGCGTCGTACGAGGGATCTTCCTTAGGCGTACAAAAAAGCTGCCTCGCAGAGAACGCGATCGGACGTCCCTGGATATCCCGAATAGGAATCATCAGGCGCCCACGAAACCGCGAATAAAATTGTTCCGTTTTCGACGAATAAAAAAACAATCCCGATTGCTCGATTGCCTGCCGAGAATATCCCTTTGCAAGTGCTTGCTTGACAAATACTTGGCCATCAACCGGCGCAAATCCAATCTTGTACGCCTCTGCCGTTTTCAGCGCCAACTTCCTCTCGTTAACCCAATACGACCGAACGCTTTCCGCAACGTCGTTTTTCGCCAAGAACTGCTGTTGAAAAAACTGCACCGCAAACTCATACAAGCCATAAATGTCCCCCTTCGCCGATTGCTGTTGCGCCGAATCAAAATTGTCATGTCCAGACTGCTCGTACTCCACCGTGATATTGAAACGTTTCGCCAAAATCTCCACTGCCTCCTGAAACGAAACATTCTCCTTCAACTGGATAAACCGAAACACGTCCCCAGCGCAATTACTGCTAAAACACTTGAAAAGACCCTTCTCCGGATGCACGAAAAACGACGCCGTCTTCTCATGCGTAAATGGACTCAATCCCTTCCAACTCGACCCCACTCGCTTCAACGTCACATACGCAGAAACAACATCAAAAATGTTCACTCTCTGCTTGATATCGTCGATCGTACTACGCTTTATAAGCGGCATATTTCTTCGCCGTAGCGATTTCGAGCGGCGAGTTCGTTGCGCTCAAATTTCAACCCCATCACGTATTACAATACGCTCAGGGGTTAAAATCCTCGCGCGCCTGCTCGTCATCTCGAACTTACTACGGCGTCCTTTGGTTCGTTGTTTTTAGATGTTTTGTGCCGAAAAAACCATTTTTTGCAAAAAATAGGTTTCCCTGGACCCTTTCCAAAAAAATCTTTGTTCGGAAGGCATTTTTTGGCACGTAGTGCCAAAAAATGCCTTCCGATATCGCTTTTCTTTTGAAGGTTCGGAAACTTTTTCTGTTCTGGAACAGAAAAGTTTCCGAGGCATTAAATGATTGCAAATTAACAAAAGACATAACATACTTTAAAGTGTGCATAGGAGTCAAACGCTTTCTCAGGAGGAGATTTATTTGTTTCATGAGGGGACGTATCATCACGCGTATCGGAAGTTAGGGGCGCACGTTCGTTTTGTTGATGGTGTGCAAGGAGTTGCGTTCGTTGTTTGGGCGCCGAATGCGAAGAGGGTTTCGGTTGTAGGCGATTTCAACCATTGGGATGGGCGTCGCAATCTCATGCATCGGGTAGGATCGGGGTTGTGGGAGTTGTTCATTTCGGGGCTTGAGGCGGGTATGAAATACAAGTACGAGTTGATCAATGCGCACAATCAACTGGTGTTAAAGAGCGATCCGTATGCGACTTATTTCGAATCCCCGCCGTTTAATGCATCGATTATTTGCGACGTTTCGAACTACACCTGGGGGGACGACGAATGGATCGAAAAGCGTTCTCAGACAAAGGATTGGCAACAGCAACCCATTTCTATTTACGAGGTGCATTTGGGCTCTTGGAAACGCGTGGTTGAGGACGGAAATCGGCCATTTTTGTACCCGGAAGTGGCGGACGAGCTTGCGCAGTACGTGAAGGAGATGGGCTTTACGCACGTTGAATTTTTACCGTTGGCAGAGCATCCGTTTTCGGGCTCTTGGGGGTATCAAGTGACGGGGTTTTTTGCACCAACGCACCGGTATGGGACTCCGCAGGATTTCATGTATCTCGTTGATGTGCTGCATCAAAACGGCATTGGGGTTATCATGGATTGGGTACCTGGGCATTTTCCGAAAGATTTTTTTGCGCTCGCACAATTTGATGGGACATGTCTATACGAACACGAGGATCCGCGCCAGGGAGAGCATCAGGATTGGGGGACGCTGATCTTTAATTATGGGCGAAACGAAGTGCGTAACTTCCTGATTGGGAGTGCTTTGTCGTGGTTTGATCGCTTCCACATCGATGGCATGCGTGTGGATGCCGTTGCTTCGATGCTGTACCTAAATTATTCCAGGCAAGAGGGGGAATGGATTCCCAATCGTTACGGCGGAAAGGAAAATATTGATGCGATCGAATTTTTGCGTACAGTCAACGACTTAGTGCATAAATACCATCCCGGATCCCTTATGATAGCGGAGGAATCCACTTCTTTTGGGCGCGTTTCGCATCCCACGTCCGATCACGGACTTGGGTTCGATTTCAAGTGGAACATGGGTTGGATGCACGACACACTAAAGTATTTCTCAAGGGACCCTATTTACCGCAAATTCGAGCACAATCTGCTGACTTTCGAAAGACTTTATCATGACTCTGAGAACTTCATCTCAACCCTCTCGCACGACGAAGTTGTTCACGGAAAGGGCTCCCTCATCACGAAAATGGGATCCTTATCGATTGCCGAAAAGGCGCAGACGTTGCGCGCTCTTTACGCCTACATGTGGACTTGGCCGGGGAAAAAATGCCTCTTCATGGGCTCAGAATTCGGCCAAACGTCCGAGTGGAACGAACAATCCAGTCTCGATTGGCATCTTTTGGAGTACGCAGATCATGCTGGTATTCAACGCGTTGTCGCTGATCTGAATTGCCTTTACCGTAAGTACTCCTTCTTGGCAGAAACCGACCAGAAACCCTCTGGATTCCAATGGGTTAACCCCAATGATGTCGATAACAGCGTTCTCAGCTATTTACGTCTCGGCAATCAACCGCAGGAGACCCTCCTCGTTGTCGGCAATTTTACCCCCGTTATTCGCTGGGAATACCGCATCGGCGTCCCCCACGCAGGTAACTGGCAAGAAATCCTCAACACCAATGCTGTCGAATACGCAGGTTCCGGCACCGGAAACTCCACCGCAACCCCCACTAACCCCCTCACCTGGAACGATCAACCGTTTTCCATCAATTTAATGCTGCCGCCGCTCACGACGGTGGTTTTAAGGTATAAGGGGACACCGTAGCGATTTCGAGCGCTAGGGTGCCGTTACAGGAAAATTCCAACCCCGTCACGTTACAGTACTCTCGAGGGTTAAAATTTTCCCGTAGCCGTCCCTATCATCTCGAACTTACTACGGTGTCTCTTGGATAAGTTTTTTTGGAGCCCTTTTTTGCGCTTTTGTGTAAAAATACCGCTTTTCTTTGGAGGGTTCATGAACATTTTGTTTTCTCGTGAAAACAAAGGTTCCAGAAATATTTTCTTCTCCTCCCTCTCGTGCTCTGGGGTTGACATTGCGGTTTGGGGTCCTTTACGATCGTGTTTCGATTTTTATTTAAGGATGAATTTATGAGGATGAATGGGTGGGCGATTGTTGTGAGTGGGTTGCTAGGTTCATGGGGGGGGCTTTTTTCGAATCTCGCTGAGCCGACGCGGGTAAAAAGTTCTGATTTGGCGGATTTAAGGGAGGACTTTAATGCGCTCAATCAACGGGTTAATGAAATGTCCATGAAGTTGGAGAATTGTCAGAACAGTCAGCAGCAGTTGCTTCAGTCGGTTCAGCGGTTGCAGGAAAAGCATGGGGAGATTGTAGAGGGTCAAAGTCAAACGATGCAGGTGAAAATTGAGTCGTTGGCGACGAAACTGCAAGCGACTGACCAGGCGCAGAGAGTTGCCTTGCAAGATCTTGCACGACAGACGCAAAACGCCATCCAGAGCCTCGCGAAAGCTGTCACGGTACCTGCCGCAATGACCAGCCACCACAGTGAGACGGCCGCAACAAAGGTGTTTTCTGACGACTATCCGCGGGAGGGGTTCGCGTACACTGTGCAGAAGGGGGATACCATTGCCTCGATCGCGCGTAAACAGAAGTCTCGATCAAAAGATATTTTAAACGCCAATCGGATTGCGCACCCGAGCAAAATTCGCGTTGGCCAGGTGATTTTTATTCCGCAAAAAAGGTCATAATTTATGTCTAAAAAAACGCGATTAGGAAGAGGACTTTCCAGCTTGATTCACAAAGGTTTACCGCAGGATTTGCCAGATACGATGGTGGTTCGCGAAACGAGCGGTTGTTTGACAAATTCGGGTGATGTTGATCATTCAACGCTTTTTGAGAAGGAGAAAAAAATTCCTCAACCGCAAGATCCACAATGCATTGAGATTTCTATCAGCGCCATCCAAGCGAATCCCCACCAACCACGCAAGCACATCGATCCCCTTAAGCTCCAAGAACTTGCGCACAACATCCAGCATGAGGGCCTCTTGCAGCCCATCGTTGTGCGAAAAATGGGCGATGACCGCTACGAACTCATTGCGGGAGAAAGACGTTTGCAGGCCTGCCGACTGCTCGCAACGGAAACGATTCTGGCGAGGATTCTGACCGCTAATGACAGCACGTCCGCTATCCTTTCGCTCGTCGAAAATCTCCAACGCGAGCAACTTGATCCCATCGAAGAGGCTCTCGCATTTTCCACTTTTATGAAGGATTTCGGCATCACGCAAGACGTTCTCGCCCAACGCGTTGGGAAAGACCGCTCAACTATCGCCAACTCCATTCGCCTCCTCAACCTCAGTCCGCAGATCCAGAACCTCATCGCGTCCTCCCAACTATCTGCTGGTCACGCAAAGGTCCTCCTCTCACTGGAAGACGTTGATCAACAACACGCTATTGCTAAAAAAATCACCGAATCCAACCTCTCCGTCCGCGAAACAGAACTCTACGTCCAACGCATCAAAAATCCCTCTCAGCCCCCTCCAAATCCGCACAGCGAAAGCCTCAACGCCTTCAAGCACCTCGAGAAAAAGATTTGCCAAAAGCTCAATACCCCCGTTACCCTCAAGCCTTCCGCCCAAGGCGGTCGCATTATCATCGACTTCTCCGGACATGATGAGTTGCAAAGGATTTTGAAAGTCTTCGGAGTATGAGACAGCAGCGAACTCGCCGCTCAAAATCGATGCCGTCGTATATAAAATTGATTCTATGGACCTCCCCCTTAAAAACTCTCGTTAGAAAGGCATTTTTGTGGCGCTTAGTGCCACAAAAATGCCTTTCGATATGCTTTTCTTTGAAGGTTCCCGAATATTGTTGCAACTCTCCAAAAACGGTGTTTTTCTACCAAGTTATGCATGAGTCAATAGGAGAGCTTTTCGAGCAAGCGAGGAAGCACAAGAATCTTTCAATGAAGGATGTTGCGGACGCCACGAAGATTCGCAAGGATTTCCTAGAAGCGTTCGAGAACAACGACTTCGACATCCCTTTGCCTGACATTTACAAGCGTGGATTTATCAAAAACTATTCGAATTTCCTGGGTTTGGATACAAGCAACGTGCTTGCGAACTACGATTCGGTTATTTCTGGGGGTGTGAAGAAGCCGTCAAAGCAGCGTTTGACGAAAAGCGAGTGGATGCAGCAGCTTGCGTTAGAAGTCCCTAACCATCCGCATGAGAATCCTCAGGGCGATAAAGAATCGCAACATGGGGGTCAGCGTGAGAGCATTGCCGATATTCTTTCGCAACTCTCTCAGCAGACGTACTTTAAGTGGCTTTTGGCGGGATGCGTATTGGCATTCGTTTTGTTCATTTTCATGATCAAATGGATGTTTTTCCCGGCCCATTCGAAGCAATTGGCGGCAGAAACGAGAGAGCCCTATCGTCAGCAAACCAATTTTGCTTCCGGTCAATCTGCTGCTGAATCCATCGTTTTGTACAGCACGGGAGACGTCCATGTCGTTGTGCGGCAAGAGTCTGACAAAAAACACATCTTCGCCGGCGTCCTACATAGCAACACCCGAAAAGTCATTACAAAATCGGGCCCCGTACAAGTTTTATTCTCTGACGGCTCCCACCTCATCATCGAGGGAAGCGACGGTAAACAGCTGAAGCCCAATCAAATAGGACGCGGCTGGGTCCGCATACAGTGATAGGCTGGTGGGGGTATATGCGGAAACTTTTCTGTTCCAGAACAGAAAAAGTTTCCGAACCTTCAAAAGAAAAGCGGTATCGGGAAACCCCCTTTTTTATAAAAAAGGGGGTTTCCCGGAAAAACCAAACAATCACATGCAATCGATTTTACAGAAGTCTGTGGGCGCGTTTCTGGCGTTTCTCGGCCTTGAGCGTGGTTTGTCCAAGAACACACTTCAAAGCTACGGCAAGGATTTGGAGCAGTTGGTCGCTTTTCTATTGCAGCAAAAAAAGTCTCGCTGGGAAGACGTATCACCGAATGACATTTCGCTATGGATGTCGCAGTTGATGGACGCAAGTTGCTGCTCCACAACGATTTCAAGAAAATTATCCGCCGCACGGACCCTCATTCGTTACTTAATCCAAGAGAACGTTTTAGAGAAGAGTTTTCTGGCAGAATTTCGCAATCCAAAGACGGTACGCCGTTTGCCAGAAGTCGTTTCCGTAGAAGACATTGCGCGCTTGTTAAACGCCCCGAATCTTCACTCAAACGAGGGTATCCGGGACCGCGCGATCTTCGAACTCATGTACAGCAGCGGGTTGCGCGTAACGGAACTCTGCGAACTCGACCTCACGCACGTTCACTTCGATCCCCAATACGTTCTCGTCATGGGAAAGGGCAGCAAAGAGCGGATCATTCCCATCGGTTCCCAGGCCATCACGGCACTTAAAAACTACTTAACCGTTGCGCGCCCGCAATTTGTCAAACGTTGGACAAATGCGAAAGTCTTTCTGACTCAACGAGGAAGAGCCATTTCCAGAAAGACGGTTTGGGCCCTCATCAAACACTACGCCCAACAACTCGGCATTCAAAAAAACCTCAAACCCCACATGCTCCGACATTCCTTCGCCACCCACCTCCTCACCAACGGAGCCGATCTCCGCGCCATTCAGGAAATGCTCGGCCATGCCAACATCGCCACTACCCAAATCTATACCTCCCTCTCCACGAAAAACCTCGTGCAGGCATACCGCGATTGCCATCCACTAGGGAACGCACGATTTTGAGCGGCGAGTTCGTTGCGCATCGGATCTCGATGCCATCACGTACGTTAGTACGCTCAGGCATCTCGTCCTCGCGCGCCTGCTCGTCATCTCAAAATCGTGCGGTTCCCTACGTCCATAAGGCGCAAAAATTTTGGCCAAAACAAACTCTTAGTTCGGAAGGCATTTTAGTTTGGCCTGTAAGGCCGAACTAAAATGCCTTCCGATATGACTTTTCTTTGAAAGGTTCGGAAAACTCTTCTTTTCTTCTGAAAAGAAAGTTTTCCGAGGTTTCATTTCCCCTGAATCTCCAAATATCTTACGAGGCTTTTTGCCATTTCCTTAAAGTACGGAGCGACGACTTCGGAGCCGTAGGGGGTGGTGCGGGATTTGGCGGAGTCGACAATAATGGTCATAATAATTTGCGGATCATTGACGGGGAAAAATCCTGTGAAGGAGCTGATATATTCGGAATGTGAGTAGTGACCATCAATAATTTTTTGCGCGGTACCGGATTTTCCCATGACGGAGCAGTCTTTCATAAAGGCCTTTGAAGCGGGTTTCTGCGTCAAAATTTCGCTAATCAACGCGGCGGTGGAAGGCTCCAAAACACGTCGTTTGATTTTCGGGGAAAATTCGACGACCGTATCTCCTTTGCGATCAAAGACTTTTTTGATGATTCTGGGATACATCAACACACCCTTGTTGGCCAACACCGTTGTAGCAAAGTGAATTTGCAGTAAATTGGCCCCAACAGCATGCCCCATGGGAAAACGCGAGATAGTGAGTCCATCCCAACGCTTTAGCTCATGCAAAATCCCTGGTGATTCGGGATCTACACCGTAGCCGGTTCGCTTGCCAAAACCGAATCTTTTCGCGTATTCGAGCAGCTTTTCCTCGCCCAATTTCATCGCAATTTGAGCAACACCGCGGTTACTGGAATTACTAAGCACGCCGCGGGCTTCCAGAATCTCGAAAGGTTTCCAATCGTGGGGCAAACGGACGTCGCGACCGCGGTAGTTGGCAACCGTTAAGCGACAATTAAATAAGTCACTGGGCCGCACGGCTTTCTCGTTAAAAGCGGCACTGACGGTAATGATCTTAAATGTCGATCCAGGCTCAATAATATCCACCGTGATGTGATTTTTCTGCTCGGCTAAAGGAGTTTTCCAATACTGATTCAGATCGAAAGAGGGATTGTTCGCCATCGCCAAAATATTTCCGGTTTTTGGCTCAGAAATGACAATGCTGACGGCCGTCGCCTGATACTCTTCTTTGAGTTTCGCAATTGTGCTCTCCGCCATCTGCTGAATGAAACTGTCCAGCGTCAATTGCACCGTAAGTCCGTCCACGGGAGGGATTGCTTGCTGACGGAACCGCCGCAATTCGCGTCGTTGGGCATTTTTTTCCGAAAGACACCAGCCATCCTGACCACGCAGGTAAAAGTCGCAGAATTTCTCGATCCCCATCGCAGAAATGCCCTCGCGCGTAACATAACCAATCACGTGCGACGCCAAAGACATTGCGGGATAGACTCTTACGGGCTTCCAATAGCCGTAAATACCTTGAATTTTCAGCTTTTTCACCTGATCGTACTGATCTTCCGTCAAGCGCGCTGCCAATTTCCTCCAACGGATGGGGATTTTTTCGTTGTCTTTACCGGTAGTCCATTGCTCCAAAACTCTGTGCTCCACGAAACTGAGAGGCTTTTTGATGATTGCTGCCAAAGTGATCAGCTGCGACCTTGCTTGAGCATCTTTAACCATTTGTGGATCAACGCCTAAATCGACCATCCATTGCGTTGCCGCCAACACTTGCCCGTTGATGTCAATGATATCGCCTCGCCTCGCCTTCCATTTGCGGAAGAATTGGCGATTTTTGATAATTTCTTGCGTAAGGGATTCCTTTGAAGCCGTTTGGAAATACGTCAACCGAGCGATGATGGCCAAAAACATCACACATAAACCACTAAAGAAGACGATAAAACGTCCTTTAGAAATGCCCGGGAATAGGATCATTGAATCACATTATTTTCGCTGAACAGCGGTTTACCTCTTCAAGCTATTTTGAGAAAACGCCAAGGCGTAACGCGCGTAAGAGAAGCTTCTTTCTCCGTGATTGCGATCATCGGAAATCTCGATTATCTGCGCATCCGACGGTGTTGCCATTGAGTTCGCGATCTGCGCGCACACGTACGATGGGGACTCCATGTGGGCAATTTGCACGACCAGACAAGCAGTTTTTCTGTGAATGAGCTCTAAACGGTCCTCCAAAACGCTGCTGTAACGGGCATTTTTAGCGATTTGCTGTCGCATGCAAACGATAGACGTCGCACCGATGGCAATCAGGCAAATGGCGAACAGGGACGCCTTAACCTCTTTGAGTGTAGATATGTGGTTCATTGTGTAAAATGGGTTGTTTGCTGAAGAATCTTAATTTTGCAGAACGCGCCCTGGGATTCTCTTGAACTTCCGTGTCTTGCGCGATCAAGGGCTTTTTTGTCAAAACTTCTCCCTGAACGCCCGTGGAATTCGGGAGTTTGCCGGCCAAACCTTTAAAAAAGTTCTTTACGATGCGGTCTTCGAGAGAATGAAAGGAAATGACGCCTAAAATGCCTCCGTCCTTTAGTTTTGCGAACGCCTTAATTAATGCTTCCTCGAGCGCGGACAACTCGTCATTGACGGCAATCCGAATGCCCTGAAAACTTCTCGTCGCAGGATGGATTTTGCTAAAATTGCGATGTGATGTGGATGCAATGAGTTCCGACAATCGCGCCGTGGAGCCTAAAATTCCCCTGCCCCGCGCGTCGATGATCGCCCTCACAATTCGTTTCCAATTGCGTTCTTCGCCATAATCACGAATCGCTTGAACGAGATCCTCTTCGCACGCTTTCTCCAAAAATTCTTCCGCCGATTGCCCCATTTGCGGATTAAATCGCATGTCAGTTTTGGCATCTCCCTTGAAGGAAAATCCGCGTTCGACTTGATCCAATTGGAAAGACGAAACCCCCAAATCAAAGAAAATTCCCGAAAAATCCAAATCCTTCTCTGGGAGCAGATCTAAGTTGCGGAAATTCAAGTTTTTAAAGGAAAATCTCCCGGGAAACAGTAGTTGCAGTTTCTCGGCATACGGAATAACGAATGGATCCTGATCGATCGCCAAAACCGTCGCGTGAGGATTCGCCTCCAAAAGAGCCTTCGCGTGCCCTCCCCCACCAAACGTGCAATCCAGCAAACGAACGTCCCCAAGCTCACTAAAAAACCGACACACTGTCTGTAATAAAACTGGCACATGCTTCGTCATTTACAACCCCAACCCCCTTAGAATGGAATGAATTTCGTCCTCCTCGCCATCACTTTGCTTTGAATATTCTTCGTAACGTATTGGACTCCAAATACTAAACGTCACGTAATTTCCGACGAGCAGGGCGCTCTTCTCAATCCTGGAATGTTTCATAAGGTGTTCGTTCAGAAGAACACGCCCCTGCTTGTCGTAAAAAAATGAATCTGCTTTCGAAAATAACTTCGTTAAGACCTTTTGCCCCTGCTTGTCCCCCAAGCTCACCTGGGAAATCTTCTCCTCCAATTTTTTGATCATTTTGGGCGGATAAATCGTCACGCACCCAATCGGATTCGGCAAAGCGAGGTATAACTGGCCCGTATGCGCCTCAAAACGCCATTTTGACGGCAATGTCAAACGGCCCTTAACGTCCAGCACGTGCTTAAACTCGCCGACGTAAATCTCGTTTGTGATGCTGTCCGTTAAATGATTCATGAATTCAATCGGCCCCTGGATGTCTCTCCAGAGTCTCCCATTTTCCACCATTAAGCCCCACTTTAACCCACAAGTCAAGGGGGAAGTGCTCAAAAAAATCTACAAACGTAAGTTGTTAATTAGGAACAATAAATCTAACAACGCGCCCTACCCTCCTAGACAAAACATTGACAATTCTGCACAGAATTTCATTGATTAATGTCTTCAACTTCACACATTCTTTAATCTATGAATTTCACACACATCTTTTATTGCATTTGCGCTATCGCCTTTACCATCAACGGTAAATCGTTTGCGGCCTCTCCGGACGTTATCGATCTCGGAAAAATCCAGGCACGGATCCCTATCCCAACGTACAGAATTACAGTCGAATGCCAAGACGCCTTCATACGCAGCTACTTAGAGAAGCTGTTCTGTCTTCACGGAAGCTTTACACCTGTCCCCAACAATGCTCAATTTCGCTTCTGTTTCCAAAAGGCTGTCAACGACACCATCACGTTCCAAATTTTTCCAGCCAATCAAAAAACTCCCTGCTTTTCCGGCCAAGCCCAAGGGAAAAACGTCGAGAATACCCTTTGCAAAATTGCCGATAAAATTGTCGAAACAACCCTCAAGCAACCCGGATTTTTCGACGGGAAGCTCGCTTTTTCTAGCAACACGACGGGAAAAAATGAAATTTATACGTCCGATATCCTTTTTGCGAAAATCGAACGCCTCACGACAAACTCCGATTCCATCACGCCTCGCTGGAACCCGAAAGCAGACAGCATCATTTACACGACATACGCGAAACACGGCTTTCCCGACATTTATGTCCTTGATACACAAACGCTTAGCAAGAACAAGATCGCCTCTTATCGCGGTGTGAACTCCTGCGGAAACTTTGATCCCTCGGGCCAAAAAATCGCTATGGTCCTTTCGTCAAAAAAAGGATCCCAAGTCTACACTTCCGACGCCAATGGAAGAGGGCTTAAACCCATCACGAAGGACATCAGCATCAAAGCCAGCCCGATTTGGTCCCCGGACGGCAAATCCATCATCTACACCTCCGACCAGCTCGGGAAACCGCAGCTTTTCATCATCGATCTCGCAACGGGAAAATCCTCACGCATTGCGGCCAATATCAGCGGATACGTCGCGGAAGCTCACTGGAATCCCGTTTATAAAAACCTCATCGCATTCACGGCAGCGTTTGGGCAGGGCTTCCAAACCGGCATTTACGACCTCGAATCGAAACAATTCGAAATCCTCACGTCCGGGCCCGCCGACCACATGGAAAGCTGTTGGCTACCAGACGGTCGGCACCTGATCCTCATCGAACGCACGCGCAGTCGCACCTATCCTTGCATTTTCGACTCCATGACGAGGAAAAAAACGGCCTTCAACGTCTCGCTCAAAAACATCCACACGCCCTCCTATCGGAAAATTCAATAAAATCTGCCCAAAAGCCATTTTTCGCCGATCATTTCTCCATTCCCCGTTTATCATGAAAATTTTTGACCGCTATTTATTCCGCGAATGGCTAAAACCGTTTGCCGTAACACTTCTCCTAACGATCGGCATCCTCATCTTAGAGGATATGTACAGAAATCTCCAGAATTTCATCGAATGGGGCGCGCATCTCAACGTCATTGCTGCCTACTATACACTATTGATTCCCAACGCGTTATCGATTGTTCTCCCCATCGCCTTCCTGATTTCCCTCGTATTTTGCCTCAACCACCTCTACCACAACAACGAAATCGTAGCCCTGAAAGTCGCTGGCCTGAAACTCATGACGATCACGCGCGTATTCTGGCTAACGGGCGCCTTTTTGACGGCCCTTTTGTTTTTCCTGAACGCCCACGTAACTCCGTGGAGTTTGAACAAGACCAAGGAAATTCGCCAATCTGCCCTCTTTGCCGCCCAAAGCAAACAGCGCTCTCAGGACGACGTCGGAATGCTTTTCAGCCTCACTTTCGACAATCAAAAGGCGGGACGATTTTGGTTCATTAACCGCTTTAGCGAGTACACTTCACGCGGCTTTGGCGTTACGTTATGTATTCTCAACACCAACGGTTCAGAGAAAAAACGCATGCTCGCGGAAGAAGTTGCGTTTGACAAAAACTCCCATACATGGACATTTACCCGTGGCAAAAAGATCATTTTCGATCCCATCACCGGCGAAGTCACAAAATCCATCGATTTTGAGAAAAAGGTTTACAAAAACCTCCCCGAGAACCCCCGGCTGATGAAAAACATGACCGAAAAAATACAGAACTTATCTTTAATCGACATCAAGGAAATCATCGACATTTCGGACACACATCTGCAAAATTCGCAAACCATCGCCTATAAAATCCGCTACCAAAACATGCTTTCCGAGCCCTTCGTTTGCCTGCTCATCGTCGGCCTCGTCATCCCCTTCACGCTGACGGGCATCCGCATCAATCCGATCTCCAGCATTTCAAAAACCGCCGGATTGTTCGCCACCTACTACGTCCTGCAGGCCGTCGGCACCCTCCTCGGCGACCAAAGAACCCTCCCCCCACTCCTCGCCGCCTGGCTCCCAAACATCACCATGGGGACCCTCATCTTTGGCCTATTTAAGGCTCGCACGGGAGAGTAAAAGGCTTTTTTCCGGGAAAACCATTTTTTGCAAAAATTGGTTTTCCCGGACCCTTTCCAAAAAAACTCTTATTTTCGGAAGGCATTTTTCGGCACTACGTGCCATAAAAATGCCTTCCGATACTTTTTCCCTTTGAAGGATACAGAAATCGTTTAAGAAATCGTTTAGACGTCGCGCGTGGCTTCTATTTCGAGATGACGAGCAGGCGCGCGTAAGGGAAATTGTCTTAGTTCACCACTTTGAGGGAGACCGTAGTTAGTTCGAGATGATAAGGACGGCTTAGAAAAAATTTTATCCCCTGAGCGTACTAACGTACGTGATGGGGTGAAATTTTTTCTTAACGGAACCTTAGCGCTCGAAATCACTACGGTCTCCCTCAAAGGAGTGCCTAGGATGGGAGTCGAACCCACACGACCTTGCGGTCAAAGGATTTTAAGTCCTCAGCGTCTGCCATTCCGCCACCCAGGCAAAAAATGCACTCTCCAATGATCTGAGCACACTTTGACTCAAGTTTCAAATAAAAAATGAAGCAACCTGTAGCGTCATGAGCTCAACTAAAAACCGCGGTTACTTGTTGTCTTTGTTCCCATCGTCATCATTACTATCCTCGCTTTCAGAACTCTCATCGATTTTTTTCTTTCCTTTCATTTTTGCTTTAGCTTTCTTGGTCATTTCCTTTTCAGCAAGCTTTTGACTCTTATGTAGGGACTTGCGTTGCTCCTTAGTGAGTTGTGTCACCCCCATATTTTCAAACTTCAAGGGACGTTTCGGCAAATTTGAGCGACTACCGGAACTGCTTCCCGAGTACTTATTTTTATTCCAAAGGTTTATAGTGTTTATATTTAAGTAGTTAGTATTATTCAAGCAGTTTACGTTAAGGTTCTCATTCAATATCAATGGCTTTTCATTTTTGTTCAGTTTAAGATTGTCGTTTAGGTTAACGTTCCAGTTGCTTGAATTCGTTGTGTTCTTCTGGCTTCCCGTGTTTTGAAGAACATTGGGTGTATTTTTGAAATAAATCGTTGTCGGGGTGATAATGCCGTCAAAAGTGTATTCCTTGCTAATCACCAGCTTCTCAAAGCTTGGGATACTTTGTAGCAGTTTCATGAATGGCTGGATGACATACTGCTCTGAGAATTCGCTACATTTTTGCATAAAGCTATCTTGATAGGCTAATCCCCTCGGCCACTCTTGGTCGATGTAAGTGCCGCATACGTTTAAGGCTTTAAGAGAAGAATTTTTCGGCATTGGATTTTTCTGAAAATAATCCTCCAAATTGACGTTTATGAAATTCGGACTGTGCGTAACTGAAAGCATCTCTATGGAAGGAGATTTTAAGATCTCGATGAAATCTTCAAACTCAACAAAGCAATGGTCAAAGCGGACTCTTTTCAAGTATTTTGACGCCCCAATAGCCTTAAAAAAGTCACTCTTGATTAAGCTACTTGGGAAGAACTGTATGTCATTAATGATCATTTCTTGCAAAGTCGTGTTTTGCGCAAGACATTGGCTGAAATTAGAAACAATTTGTTCATCAATGGAAATGCCCGATTGCAATTGATTAACAGGAGTTTTTTGATCGGCTTGGAGACTCGCATCATCAAACGGAATGGCATTTTCTTTCTGTGAGAATACGCGTATGAGAAGCGACTTTACATGTGTATTGTCTTTTAAAGCCCCCAATAAAACATTAAACGCCTTGTTGCACGACCCCGTAGGAAGCAGCACAACTTGAGTCACGTTCGGATCATCGTTTTGTATTTGACTAATTAAGTCACTTAGACGACTCGCTTGGAGGTTTAGAATAGGCGATGCGAGGCACAGTAAGCCACACATTGCGAAAGATTTGCAATTAAATATCATAAATTATTTCCGTATGGGATTATTGGTCGATTAAAGAAATTCTCCAATTTTCAAAACAACGAAATTATTTCTTTACAGGGAAACGTCGAGCAATTTTCAAAAGATTTTAAAAAAATGAGACCAAACGCCGCATTTTCTTTGCACACCTTCTTAAATGTTTTCAGATTTTTTCGATGTGCCTGAGAAGTTTTTCGAACCACCGTTACTCGTACTCGAGTTTGTCGTGATCGTCTGATTATTCAGATTTTGATTCGTATTTTGGAAACCAATAAGCGGCTTAAAAGGAATGATCGCTTTCTGGCCATTTCCGTCATCGCAATACACCTTACTCACGATCACCTTCTCAAGGCTACCTATCGAATGCAGAATTGTCCGAAACGGCGCATATATGTTCTTTCTGAAACTGGAATTCATGAGGATTCCCTTGCGGCACTCATCATCAAATTCTGTACCCCTTAAGTCTAATATTTTAAGTGATTGAGTCAGATTATTTCCCAAAGGATTCAGGAAGTTTTCTTTAATAAATGACTCATAAAAGCCGAAATGCAGAGCGGGATTTAACCCACAACTCATTCGAGAAAAGAGTTCCGGATTCCTCCTCAGCGACAATTCCTGTATTGACTGAGATTGTAGCAGAATGATGAAGTCTTCTATTTGGATCTCACAATGATTAAATCCAACAAGCTTTAGATATTTG
Organism: uncultured Opitutales bacterium; assembly: GCA_964457855.1. GTDB lineage: Bacteria > Verrucomicrobiota > Verrucomicrobiia > Opitutales > CAYWEO01 > CAYWEO01. Next base: position 45,888 of record CAYWEO010000002.1, on the reverse strand, counting down.
GACCCTGCAACAGCCTTAAAAAACTTAAATCTCTCTCGAGAATTCGGCTCGTGAAATGTGGCATCGTCAATGATCAGTTTGTTGATCGTTGTATTTTGTTTTAAGCAATCGGTCCACTCCTGCACGCCCATTTCGTCTAAATAATAAAATTCAAGCGTGAAATTACCACCTCCCTCAAGATTAACGTCGTCCAAACAATCGTCATCAAAGATCAAAACTTTTGGATCCTTAACATCAAGAGCTTGAGAAATGATCACCGATTTTACGTGCGTATTGTTCGTCAAAGCATCGCAAAGCGCCTTAGTAGCGGCATTGCTCCAATGACCCGTAGGGTAAAGCTGTACGCCAATTATACCTGGATCATTATTTTTTATTTTGTCGATAAAATCCTGCAAAACACTGGCTTGCAGACCTCCCGCTAACAGCAAAGACCCAACGAAACCACACAGCACAATAAGCACTTTCTTCATGAAAACTTTTCCTTTTGAAGACTGAGTAGTTCACATTTGAAACTGAGGAAGGTCAAATGTTTTTCTCGAAAATAAAAACAGGCCGTTGTGCGGCGGGGAACGAATGCTTTTGGAGCTTGTCCAAACAAGTCAGCTCGCGAAGTCCAACGGCATGAGCGCACCGACCTTTACTTTGTACTTAAAAGAGTGCGAATTTTAGGTTTAATCATAGAGCCAATAACCTCTTCGGGGTTATTGGCTCTATCCTAAAATTGGTCGGTTAATTTTTAACTCTAATGGTCTAGGGCCTTTAGTTTGACTACTCTTTTTTAATTTCGATTTCTTTCTCCATTTTCTTGTTTTGGAAGTCGTTGTTGTACTTAACTTTACCCTCAAAAACAATCTTTGTACCCTTGATGATCATATGCTCTTTATCGAATAAATCAGTATTGAGTTCCTTTCCAACATAAGGCTTGATTTTTATTTCGTTATTATTGATTGTTGGCAACACAGACACTACAATCAATTTAGCATTTTTTGGCAATTCAGCTTCGATCTTCAATGTATCGGAAAATTTATACAGCGTAATCATACTACTGCCATAGGGTATAAAATTGTCAAATTTGAAATTCCCAGGTACATCATAACCACCCACTCCGATAACGAGTATTTTGAGATTTGGTAGGACTTTGCAAATCTCCAGAATGGTGGGCACGTCGAACCACAAACCGGCCAAATTTAAACGTTCGATTGTAGGGTGATCTTTTAAGAAATTGATTAAAGGCTTAACTCCGTTAGGATCTTCTGGAACGCTGACACCAGTATTAACGTATTCGAGATAATTAGGCTGACTGCTGATACTAAAGTATGGCAAGCACGTGAGACTGAATTCCTTGCGGTTGTTAAATGTGTCACTCCCTGTCTCTTTAATCCATTTAAAAAGTTTTGGAATATCAACCTTAGATATTTGGAAATGTGACACATTTTTTGCACTTAATTTATCGAATAATATTTGGTTGATTTGATCACTATCGTACGAAAAACTAATTTTTTTAACTGACTTGAAGCATTCCACTAAGTCCTCAAATGGAATCACAACGCTGATGAGTTCATTTTTATCGTTTAGCAACTCTAGTCTACCTTTACTTTCATTGACCTCAAGATGACTATCTTGATAACATTTTTTAATAAATTTTGAACGCCCTTTATTCTCTTCGAGATGAACCATAAGGTCAAATCTAGCATCAAAAAAGCGATTGCATGTCTGCTCCGAGAACACAGGTGCTGATTGTTTACGTAATTGATGACATTGTTGGAGTATCTCCGTTAATCGTTTGTTTTTTTCTTCACTGTTGAAACATGTATCCAAAAAATCTTTGGTGTAGCTTGTTTTTTCTTCATCGTTTACGATTCCATAACGTCTATTGAAAACAAATTTTGTATAGCCGTCGTGAGAAACAAAAACCAATCCTTTGCTAGGCGACCGCTTATTGACAAATTCCTCAACACCTTTACCTATGCGAATCTCGACATCACGACCAGTACCCCACTCTAAGTAACGGTAACCTTTATCATTCTTCATCTCTTTAAAATCGAACCAGCTCAAACCTCCTAAAAAGTCAGACGTTTTGAATATTTTTATTTGTTTCGGATGTAGATTCTTAATCAATTGGTGAACTTCACGCCTGGGATGGCCTTCATGTAAATAATCATAATTTGCTTTATAGCTGAAATCCTGAATCTTTTCTGGTTCAGAAACCTCAGCATTTTTCAAAGAACCATCACCTTTGTAATAGTCATCGGCAAACTTGATTTTGAGATCTAAAAAGGCATTTTTTTTGCTGTATGTTTGATTGTGCTTATCTTTTGCGTCTTGAATGTCCTTCATAATATCTTTTATATCAAGGCCATTCTGAATCATTAATGCGAAAATTTGAAGACTATCTTCTTTACCGAGCAGGAATTCGAGACGTCGAAAATCTTGTGCTTGGAACTTTCTTTTTGGAATGTTGAGTGCTTGTTTTTGTTTTTCGACATCTAAACCTTCTTTGCTTTCGATGCTGAAATTTTCCCCATTGATCGATATTTCGTCGTCACTGTCGTCACTGTTATCACTGTTATCTGCTTTTATGTTGCGGAGATGCTCGGAGAGACCAGCGCTTAATACACGGAGTTCGTTCAGCAAGCGATTTCTAAGCAATTGATGTTGAGGGTCTTGCGTATTTTGATATTGCTGAGGCGCGCTTGGGTTATCTTTTTTATCGAGCATTCCTAAGGCGAATGGTGCCTGCAGGCCGATCATCAAAGCGAGGGAACTCGTTGCAATGTGTTTAAAGAATGTATTGGTTTTCATACTATTTTTTTTGTTAAAGTTAAGGACGTAGTACTCAAATTCTAAATGGTTCTTGACCTTCAGGGAGACGTTGACATAACAACCAAGAGGATGTCAAGTATTTCTCTCGAAATAAATAGATAACTAATTTCTCCCTTAAAACATTTGGAGATACCTATTAATCATGTTGGAATAAGCAGGCGATTTTTTGAATGCATCCAAAATTCTTTGAAACTTTGTCACAACATCATCTGACGTTTCCCTGCTAAATGCAAAGTAAATTTCTCTCTTCGCAAGCCCCTTTACGGGAAGGATTTTCTTTAGCAAGGAAACATCAAAATGGTTATCCTGAGCCTGAATCTTTGCAGGACCGAATGGCATCACGATCAAATCGCATTTTCCTGCGTACAAACTTTTTACGCACTCAGTAATGCCTTTTTCGAAGATCACGCGACCGGTATCCTTCTTAACGATTTTTTGGTGCATCAAATACTGCGTATCCACATCATCTGGAATCAGCGCCACCGTGTATTGAGCAATATCCGCAAGCTTTTTGAGAGCCGCGATTTTGCGGTTTGTGCCCAGTCCCAATACGCACGTACTGTAATCATCCACAATCGGACCAGCCCACTTGAAAAACCCTTCCCTTTCTGGCGTGCGAACAGCAGAGTGCAGTACGACGTTGGCTGCCACCTTCCCCACCTGACGCGCCCTCGTCTTCTCATAAGCCTGCTCCCACGAAACACACTGAATCTCCAACGCCAGACCCATTTCCTTCGCAATATGCTTCAAAATGTCAGCAGAAATCCCCACAACATTCCCCTTCTCATCTGGATAATTGAACGGCGGAAAATTTTCCGTATAAGCTATCAGCTTCGGCAACTCCTTCTCCTTCAGGTACTTCACGCCAAAGCCACTCGCCCACGCCACACCCAGCGCACACACCACAAAGAAACAATAACCCTTTAATAAACGCATCAATCCTTCTATTAGAAAACAAATTCTAAAATTTTGCAATCTATAAAAAAGTGCTTTTTAGTTCAGAAGCCTTTGTTCGTTTAGAAAACACCCTTTTATCAAAAAAATCTCTCGACCGATCGATCTTTTGTTTGACTTTTTTATCAGGATGTTGTCGAGTGAAATCTTCATATTCTTCCTTAAAAGTTCGTGTCTCCATAGTTCAATGGACAGAACCGCGGTTTCCTAAACCGTTAATCTCGGTTCGATTCCGGGTGGAGGCGCTTTTTAATTAGGGAGGCTCGTTTCGTTAGGATTTCCGTGCACGCCAGGGTAGCTCAGCGGTAGAGCAGAGGACTCATAAGCCTTTGGTCGGGGGTTCAAATCCCCCCCCTGGCACCAAAACCGCAAAGAAGGTGTCGCTTTTGAGCGCTAGAGTTCCGTTTAGAAAAAATTTTACCCCATCACGTACGTTAGTACGCTCAGGAGTAAAATTTTTTCTAAGCCGTCTCTATCATCTCAAAATCGGTGCCTTCTTTGCGGTTTGTGCCAGGAATCTGTTCGGTTTCTGGGCAAACTGACTACTGTCTCCCTCAAAGTGGTGGGCCAAAGTTATTTTTTACAAAACGACCCCTCAAAATCGATGTTTTCTTAGCGGTTTTTGGCGATAAAAATGCCTTCCGATACCGCTTTTCTTTGGAGGGTTCGGGAACCTTTTCTGTTCTCGTGAACAGAAAGGTTCCCGAAATAACAACATTCGCTCACCCTTCAAGTCACTGCCTTAACATACCCCTTAAAGTCCTCTGGCAGTTCGGAGACGAACGTAAGGGGTTGGTGGGTAAGGGGATGGGAGAAGCCGAGAATGTGCGCGTGGAGGAAGAAACGAGGGGTTGGAGGCAGTTTTTGGTCCCCATAACCGTACTCACGATCACCGACAACGGGGTGCCCGATGGCGCTTAGGTGGACGCGAATTTGGTGGGTGCGTCCCGAGTGGAGGGTGCAGCGAAGAAGGCAGCAACGCTGGAAAGCAGTTTCAAGAACCCAATCGGTGCGGGCTTGCAGACCCCTCGCGTGCGTCATCATCTTCGTCTTCACGGTGGAATGCCGCATGATGGGCAGCTGAATAACGCCGGACCGCAAGCGAGGAATACCCTTTACGAGAGCCCAGTAAATCTTCTTGATCTCTCTGGCAGCAAACAACTTAACGAGCTTATGATACGCCTTATCCGTCTTGGCCAAAACCATCACACCGGACGTTTCTTTGTCGAGACGATGCACAATTCCTGGCCGATCCTTACCTGAAGCAGCACTTAGGGGACAATGCGACAGAACTGCTTGAACGACAGAGACTTCCTCCTTGCCATGACCCGGGTAAACAACGAGACCGGAAGGCTTGTCAACGACGACAATATGCTCATCTTCAAAGAGATACGTCATCTCCAAATCGATCGGCTTCAACTCAGTCGGAATGAGATCAATTAAACGGTACCGAAGCACGCCGCCATTGGCCGCACGGCAGTCCTTACTCACGGGAACGCCATTGAGCAGAACCTGTTGTTGATCAAAGGATTTTTGAAGTTGCTGACGGCTCACCTGCCCATTCAAATGCAAGGTCAGAACTTTGTCCAACCGATCCCCATCAGACAGCGGATCCAGGACGTATTCGCACCATGGATCGCTACTTTCACCAACTTCTAGACACTGATTTGGCCCTAAATCCTCACTCGGATTTAAACAATCCACTGACATAATCCTTGATAATAAACGGTTGCAGGTCATCAACTTTTTCGCCTAAACCCACAAAATAAATGGGTAAGCGCAACTGACGGTAAATGCCCACCAATGCCCCCCCACGGCTCGTTCCATCTAACTTGGTGACAATCAGCCCAGAAAGTTGAATTTTTTGATGGAATAGCTGCGCCTGCGAAATGGAATTACTCCCCAAAGTCCCGTCGATGACGAGCCATTTGTGCAGAGAAGTCACCCCCTGACGCTGCAAAACACGCTCCATTTTCGCGAGCTCGCCCATCAGATTTTCCTTATTGTGCAAACGTCCGGCAGTGTCCAAAATAACGACGTCCAGCTGACGACTTTTCGCCGCCTGGCAGGTGTCAAACGCAACAGCGGCGGAATCGGCACCATGGTGGCTCGAAACCAAATCGATTCCCAAACGTTGGCTCCAAATATCAATCTGCTCATTAGCCGCCGCACGAAACGTATCGCATGCTCCGAGAATCACGCCGTACCCCTGAGCTTTAAAAAACGCAGCCAATTTGGCCGCCGTCGTCGTCTTGCCAACGCCATTAATACCCACGAGTAAAATCACTTCCTGCTGCCCCTTCGACACGCGCAGAGTGGCTTCCGAGCCCTCTAAAAAGCGTTCTAGCAAGCGACAACCAACCTCTATAATGGGCTGCTTTTGCAAATGTTTATCCTGATTGGCCAATTGCCGAATTTCCGCCACGAGATCGTGAACGGTTTCCACACCCAAATCCGCCTCATAAAGGGCCTCTTCCAATTCCGCCAAAGCGTCCTCATCAATCTCTCTATTAAGGAGTTGCGTAAAGGCGTTGAGAATCTTCCCGCTTGTTTTCTTCAGCCCATCTTTGAATTTCTTTAGGAAGCCAAACATCGTCCTAAACTTTCTCCACTTTCTCTAAGACCGCTACCGAACGCAACGGACGTCCCAATGATTCCTTCATTTTATCCAACACGCCATTCACAAAACGCTTGGACTCTCTATCAGAGAACAACTTACTCAGCTCTATGGCCTCGTTAATGGTCACGATCGGTGGAATGTCTTCGCGGTAGAATAATTCATACACAGCGACTCTCAAAATCGCCAAATCCACCTTCGAAATGCGATCTAACGTCCAATTATCTGCACAAACCTGGATCTTTTCGTCAATCAACTTCACATTCTCGATCGTCCCGAAAATTAAAGCCTCAGCAAAGCCAAACAACGAACGGTCCTTTTCCAAGCCATCAAAAAAAGTCGTCAACAAATCGTCCAACGGCTGATCCATTTTGGTTTCCCAAAAATACAAAAACTGCAGACAAATCACTCGATTCTCTCTACGAGAACCCCTCCGCTGTTTACCTGCACTAACTTCACCCGACTCCATAACAAAACACTAATCTAAAAAAATGTGAAAAGACAAGTTCCATAAGCTTCTCTTTTCGACGTAAAATTTGATTTCTGAACATTTTTTTAATTACTTAAATCCTGCCATTTAACCCTTATCTGTGAAAAACTCAACAGAAAAATTCTTTTTTTAAAAAAATCTTTGGAACGGTTTTTCAACGAAATACGTGAAAAAACGCCCCACCCTGTGTCAATTCTGACACAACACGCGCCTTCTGTGATAAAAAAATGACGTCTTTACTTTTCATTTTTTCAATTATATAATGGCACGTGAATTGCTAATAAAGATTAGTCGTTTAATTTAATTAACCTTAACAAAGACAATACTATGCAACTAATGAAACATAACCACCATCATCACCATAACCATCCAGAAAGAAGACTCATGGATCCATTCGGCGTTTTTCATCACGAAGAAAGCCCCTTCTCCATCGTCGACAGATGGTTCAAATACTTCCTAGACGACGAAATCGAAGGCTCCCACGACATGAAGAGCTTCCCCATCGACCTCTACGAAGACGATGTGCAATACATCGCAAAGGCCGCCCTCCCAGGGTTCAACAAAGAGGATGTTTCCATCGAATTCGAAAATAACATCCTCACCATCAAGGCCTCTGCCCACAAAGAATGCAAAAACAAATCCTGCGAGTCCTCCTACCAATCCTACGTCACTCGCTCCATCTCCATCCCAGATGGCATCACCCCAGATAAAATCGTCGCGAAATACGATAACGGTATCCTTTCTATCTCCATCCCCAAACTCGCCATAAAGAAGCCCAGTAAAATAAATATCGCCTAAAAATCGGTTTGGCGCCGTAGCGATTTCGAGCGCTAGGTTCGTTGCACATCGATCTCAATGCCATCACGTACGTGTTAGTACGCTCAGGCATCTTGATCTCGTGCGCCTGCCTATCATCTCGAAATCGACGGCGCCAAACCGATTTTGCTCTTCTTTTCTTTTCGTATTCGGAAGGCATTTTAGTTCGGCCTTACAGGCCGAACTAAAATGCCTTCCGATATAGCTTTTCTTTTGAAGGTTCGGAAACTATTTCTTTTCTCTTGAAAAGAAAAGTTTCCGAATATACCTTTCCTATTTCTATCCCTTTCCATCAATATGACACAGCACGAAACTACGGACAAAGGTTCTTCGCACAAGAAGGAGCATTCTTCTCATACGCACAAGCACACGTGTGAGGCGTGCGATCACGAGAAGGGGGGGAAGGGGCATCATGGCGATCATACGCATCTTTCGGAGCTGTTGGCAAAGGTGGAGAGTCTTCAGCAGGAGGCGGAAAGTTTTAAGGAAAAGTATCTGCGCACGTACGCGGACTTAGAGAATTCCCGGAAGCGCATGATCCGCGAGCGTGAGGAGATGATCCAGAACGCGTTTGTTAACCTTACGGAGGACCTTTTACCGATCATCGACAATTTCGCGATGGGGCTTCAATCTACAAAGCAGGCGACCGAGGACGCAGCCGTCATTAGCGGGTTCCAAATCATTTACAATCAACTGGAATCGCTCCTTACCAACAGGGGGATCGAGCGCATTTCTCCGGCCGCCAACAGTCCCTTCAATCCATTGAAGCACGAGTGCGTCTCTCACATCGCGCACGACACGATCCCGGAGGATCACGTTGTCCAAACCATCCGCCTAGGTTACCAATGGAAGGAGCGCTTGATCCGCCCAGCAACGGTCGTTGTTTCGAGCGGACCCGCAAACTCAAGTGCTTCAAAAGAACCCCACTCCTAATTTTTCAAAAAAAATCCTATGCAAAAGGACGATTATTATACTTTATTGGGCGTTAAAAAGGACGCCTCGGCGGAAGAAATTAAAAAAGCGTATCGGAAGAAAGCCGTTCAGCATCATCCAGATAAAAACCCGGGAAATAAGGCTGCTGAGGAAAAATTCAAGAAAGTTTCCGAAGCCTACGAGGTTTTACAGGACGCCGATAAACGCACCGCTTACGACAAATTCGGCCACGCTGCCTTCGCACCCGGCGGCTTCCAAAACTACCCGGGAGCTCAACGAAGAGGCGGGGGAAGCGGCGGAATGGGCACAGGTACTGGGGCGGGGGGCAATTTTCACGATCCATTTGACATTTTTCGCGAAGTTTTCGGCGGATCTGGCGGCTTCTTTGACGGCTTTTTCAGCGATGGCGGCAGCGGTCGTAGCGCGCAAAGAAGTCAAGCCCCGCGCGGATCTGATTTGCGTTATGATTTAGAAGTTACCCTCGAGGAGGCCGCGAAGGGTGTCGAAAAAGACATCCAGTATAAGCGGGCCGTCGCTTGCCCATCGTGCCACGGAACCGGCGCTCAACCCGGCAGCTCCCACAAAACGTGCCCCACGTGCCACGGCCGCGGCCAAGTCACGACTTCCCGAGGATTCTTCAGCATGACCCAAACCTGCCCCACCTGTCACGGAGCCGGCGAAATCATTGAAAAACCCTGCACACAATGCGGCGGAACTGGCCACATTCAAGAAGTCACGAAGATCAAAATGCGCATTCCACCGGGCGTTGATACTGGCTCCAAACTGCGTTCTTCCGGACATGGCGAAAGCGGCGCACATGGCGGTCCCGCAGGCGATTTGTACGTCGTCATTAACGTCAAGGAGCACGAACTCTTTGACCGCGAGGGCGATCAACTCTTTTACCAACAACCTATCAAATTCACCCTCGCCACCCTCGGAGGCTCCATCGAAATCCCCACCCTCCAAGGCAAAATGACCCTAAAGATCCCTCCCGGCACTCAATCCGGCACGACTTTCCGCCTCAAGGGTTATGGCATGCCCAATCTCAAAACGCAACACGAGGGCGACCTCCTCGTCAAAGTCGCTGTCGAAGTGCCCGAAAAACTCACCTCCGACCAACGCAAAAAACTCGAGGCGTTTGCTATCGCCTGCGGCGACGCCTAGCGAGACAGGGCGATTTTGGGCAAAGAATCGGAAAAGTTATTTCGGAAACTTTTCTTTTCCGAAGAAAAGAAATAGTTTCCGAACCTTCAAAAGAAATGCCTTCCGAATAAGAGTTTTTGGGGGAGAGGTTTGGAGAACCTATTTTTTGCAAAAAAATGGTTCTCCAAATTTACAAACCACAATTTATGAACAAAAAACGCAAACGCATCGCATTATTCGGCGCAACGGGGTCGATTGGGGGGACGACGTTGCGGGTTCTGAGGGCTTTTCCTGACGATTTTGAGCTTGTGGCGGCTGTCGTTGGGGGGGATTGCGAGGGGTTGGGGGCGATTGCGAGGGAGTTTGGGATCGCGCACGCGGGGGTTTTCGATGAAAAGCTTTACGCTAAAGCGAAAAGCCTTCTACCGGAGTCAGTTAACGTAGTTGCGGGCGCTGAAGGAGTACGTGAGCTTGCGACGCTGGCGGAAGTGGATTGTGTGGTGATGGCAATTCCGGGGATCCATGGGATTTTTGCGACGATCGAGGCGCTGAAGTTGGGCAAAACGGTGGCGTTGGCGAGTAAAGAAGTGCTTGTCGTTGCGGGGAAGTTCGTGATGGATTTAGTGCGCAACGGAAAAGGCCAATTGCTGCCGATCGATAGCGAACTCAATGCCATTTTTCAGTGCTTGCAGGGAAATTCTGAAGAGGAACGGCGAGGGGTCGAAAAACTCCTTTTGACGGCTTCTGGCGGACCGTTTTGGAATTGGCCTGAAGAGGCGTTCAAGAACATTTCTGTGGAAGACGCGTTGAAGCATCCCAATTTTTCGATGGGGAAAAAGATTACCGTAGATTCTGCGACGATGGCCAACAAAGGGTTAGAACTGATCGAAACGTGCTGTTTATTCGACAAAACGCCCGAAGAAGTGGACATTGTCGTGCATCCCGAGCAAATGATCCACTCGATGGTCCAGTTTCGCGACGGATCGATTTTAGGGCAAATGGCGACGCCTTCGATGGTGTTTCCGATCGAATATTGCTTATTTTATCCGGAGCGTGGGAGAATTTTGGAGCGAACGATCGATTTCAGACGTGCGCAGAATTGGCATTTTTATCCGGAAGATACTCGGCGTTTCCCGTGTCTGCGATCGGCTCGCGAGGCAGCGAAGGACTTGCGTAGTACGGCTCCGGCGGTGTTCAATGCGGCGAATGAGGTGGCGGTGGAAGCCTTTTTTAATCGCAAAATTGCATATTTGGACATTCCGAAAATCATCGCTTCTGCGCTCGATGGCATGGATTGCGGAGCGGTTGATACAATTGAAGAAGTGTTAAATAGGGATTGTCAAACAAGGTTTTTCGTTCAAGATAAATGGCATTTATGAATTTAGGCATTTTTAGCGCATTGTTTGCGAATTTGTGGGCAATTTTTTTAGTGATCATCTTCTTTTGCGGATCGATTTTAGTCCACGAATTGGGCCACTTTTGGGCTGCACGTAAGAGAGGACTCCGCGTAACTCGATTTTCGATCGGTTTTGGACCGAAACTGTTTACTTGGGAACGCAACGGCGTGGAATACTGCCTATCGTTGATTCCGCTTGGTGGGTATGTTGCAATACCACAAGTCGCTGATATGCAATCGATTGAGGGAGGAAAATTGGATGACGCCCACCCGCTTCCGCCGGCCGGATTTTGGGACAAATTCATCGTTTCCGTGATGGGAGCGGTCTTTAACTGCCTATTTGCGTTTGCACTAGCGTTCATTCTATGGATGGTGGGCCAACCGGTTTCCGAAGAGGAGCGAACGACCGTGATTGGGTTCGTACAGGAAACGGTGACGGACTCCAAGAGTCAAAAACCGTTTGCAAGCCCGGCATTTACGGCGGGTTTGATGGCAGGAGATCGCATTATAAGTATCGATGGCGTAACGGTTTCTAATTTTGGCGAAATTAACCGAACTATCATGATGAGTGCCGGACGCACGCCCGATGCGAGGCCAAAGGTAACGTTTAAAATCGAACGCAAGGGGCAGTTGTTGGACGTAGATGTGTTTCCGGAATTGCTGAAAACAGGTCCCTTTTCAAACCACCTCATCCGTTTCATCGGAATTTGGCCGAAACAGACCCTCGAGGTCGCCGAAATTATGGAAAATTCTCCCGCTTTCCTCGCAGGAATACGCCCCAAAGACATTATTTGTGAGCTCAACGGAAACCCCGCGTATTCCCTATTCACCTTGCTAGAAATTGTAAGAAAGCATCCCACCGACCCCATTCAATTACTGGTCCGGCGTGGCGAAAAGGACCTCAACATTTTGCTCACACCGCAAATGGTGCCCTATACGCGCCCAGTTGTGAAAATTTGGCAGAAGGGAGAACAAAAATCTTTCGCGGAAATCATTCCAGTCCAGCCAGATACGAAAAAAACGACGGCAAAGTCGGATTTGAGCAAGCCCGAGACGCATGCTTGGCTGCAAATTTTTGACGTCCAAGGGGTTGGCTCGATCCTTGACGCCCTTAAGGAAGGTGATCGCATCGTTTCCCTCAATCGCCAAAAAATCGGCTCTTTGCAGGACATGATGAACGGTTTGCAAAAACATCCATCGTCTATTCTGACCGTTAAGCGCGCGAAATCCGATACGGTCGTTGAGCTTCAACTCTCCAATGTCATTTTTTCGATCAAAAAACCGCAAGAGATCGCTCTACTCGGCGTTCAGATCGCGCAACCCACGAAAATCGTTCATGTTAACCCATTTAAGCAGTGCCAAGACAGCTTCCTCATGACGTGGAATACCCTCAAAAGCCTCGTCAATAAAGACTCTGATGTCAAACTTAACCAGCTCATGGGTCCCCCAGGTATCATCCGAGCCCTCCACAAATTCTCCACAGAGGGGTTCCGCCTGTTATTCTGGTTTGTCATTGTCCTCAACGTCAATCTTGCGATCCTCAACCTCCTGCCCATCCCCATCCTCGACGGCGGACACATCCTCTTCGCCGGAATCGAAGCCATCATCCGTCGCCCTTTAAACGAAAAATTTATCAACGCCATTCAGATGACGTTCCTCTTCCTCTTCCTCGCCCTCATGCTCTATGTCACCTTCTTCGACGTCAAACGCTGGAGAGGCGACGTCAAAACAAAAGATTTGTACGCCAAGCAGGCACGGCTGCACATAGAACCCAAATTCTTTAGATAATTCGGAAACTTTTCTTTTCCCGAGAAAAGAAGAAGTTTCCGAACCTTCAAAAGAAAAGCGTTATTTTTTGCTCATGCTGAGCAAAAAAATGGGAATTTATCTTCGCTTAAGGTGGGGCGGCGTAGTAAGTTCGAGATGATAGGGACGGCTACGGAAAAATTTTAACCCCCGAGCGTACTAACGTACGTGACGGGGTTGGAATTTTTCAGACAGAGCCGATTTTGAGACGACGAGCAGGCGCACGAGGTCGAGATCTCTGAGCGTACTAACGTACGTGATGAGATCGAGATCCGATGCGCAACGAACTCGCCGCTCAAAATCGGCTCTGTCTTAACGAACCCTAGCGATTACAAATCGCTACGCCGCCTAAATTAAGCCAAACATCTTCGCGAATTTCAGGAGCTGTTCCTTCAAACCCGTTACGCGAGAGACACTTTCCGCATTGCGAACAGCCATTTGGTAGGCAACTGGATCTCCGACAAAAAAGACCTTATGCCGCCCACGCGTCAAGGCAGTGTAGAGTAAGTTCCTCTGCAGCAACAAGAAATGCTGCTTCAACAGAGGAATGATAACAATGGGGAATTCGCTCCCTTGGGATTTATGGATGCTCATTGCATAGGCAAGCCCGACGTCTTCCAATTCAACTCCTTCCAAGGCAACCTCTTCTCCGTTAAAGTCCATGACCATGCGGGATTTTTCTTTGTCAATGAATAAGATACGCCCCAAATCGCCATTAAAGATGTTTTTGTCGTAGTTATTCTTGAGCTGCAAAATCCTGTCCCCAACACGGAATTGGCGCCACGTGTCCACAGGTCCCTGAGCAGCCGATAGGTTATTCAGAACCGATTGGAGCTCAACGTTAAACGTACTAATCCCCGCCGTTCCTTTGTGCATGGGAACCAAAACCTGCACGTCCGCCATCGGATCCGAAAGGTACCATCGCGTCAGTTGATCGTTGCACAATTTCTTCACAATCTCCACGCATTTCGCCGGGTCGATTTCCTTAATAAAATGCACGTCGCCTGCTGGATCGATATCCTCAATACGCTCTCTCATGTTGGGAACGAGATGAGCCCCTTCCAGAATTCCGTGGGCGACTTCGATGATACCACTCCGCTCGCTTTGACGGTAAATGCGCTTTAAGTATTTGACGTTCATCAACTTCGAATCAATAAGATCCTTCAAAACGTTTCCAGGACCCACGGACGGCAATTGGAAAACGTCTCCAACGAACAGTACATGGGCCTCGCTTGGGATTGCCTTTATCAACGCACTCATGAGATAAATGTCCAACATACTCGCTTCATCGACGATGAAAAAGTCACCCGTTAACGGACGCTCTTCGTTGTGGAAAAAACGCCTCGTACCAGGTTCCAGTTTCAACAAGCGGTGAACCGTTCGCGCTTCAAACCCAATAGCCTCCTTCATTCGTTGAGCCGCACGACCCGTTGGAGCCGTTAGAACGACGTTGACCTTCTTCGCTCGCAAAATCGACGCCAGAACCCTTAAAACGGTGGTTTTACCCGTACCAGGACCGCCCGTTAGAATCGATATTTTGGAATGCAAGGCTTTGAGGACCCAATCCCGCTGTTCGATCGCCAAATCAAATCCGAGACGCTTTTCCACCCATTGCAGCGCCAATTCTACGTCAAATTGTGGCAAAAGTGACTTCGCTTTCAAGATTCTGCAAACGTCCTCGCCGATCCGGCTCTCCGCCAAGTACGCATTCACGCTTTGCACCCTGCCATCCCCCAAATCGATAATACGCCGCTCATCAATGAGAACTTTCAGACGTTCCTTGATTTTTTCCTCCTCGACACCCAAAATACCCAGAACGTAGTCGATAAAAACCTGCAATTCAAGACACGTGTGGCCATTCGTCTCTAACTCGCTCATTCCGAACAAAATTCCGCCTTCAATGCGGAAGGGACTATCGCTCGCAAATCCCAAGTTTAAAGCGATTTTGTCCGCCGTTTTGAAACCAATGCCGTCGATTTCGCGAGCCATGCGGTAGGGATTCGCCTTAACCACTTCGCAAGCACGATCCCCGTAGGTTTTGTGCAAACGTAAACACTGCCCAATCGTAATCCCGTAGGTTTGGAAAAAAATCATGATGTCGCGCACAACTCTCTGCTGATCCCACGACTTTTTAATCGCTTGCGCCCTCTGTTTTCCGATCCCAGGGACTTCTTTCAAACGGGCGGATTGCTCACTGATAACGCGAAAGGTGTCCTCGCCGAAATGATCCACGATGCGGTCGGCGTAACCCTTCCCTACCCCATCAATCAGGCCACTGGATAGGTATTTTTTAATTCCATAAACCGTTGCGGGCAATTGAGATTCGACTCCCTCAACCTTAAATTGATCTCCGTACTCGGGATGTCGGGTCCATTTCCCCTTAATCCTTAACGTTTCTCCGCAGTGCACGGCAGGCAAAATGCCAACGATGGTGATTATCTTCCCTTCGTTAACCCTGAATTCCCCGACGAAATAGCCATTTTCCTCGTTGAAAAAGACAATTCTTTCGACCGTTCCTTCTAACTGTTTGACATCCTCATTGATCATTCATCCAACCCCTATCATGCCTCATTAGTGTATCAGTAAAAGCAGTTTTAAAAAAATTCTCCACATTATTGCAGAAAAAAATGGAGAAATACAAATTTTCATAGACAAACTCTCCCCACACTGCAATATAGTCTGCTAGATAGCTTTCATGGATCATCTGCACGCTTATTGGAGAATCGATTACATCCAACGCAAGGAAACACAAAATGATGCCCAGCGAGACAATCCGTTTGCCGATCTTCAAACTTGCGAAAATGACCGCGAAAAATTGATCATTTTTCGCAACGTTTCTTCTTGTATCCTCCTCAATCGCTACCCCTACAATGCCGGACACCTTCTCGTTGTTTCTTACAAAACGGTTCCTTCACTCACAGATTTGACGCAGCCAGAACGCGCGGATTTTTTAGATTCCATCATCAAGGGTCAGAAAATGCTCGAAAAGACGATGCATCCTGACGGTTTTAACATCGGCTTTAACATCGGATCTGCGGCCGGAGCGGGCATTGCGCAACACCTTCATTGCCACATTGTTCCGCGGTGGAATGGCGACACTAATTTCATGCCCGTCATTGGCGATACACGCGTTCTTCCTCAAGCTCTTGACCACCTCTGGACGCTGCTTTCGTCGATCACCCCGACAATATCGACACCATAAAGGACATTTATGTTATTTTTCTCTAAAAAACAGGCAATCCCCGAAGTCATCAAGAGACGCAAGGAATTCTCAGACAACCACCAGGATGCCATCCCGGCGGCACAGCAATTTACCGTCGCTTTCCAATTCCTTCTATGCTACGCGGGCATCCTCCTGATCTGCTTTGTGGGGCAATCCCCCATCATTCCCATCTTGCTCCCCAAGCAAATAGCCAGACAGCGCATCGTCGCAGACTTTCCCTTCAACTACGAAAGCAAAATCCGCACAAAAGAAATCATCAAGCAAAAGACAGATACCATCAATCCGTGCTATAAAATCGATCTTTCAGACCACAAACAATTCGAGCAAACAGCCTTATCCCTCAAAAAAGATCTCGAACAACTGGCGCTCCTCAATATCAAAAAAACGAACCACCCGAAAGTCTTTGAAATCACCAACAAGTACCAATCACCCAAGTTTTCCATCTCCACAAGCGACGTCCTGCATTTGATCAGCTTGAAGCCGGCGCAAATTTCCAACGCGTTCTCTGAAGCCCTTTCTATTTTAAGAGAAATCGTTCAAGAGGGTATTGGTTCAGGACACGATACATCGTCGTTCGTTCGGTTGTCTTCTGACCAACAAGACCAACCGCTATTCATGAAATCAGAAAAGTCGGCCATTCATGACTTCAAAACCAATCTGCGTTCTGCAGATATTCCGCAAGAAGCCATCAACGCGATCATTCATATTTTCAAATCCGGCATCACTCCCAATTTCGTTTACGATAAGCAAAAAACGACAGAAAAAACCAAAAATATCACGCAATCCGTACATCCTCAGATCGTTCACATCGAAGAAGGTAGTTTAATCGTCGACGTCGGCTCCATTGTTTCCAAAGAAGATTACGAGAAATTAAGCGCTTACAGACAGGAATTTCAACGCCGCCAAAGCCTTATTTGGGGCTTTAACCTCCTCTTTTTTCAACGCGCTTTTTCAACGTCGATTCTGCTCCTTTGTGCATTCATTGGCGTGTATTTAACGCAATCAAAAATTAAATCATCTCCACGCCTTGCCTCGTTGACCTTCGTTGTTTTGATGGCCAATCTGCTTGCTTTCCGCCTCCTGCATCAACTCACAGACACCCATCTCTTCAGCCAAAACGACACCCTTTTGTCCATCCTCCCCTACACACTGCCGATTGCCATGGGGAGCCTCATTATCACCATCATGGTCGATACGCCAACGGGATTCATCCTATCCCTGCTGGTGGCTGCGCTTAACACGCTCATGCAAAGCGCGACGTTTGAATTCTTTATCATCCTATTTCTCCCCATCGTTTCTGTCGTCTATTTCGCCAGGAGAACGAAGTTGCGTGAAAACATCATCAAGGCGGGAACCCTTTCTGGAGCGATTTTGGCCGTTATAACACTCATTTCAACGTTGATTAATCAAAATAATCTACAGCTGTCCACCATCAGCGAACAAATGGGAACGGCTCTGTTTACGGGCATTCTTACGGGCGTCCTAACGACGGGAATTTTGCCCTTATTGGAACGATTGTTCCGCCACACGACAGACATTACCCTTCTTGAACTCACCGATTACAATCACCCTCTCCTTCGAAAACTGCAACTCATCGCGCCCGGCACGTACCATCACAGCCTCATGGTCGCCAGTCTTGCCGAACGGGCCGCCCTCGAAATCAAGGCGAACCCCCTTTTTTGCCGCTGCTGCTCCCTCTTCCACGACATTGGGAAGCTCGTTAAGCCAGAATATTTTATCGAAAATCAGGTCGATTCAATGGAGAATCCCCATACGAAGCAAAATCCCTCCATGAGCGCCCTCATCATCAAAAGCCACGTCAAAGAAGGCGTTGCCATCGCGAAAGCCGCTCGCCTCCCCGACCCCATCATCGACGTCATTGAACAACATCACGGAACATCGCTCATCCAATATTTCTACCACAAAGCCCTTAAGCAGCACACGGATGCCTCGCACGAAACGATCTTCCGCTACGACGGCCCAAAACCGCAGACAAAGGAATCCGCCATTATCATGCTAGCGGACGCCATCGAAGCCGCCAGCCGAACGCTAAAAAAGGTCTCGTCCCAAAGCATCGAAGAGCTCGTCCATTCCATCACCCAGGAGAAAATGCACGACCAGCAACTCTCTTCCTGCCAAATTTCCCTCAAGGAAATTGACATCATCCAACGCAGTTTTTGCCTCACGCTTTTGAATACCCTACACTCGCGCATCCATTACCCAAAAATGCAGGAATTAGAACAAGCGGCTCTACCTACGCTGTAACAAGCTCTCGCGGGCAGAATGGTTGGCATTTTATGCGCACGATCGAAGTTTTTAATGCGTACCCAGCGCTCCGTTTTTCAAAAAAATCCGTTCAGACGTTATTTCGTGCCCTCGACACGCTCCCTGATTACGCTCCTCCAAAGGGCACCCTATCCATCGCATTTCTGCCGGATCACGCCCTTTCAGAACTCCACCAACGTTTCCTCAATGACCCCTCACCAACGGACGTCATCACGTTCCCAAATAATCCCGAAACGGATCCCGAAAACACCATAGCCGGCGAAATTTGCGTCTCCGTCGACTGCGCCATCACGGTCGCCAAGCAACATTCTCTCCCCCTCGCACACGAGCTCACCCTCTACCTCCTTCACGGTTGGCTCCACCTCACGGGCCTCGCAGACCTCACCCCAACAGCCTACACCGTCATGAAAACTCACGAATCCCACCTCATGTCCTGGATTTCAGAGCGCCACTTATTCCCCAACTTCACCCTAAAATCCTAGCTCATTTCACGCCTAATTCCCATAACTCGCGTCCATTACTCCCCATTATTGCGTATTTTTCAATTTCTTATTGTCATTCGCCCCCCGATACGCCAACTTAAAACAAGCTCACTGCTGTCAAGCACGCTTCCGTCGTCCAACGGATAGGACGTTGGCCTCCGAAGCCAAAAATTTGGGTTCGAATCCCAACGGGAGTACCAGGTTTTTGTTGATATTCCGGGAAAACCATTTTTTGCAAAAATTGGTTTTCCCGGGCCCTTTCCAAAAAAACTCTTCATTCGAAGCGCATTTTTTAGGCACGTAGTGCCACAAAAATGCGCTTCGATATGCTTTTCTTTGAAGGGTCAGGGAAACTTTCTTTTCTCCGAAAAGAAAGTTTCCCTGAATATATCCATGCTTGCTTTAAAAAATATTCTCGAAATAATTTTATCTATGCATTGGTTTATGATTTTTTTGAAGAGGGTGAGGGCGTCGTTTATATCGGGGTTGATATTGCTTTTGCCGTTGGTGGTGACAGTGTTTGTCGTTAACTTGTTGATAGAGAAGATTGGTGGGCCGAGCAGCCGGGTATTTTTTGGGTTCTTGGACACTGCGTGGTTAGACAAGAGTTGGGCGCCAATCGTTCTGAAGGTGATTTCGATTATCTTTGTCATCATCTTGATCACGTTGTTTGGGTGGTTGTCTAAGCACTTCTTAGGGAAGTATATTTTGCGATTTACGGAGATCACGATTGAGCGTCTGCCGCTTGTGAAGACCGTATACAAGACGGTTAAGCAGATGGTGGAAGCATTTTCTGGGACGGAACGGGTGGTTTTTCAGAAAACTGTGTTGGTCGAATTCCCGAGGGATGGCATTTATTCTATAGGATTTATCACGAATCGCAAACGGAGCGAGATGGAAGATAAGGTTGCGAAGCGCCTGGTTACGGTGTTCGTTCCGACAACGCCGAACCCGACGAGTGGATTCCTCTTACTCGTTCCTGAAGAAAAGGTTATGGAACTGGAAATGAGCGTAACGGACGGGATTAAAACGGTGATTTCTGGTGGTGCGGTTACGCCGGAATATGTGAAGAAAAATGGAGAGTCCTTGACGAAAGTGACGCAAGAGGGCAACCTTCCATCAACCGTAAAGACCTTGTAGGCAAGTCTTTGAGACTGAAAACCATGACAGGATTATTCCACAGCTTTTTAAAGGCCTTCAAAAATGCATTGGGGACGGGTCTGTTGTTGCTGTTTCCGCTGTTCGTTACGCTCTTTTTAACCGATATTGTGATCGAAAACATCGGTATACCGGCGAGCGAATTTTTGTTAACGTTTTTCAATGCCTCGTTTTCACAGAGCATTTTGTGGCAGATTTGTTTTGGAGTCGTGTCGGTTGCGTGCTTCATGATCGTGATTACGTTTTGTGGCTGGATATCAAAGCGTTATTTCGCGAAGTATCTTCTCGACGTTTTTGAAACCGGTGTGGGGCGTGTGCCGTTTGTGAAGGGGATTTACGGCTTGGTGAAGCAGATGATCGCGACTTTTCAATCGTCTGGGCAGTCGTCGTTTCAGCAGGTAGTGATGATCGAATTTCCCAAAAAAGGCATTTATACGCTGGGGTTTATCGCTTGCGACAAGTTGGGAGAACTGGGCGAAAAAGGCGTCGATCAACCTGTAGGCGTTTTTGTGCCAATGACGCCGAATCCCACAACAGGTTTTTGGATGATGGTGTCGCGGAGCAACATCCACGTTTTGGAGATGAGTCCGCGAGATGCGATGAAAAAAATTCTGTCGATGGGAATTTCTGATTAAACATTTTTTCATTTTTGGATTGCCAGCAGGTACACGATCGATTCCTCTAAAAATTTTGTATGAAAACTAAAGAACGTTATATTGGAAAAACGCGTGCGAAAGTGATTTGGCTCGTCGCGTCTTTATTTTATTTATACGAATACTTTGTTCGCGTGATCCCGAGCGTCATGGAGCACGAGCTGCAGTCGGCCTTTTCGATTGGTGCGAGCGAGGTGGCGATAGCCGTCGGGATGTACTACTTCATTTATTCGCCGATGCAGCTGGTCGTCGGTGGATTGTTTGATTACTATGGGGGAAGGAAGCTCCTGATTCCGGCGAGTTTACTGATCGCGGTGGGATGTTTTTTAGCGATGGTTCCCGCGAAAACGCCGAGTTTATTGGCAGCTGGTCGGTTTTTAATGGGATTTGGTTCGGCGTTCGGCTTTGTCGGCGTCATGTATTTGTGCACCGTATGGTTTCGTAAGAACCAGCTCGCATTGCTGTCGGGTCTAACGACGGGTCTTGGCATGCTGGGCGCCATTGTTGGCCAAGGACCCCTATCCAAAGTCGTTGATAACGTGGGCTGGCAGCAAACGTGGATTCTGGCGGGAATCCTGGGGATTATTATGGCGGGAATTTTGTTTCTTTTTATCCCGGTACGTCCCTTTTGGGAAGAAGATAAACCACACGAACAAAGAGGAATTGTTCAAGATTTTTTCAGGAATTTGTTCTGCGTCATCAAAAACAAACAAGTATGGCTCGTTGGCATTGTTGGAGGCATTTTATTCCTCCCACTGAGCGTTTTTGCAGACTTGTGGGGCGTCCAATACATCCGGACTGTCACGGGTTCTACAAAGGCGCAAGCGGCGACCGTCGTGGCCATGCTCTACCTCGGGTGGCTCGTCGGAGGCCCTATTGCCGGGTGGTTGTCAGACAGACTGCAAACGCGCAAAAAGCCGTTATTATTCAGCACGATCGGTTGCTCGTGCATATTGATATTTCTTTTATCCGTCCCATCAATGTCGTTATTTAGCTTAGGCATTTGGTTGTTCCTGTTGGGAGTGTTATCGAGCAGCGAAGTCGTTAGCTTTATCGTTGGAATCGAGAATGCCCCCCATTTCGCCCGCGGAAGTGCGATCGCCGCCGTCAACATGATTGTGATGTTGCTGGGCGCCTTTTTGCAACCAGCTGTGGGCTTCATCCTAGATTTCGTCACCGATAAACAGGCAATGCTCACTGGAGCCACACACTACACCCAAAATGACTACCGCCTCGCCCTATCGATCCTCCCCATTTCCATGCTCATCGGCGTCATCATCTGCTGCTGCATGAGGGAAAGTTATTCCGGCCATAATGAGTAGTTTTTTGGACGGCATAAGCAAAAAATATCGCTTTTCTTTTGAAGGTTCGGAAACTTTTCTTTTCCCGCAGAAAAGAAAAGTTTCCGAATTTACCCTTCCAAAAAGCTGAGTATTGGCTACTTTTATCTCTTATGGAGGAACAACTGACGCTTTTTCAAAAGATTATTCAGGGGAAAATTCCGGCGGTGATTGAGTACGAGGATACCCTTGCCATTGCCATTCGCGATCGGAATCCGCAGGCTCCCATCCATTGCCTAATCATCCCGAAAAAGCCTATTCCGCGGGTATCTGGCGTGACAGAAGGGGATTCCGAAGCCCTATCGCACCTCTTTTTGGTTGCGAAAATCTTGGCCGAGAGGCTGCATGTCCTGGATTTCCGTCTTGTCATCAATAACGGTCCGTCCGCTGGTGAAACGATTCCGCATCTTCATTTGCATTTTCTCAGCGGACGATCTTTTCAGTGGCCACCCGGTTGAAGTTGACATTGACAATTGAAAAAAAACACTATTTTCCGCAATTTTGTGGTTGAAAAATGGCATACTATGTGTGCATGATACCAAAAGTGCCCATGTTTTCCATGTGCATTCTGATTGGTCTTTCACCCACTTTTTTCATCCAAAACAATTCAATACAAAAACAATTCAATACATCAACACCATGGCATTATCATCTTCACTCGTTATGCATAAACTCGTGCTCCTGCGCCACGGCGAAAGTACCTGGAACAAGGAAAATCGCTTTACAGGCTGGACGGACGTTGATCTTTCGGAAGATGGCATCAGGGAAGCAAAAAGCGCCGCTAAACTCCTCAAGGAGGGTGGCTATTCCTTTGATAGAGCCTTCACATCCGTTCTGAAACGCGCTATCCGTACGTTATGGATCGTTCTCGACGACCTTGATCAAATGTGGATTCCTACGGACAAATCTTGGCGCCTCAATGAACGTCATTACGGTGCGCTGCAAGGACTTAACAAGTCGGAAATCGCCGCTAAATACGGGGAAGATCAAGTGCAAATCTGGCGCAGAAGTTATGATACGCCCCCTCCCCCACTTCCCGAACAAGATCCCCGCTATCCTGGAAACGACCCTCGTTATGCGGGACTCCGCAGGGAAGAAATCCCCGTTAGAGAATCTTTGAAAGACACCGTCGATCGCTTTTTGCCCTACTGGCACCAATTCATCGTTCCAGAAATCAAAAAGAACAAGCGCGTCTTTGTCGTGGCTCATGGAAATTCCCTACGCGCGTTGGTCAAGTACGTCGACAATATGACCGATAACGGCGTATCTAACTTGAACATTCCAACGGGCATTCCTCTGGTGTACGAATTAGACGCCCATCTAAGACCCCTTTCACATTACTACCTCGGGGATGCCAGTGCAGTCCAGGACGCGATGCAATCCGTTGCTAATCAAGGGAAAGCGGGAGGCAATGTTGTTGCCAAGTAACATGAGCGCAACGAGCCACTTTTCGTATCTTTTATGACGAAAAAAAAGGAAAAGCCGCAGCAGGTCAGTTTTGAGTCCGCTCTCGGGGCATTAAATGACGTCGTCAAGAGTATGGAGTCGGGCACCATGCCGCTGTCTGAATTGGTTGCAAAGTACGAAGAAGGCGTCCGCTATCTGAGAATCTGCGAGGCTCAACTCAAACACGCAGACATGAGGGTTCAGCAGATTAAGGAGTCGATGGTGGAACCTCTGGCGTAGCCTCTATTTCGAGCGGCGGGTTCGTTACGCATCGGATCTCAATCCCATCACGTGTTAGTACGCTCAGGGATTTCGTCCGCGCGCGCCTGCCCGTCATCTCGAAATAGAAGCCACGCCAGAGGTTCCGACGTTTTCCTAATTTTCACAAGAAAAGCGGTATCGGAAGGCATTTTTTGGCACTATGTGCCAAAAAATGCCTTCCGAATTAAGAGTTTTTTTTGGAGAGGCCCGGAGAACCATTTTTTTGCAAAAAATTGGTTCTCCGGAATTAACCTAAAAAGCCCCCCTCCGGAAAAATTCCCTAAAGTTTCCTCTTGCCTTCTTTAATTCGTTCCCTATGAACGGTAAATTTTTCTACCGCATATTTTGGCTTCCCTTCAGTGGATTTTTACTTTAGCATGAAGGTTAGTGAACGCTCTCCTCCCAAAGCTTAACAAACGGCATGATGTGCTGTATTCGATTCATTGCGAAAAAAATGCCTTTTACTTTTCAGAGCTCATCAAAGACAACAGCAAATATTCCATTAAGTCACACACGAACGTTCCTTTATTGTTAGATTCGAATATCTGGCTGCAAAACTTCCGTGCGTCGCTCCATCAATTTATCAGGAAAAAGTCCCTCTCGCACCCCTTCCTGATCACGCCGCCGGACCATGAAGTTTTCATTTCAAACGTTTCGGTGCCGCCCTCGGACGTTGACTCCGTTAAACAATCAATTGCGCTTGCACTCAACCAAAAATTTCCTCATTTCCTCAAAACTTTTTTCTGGAAATCCATTCCGTGTTTCCCGTCGCCATCTAACCAGAATTTCCTCATTTTCGCGCTTAAAAAGACCTTTGCAGAAGATTTCATGAAGGTTTTCCAGGATTATTACTTTCCGATCGCTTCCGTTTCCCCCTCCCTTCTATTCCAAGCGATCTCTCTGGCAAATTTGGTCCCTCAAGAGCTCCAGCCTTCCCTCTTGATCCACATAAAACAAGACATGACGAACGTCGCCTATGTTTCGGATCAAAAAATCTTCTGGATGAGGAACATTTTCCAAAAATTCCCCACAAATCCCAAAGATATCCTCTCATTTTGCCAAAAAATTCAAGAAAATGTCTTTGTGGCCCAACTGGAATCTCAAATTGAGCTCCCCCCATTTTCGTCGCTGATCATCCAATCTCCGCAAGAACTCGCCCACGTCTTTAAAGTTGCCTTTGAAAAAACATTCTTGATTCCAGCGAATCATCTTTGCGATCTCTTGCCGAAACACACCTGTACGTATCCGTTTGAAACCATCGCGCTTGAAAACAATTTATCGTCACAAAACCCCATTTACGTCAATTTCCTCCCCATCGATTCGGCAAAACGCCACAGGCAAATCATTGCGCAAAATGCTTCTTTTTTAACCCTTTCTGCATCGGTTTCGCTCTCCCTACTGTTCCTAATTCTGAAGCATCAACACAACCTGCTCAAAAAAGTACTGGTTTCGTCCAATCAGCAACTCCAGCTTTTAGAGAGAAAACTCCTCTCATTGGCGCAAAACACTCAACTCTCTGACACCACGCTCTTTAAGATCAATTTGATCAACGCCCTCCAGAAATGCCAGTACCAATGGGTCAATATTTTCAACCATATTCAAGAAAACTTGCGCTCAACCGACATTATCTCCATCAACAAGTTAGATACTCGCTATGCAATCATCAGCCCAACGGTTTCCGCAACTCCACCCACTTTAATCTCTCTCCCGCAATGCTCTTTGGATATTTCAGGAGCGATTGCTTCCGATTCGCCCAATGGCAATGGTCCATCGAAAATCACCAGCAAAATTGCCCAATTTGTCGACAAACTCAAACACTCCAAACTCATCACATCCATGAATATCACGCAAACCAAACACGACCAAAAAAACAATGCAACTCAATTCACTTGTTCCATGATGCTAGATCCCGATAGTTATCTCTAGGAACGTTTTACAGAAATCCATGATGGGACTGAAAAATCTTAGTAAAAAACAGGCCGTTCTGTTGACTGGCCTAGGGTTCCTTTTGTGCATTTTCTTCGTAAACATCTACTATATTTGCCAAATCCGCAAGGCCAAAAAGCTCCTGCGCACGACCCAGCAAAAGATTCAGCAAACGCTCCGTTCGCATCCGGGCCCCATTGATCAACGGCTGGAATCTTCTCAAAAAAAACTCGAAACCCTCAACTTCAAACTCGCTGACCTGACAAAGAAATTCATTACGCAGCAAACACAATTTTTCCCCAATACTCAGCAAACAGCCCTCGATTTCACGCTCAATCTACAGGAATTCATTCGCCAACAACAGGTCATCGCAAAAGAAAAATCAATCAAAATTCCCGAAAATTGCGCTTTTAGTTTCTCCGATTGTTTAAGCAGAATACCCGATCAAACGCAACTCCAACCCCTTATCCAACAATACTTTATTGTCAGATTCTTACTCGATCTCCTCTTTAATGCTACACCACCTCCTCACACTCTCCTCTCTGTTCAAAGGCAACCCATTTCGCCCCTGGAAAACACCCCCGACACTTTTGCCTTATCCCCCAGTGCCTCCCTTGGGGCCATTTTTCACAAGCTTTCCACAACGGCTTTTTCTATCCAGTTCGCGTCTGGAACTCGCACCCTCAGAGCTTTCCTGAACGGCATTGCCTCAGCACCTATCCCGCTGATTGTCAGGGAATTATCCGCAAAACCACACGCCGATCAAACGCCCGTTCAGCAGTTTAAAGTGGTCCTTGAATTCGTCGACATCCACTCCGTCGAAGAGGCCGCAGCCGCAAAAAACGCACAAAAAACAGTGCCAGCGGCCCTCTCACAAGTTGTCACCATCCCTTGGAAATCGCCCCCGAAAAACGCTCGCGAGTTGTTTGAAAGTTCCCGCGAAGCTCAGGCCAAACAGAAACCCCTTCCTTTCGTTCTGAAGGGCATCTCGCAAAAGCCGTACAAGCTGCAATTCAAGGGCTCTTTGGAACTTCCTAACAAACAACAAGCCGTTCTCGTATCCTCCGCATCGTCGAAGGACATTTACACGCTCCTCCTCAATCAACGTGACCCCGCTTTAAACGTCACTTTGACGGCCTTTTCTGCGACTCCTCAGCCGCAAGCAACCGTTCTCGATCATGCAGAAAACGCCTCTTTTGTCCTCGCAGATAAACCCGTTTTTTACGAAAACCACTTTCTTTTAGCCTTCGAACCCACAGCCTCTCCACTCGAAACGTTCACTATCGACGGCTCAGAAAAGAAGTTTCGTTTCCAGAACACCTATTTTTACATTTTAAACTTTGACCCCAAGCAGCAAACCATTACAATAAAGGCTATCGACAGCAACATTCCACAGATTTACCATCTTACACGCAAAGGCTAGGCACATATTATGCGCAACTCGTTGATCATCATTTGCCTTTTTTTCCTGCCTTCCGTCAGCGTTTATGCAGATCCTCCGCACACGCCTGAAGAAGATAAGCAATTTTCTGCGATCAAAATCCACTACTTTGCCGCCCAATTTGACCTTGCGCAGAAAGAACTTACGGATTTTATAAAGGCATACCCCAACCACGAACAAGCCAAGGAACTCCTCCTCAAAGTCCAACAATGGCGCATGCCCCCCTATTCGCTGCAGCGCCAAACCACCCGTACAGACTTTCTCAAACAAGTGGATCAAGCATGGATCAAGCCCGAAGTAGAAGTCCTCACGCTCCCCATTACCCAAAAAGCTTCCACAAAAGTCCCTCTTCTCCAACAACTTAAGACGATCGTCCTTCCCTCCATTCAGTTGAAAGATGTTCCGATCAAAGAAGTGGTTGCACTTTTAGCAAATCTGGCCGAAAAATACAATCCGTCTCCAGATAACCCCATCAACCTCATTCTGATGGACCCAAAATCCGTCAATCCAAACGTCACGCTTTCGCTCAAAAACCTTTCTCTATTAACGATTTTAAACTACATCGCCCAATCAATCAATTTCCAAATCGAAGTCGAAAAAGATGCCGTTATTATCAAGCGCGAAGATGACATTAAGGCCATCCTTAACACCAAAACCTTCCCGATTTCGCGGGCCACCGTAATCCAACTCATCGGCGAAGTTCCACAAAAGTTAGAGGCTGATCTCAATCCCCAAAACGCACCCAATCATCTTCTCTCCCAAGAAGAAAAGTCGCTGAAAAATTTCCTCTCGCGGGCAGGCGTTGATTTCGATATTCCAAAATCATCCCTCGCCTTCGATGGCACTCAACTCATTGTCACGCAAACACAAAAGAACCTTCAACGCATCAAAAATATCCTTTCGCGCTACCTGGAAATCAAACAAGTTCAAATCGAAGCCAAATTCCTCGAAGTCCAACAGGGCGCCCTCGAAGAAATTGGGTTTAAATGGAACATGGGAAAAAACAACCAGGCGCAAGTCATGACTGGCAACGATTCCGTCAGTAACTTGCGCACTCTCAACGCTTTTGCAAAACAAACCTACACGAGCGGCAACGGAACTATTTTGTCAGGAACCACAAACATCGATATTCCGAACAACTCTCCAAATTTTCCCAATAGCATCAATACGGGCTCGCAATCAGCCCCCATCGCCAATATGCTCGGGGTCCTCAACGGCTATCAGATGAATTTCGTCATGCAAGCCCTTGAACAGCAAAGCGGATCTGACTTGATGAGCGCCCCACGCATAACGGTTTTATCGGGCAAGAAGGCGGAAATCGTTGTCGCACAAGAAATGCGCTATCCGCAAGCTTATTCGCATGCAAGATCCAACGTAGGAACAGGTTACGCAACGGGTGGTGGAGGGGCAGCCGGCGCAGCTGGTGTCACGATCACGGCAGGAACTCCCTCAGATTTCGCTGTCCGTAACGTCGGCGTCCAAATGTCCGTTACCCCAACCGTCCAACAAGATAACCAAATTTGCCTCAAACTCGAGCCTTCCGTCACAGAATTCGAGGGATTCGTCGAATACGGCGGCTCCAATATCGCCATTTCCGGCTCCACAACCGTGCGCTCCCCCTCCGGCTACTTCCAACCAATTTTCTCCGTGCGACGCATCCATACGGAAGTCATCATCCAAAACCACGCCACCGTCGTTATGGGTGGACTCACGCGCGAAGAAGTCAAGGAAGTCCAGGATAAAGTCCCTCTCCTCGGCAACCTCCCCCTCCTCGGCCGCCTCTTCCAATCCAAAGGCGAAACCTCCCAAAAACGCAACTTGCTCATCTTTGTGACGGCGAGCCTATTGTCTACGAAAGGAAATATCCTAACCGAGACGCCGGAGAGGTAAAAGAAAACCGGAGAACCTTCTTTGCAGAAGAAAAGAAGGTTTCCCGGAAATACCCCCCACCCTACCCCTTCGGATCGACCACTTTGACGTCTAAACCTCGCTGCCGTATGGGCTCGAAAAGTTTGTCAACAATGCGCACGTCGTTGCAGTCTTGGCTGAGGTGGGCGAGGTAGATCTTTTTCCAGGAGGCGTGTGGGGTTTTCTCGATGAAGGCGAATGTTGCGTCGTTGGACAAGTGTCCATGGCGTCCAAGAACGCGTTGTTTGACGCTCCAGGGGCGCTTGGTATCTTGTTGCAACAGAGCGATATCGTGATTTGCTTCGATAACGAGAACATCCACTGCGCAAACGTGTTCAGCAACCATCGGGGAAACGTAGCCGAGATCTGTAGCCCAAGCGAGACTTTCGTTGCCGATCTTGATGACAAACCCCACAGGCTCGTAAGCATCGTGCGGAATCGCGAAGGTTTTGACTTGTAAGTCTTTGTGCTGAAAGCACTTTCCAGTCTCAAAAATCTTCCAATTCGCCTCTTTGCCTAAACGCGACTGGACAGCCTTTGCCGTAGGTGCATTTGCAAAACACGGGATATCCCATTTTCGCGAAATTCCTCGCAAGCCCTCCGCATGATCGCTGTGTTCGTGTGTCAAAAAAATCCCCACGATATCGCCCATTTCTTTCCCGACATTCCCCAACAACTCCCCGATGCGTTTCGCGCTAAAGCCGGCGTCGATCAAAAAACACCCCTCCGACGATTCCAAAAGGGCACAATTTCCCGAACTGCTGCTGCCAAGGATCTGAAATTTAAAATTCATAGTGATTGTATGTAGATGGTTGGAGTTTTCCGGAGGGGGTATTTTTTGCAAAAACAACCCCCTCCGGACCTCCCCTGAAAAAACTCTTATTCGGAAGGCATTTTTTGGCACTCCGTGCCATAAAAATGCCTTCCGATGCGACTTTTCTTTGAAAGGTTCGGAAAACTTTTCTTTTCTTCTGAAAAGAAAGTTTTCCGAATTATTCTCCTACTTCTCCGCCGGCGCCTTAACGACCATCCCCCTTAGACGTAATTGTCCACAAGCGGCGTTGATTCCGCAACCTTTTTCTCTGCGCAAGGTTGAGGATATGCCGCAATTTTGCAAAACATCAAAAAAAGCGGTACATTCTCTGACGGAAGGCCGTTCCCAAGCGAATTCTTCGATTGGGTTGTAGGGAATTAAATTCACGTGTGCGTGCAATTTTTTCGCAATTGCGCTCAACTCGCGGGCATCCGTGAGAGAATCGTTGAGCCCCTTGATCAAAATATATTCGAGCGTCACCATTCCGTGGTGGGTCTGCGAAAACCGTTCAATTGCCTGCAACAGCTTCTCCAACGGATATTTTTTGTTTACGGGCATGATGGCGTCGCGCACGTCATTTCTCGTCGCGTGCAAACTCACGGCAAGCCGAAACTGCAGGGGATTTTTCGCCAAAACGTCCATTTCGTCAACCACACCGGACGTCGAAACCGTTATGCGCCGAGCTCCAAAATGAAACCGCGCGTTCAAAATCTTAATCGACGCCTCAACATTCTCGCGATTCGCCAAAGGTTCGCCCATACCCATGTACACAATGTTGTCTAGCAACAGGTGATCGCTTTGCTTCGCAAGTCCCCTTGTGACAAGGACATCTTCAACAACCAGCACTTGAGACAAAATTTCATCTGTGCTCAAATTTCTCTCGTAACCCCTTAATCCAGAAGCGCAAAAGCGACATCCGTACGCGCAACCCACCTGCGACGACACACATAATGTCCGCCTCTCGCCATCGCAAATCACCACCGATTCGATGAGGGCACCATCACGCAGTTTCAAGAGGAATTTTTCCGTCGAATCTGACGATTTTTCCGACAAAACACACTCCGCAGAACGTAAATAATACCGCCCTATCATCAACTGGCGCAAGGGTTTAGGCAGATTTGCCGCCAAATCCCATGACGCTATTCGTCGACAGTAAGCCCAATCTTTTATCTGCCGAATCCTGTACGCCTCCAGCGGAATATTCGCTTGGCTAGCAACAACTTGTAGGTTTTTCCAAAGGGCATCCGAATCTTGCTCGTAAAAAGACTGCGCGGTCACTTTTGCTTCTCCAGTTGATAGCCATCTTTCTGATCTAACACGTTCCAGCCGAGCGCTAAAAGCTCCTTACGCAAACGATCTGATTCTTCAAATTTACGATCATTCTTTGCCTGCCAACGTTTTTCAGCCAACAACTGAATTTCTTGCGGAACAACTAACTCCTTCTTATCAAACAACTTTACACCAAATCCGTAAAGAACCACTCGCAATTCTGCCGCGCAGATATCCCTTTCAGATGGCGTTAAGCCGTTAATGGACCCTATTTTTTTAAACAACAGCCCAAGCGCTTCCGGAGTATTGAGGTTGTTTGTCAAACTGTCCCAACAATCGCCAAAAAACTGCCATTTTTCGGGCAATTTTGGGACTTTTTGCGAACTCTTTGGATCATCGATAATAGATTCCCGCCCAAGATTTTCCTCGACGAAACGCTCCAGTTTTGCGACGGCTTTCTCCGCCGCAGAAAGGCCCTCGAACGTAAAATTTAATGTTTGATGGTAGTGCCCAGAA
Source organism: uncultured Opitutales bacterium (assembly GCA_964457855.1). GTDB lineage: Bacteria > Verrucomicrobiota > Verrucomicrobiia > Opitutales > CAYWEO01 > CAYWEO01. The sequence goes on along the minus strand of CAYWEO010000002.1, from coordinate 14,187 downwards.
ATCAGCAAATAACGCAACGCCGCGACCGAATAGCCCTTATTAACAATGTCTTCCAGCGTCCACAAATTACCCAAACTCTTCGACATTTTCTCACCGTTAACCATCAAATGAGCCACGTGAAACCAATGGCGAACCCATGGCTCACCCAAAAACGCCTCCGATTGCGCAATTTCGTTCTCGTGGTGCGGAAAGCAGAGATCGATGCCGCCTCCATGCAAATCAATGTTGCCACCCAGGTGTTGAATCGACATCGCCGTGCACTCAATATGCCAACCCGGACGCCCACGCCCCCACGGACTTTCCCAATAGACGTCGCCATCGGTCGGCTTATACGACTTCCAAAGAGCAAAATCCCGCACGCTTTCCCGGCCGTACTCGTCCTGGGAATGCCGCTCAACTCCTTCACTCAGAAGGCTTTTTGCTTCAATACGGGACAATTTTCCATAATTTTCAAAAGCGCTCACTTTGAAATAAATCCCGTCCTCCGCTGCATACGCGTATCCCTTGTCCAGTAAACCTTGTATGATGTTGATTTGCATAGCGATATGCTCTGTCGCCAAGGGTTCTCTGTGCGGACGTAACAAGTTCAGTTGATCGCAATCATGATGGAAACGCTCCGCCCATTTTTGCGTAAATTCTTGCAATGAAACACCCTCTTGTTGCGCCCCACGGATCGTTTTATCATCAACATCCGTTAAGTTCCTAACCCAGAACGGTTTAAGTCTATCAACTTCCAATACGCGTCGTAGAACATCTTGCAATACAAATGTCCGGAAATTACCTATGTGCGCAGGCCCATAAACCGTTGGTCCGCAACAGTAAACATTGAAGTTCTCCCCTGACTTCCCAAAGGTCAACGGCTCGATGGTGCGAGAAAGCGTATTGTAAAGACGTACAGCCATAATGAATAACAAAACCTAAGGCTAATGATCCGAAAATGCAAGGTTTTGTGCAACGTGGGGTGTTTTTCCCGGGAACCCCCCTTTTTTGTAAAAAAGGGGGGTTCCCGAACCCTTCCCCCTAAAAATTTTTATTCGGGAGGCATTTTTTGGCACTACGTGCCAAAAAATGCCTCCCGATGCGACTTTCCATGAAAAGTTCTATAAAACGTTAGAAACTATCTAGCTTAAGATGACGAGCGCGCGAGGACAAGATGCCTGAGCGTACTAACGTACGTGATGGCATTGATGCCGAGCGCAAAGAACCCGCCGCTCAAAAGCGGGGCATTCCTAAACGAAGGAATTTTGCAGGAGTTGCGACAGGGGTATAAACAGCGACAGAATCATGATGCCGATGAAGAGAGCTAGGGCGATGATGAGGGCGGGTTCGAGGAGGGTGAGGAATTGCTTGATCATTTGTTGGTACTCGAGCTCGAACTGTTCGGCTAGTTTATGGAGAATGCCGTTCAATTTTCCGGTTTCCTCGCCGATTTTGATGAGATGGATGGTGATGGGCGGAAATAGGGTGTGGTGGATGGAGAGGGCATCGGAAAGGGCGATTCCGTTGCTGAGGGTTGCGCGAACGGCCATGAGGGCATTCTGGTAATTTTTGAATTTGATGGCCTTTTGAATGAGTTCCAGGGCAGTGAGAATGGGAATTCCGTTGTTGAGGAAGAGGCTCAAGTTGTAGCAAAAAATGTTGAGCGTGAACAGCTGGAAAAAGCGTCCGATGTAGGGCAGTTTGATGAGCGTGTTGCTCAAAAGTGCCTGATTGGAGGATTTTAGGATGAAAAGGGCAATGACGCTCAGGACGATGATGACAGTCACCAGTACTGAGAGAGAATGCTCCTGCAGCCAGCGGCTTGAGTCGAAGATAAAGGCCGTGAAAGGAGGGACTTTCATGGACGTATTTTGGAAGAAAACGGCCTGGAATTTTGGAACAACGTACAGAATGAACAGGTACGCTACGGTCATCGCCAGAGAGATGACAAAGCTGGGGTAAATCATTGCGAGCTGGATACTTTTGCGTGTGCGAATACGACGTTCGATGAGTTCGCAGATTTTCGGTAACGTCTTCTCCAAATGGCCGGATTTTTCCCCACAAATGACCATACTGATGTAAAAGTCGTCAAAAATCTTCGGGAAAGCCTGCAATTCTTGGGAAAATCGTGACCCATTTTTCAGATGAGATAAAATGGAGTCTAGAGCAATTTTTAGGGAGGCGTTTTTCGTTTGCGCCAGAGTGATTTGCAGGGAATCGAGAAGGGGAATTTTGGATTGAAGGAGAATGGTGAGTTGTTGCGTAAATGACAGCAGGATTTTTTTCGATACCGGTTGCGTGAAAAGACCGCTGAACGACTTGATTTTTTCGACAAAAGTACTCTTGCGATCACACGTTTCGATGCTGATAATCACACACTTACGATCGAGCAGCTTTTTCGTTACCGTTGTGTGACTTTTGGACCAAAGCGTGCCTTGTTTCTCGACGCCGTCCTTGTCGATAGCTGAATAGTGGAAAAGCGGCATTTTTACAGCGATTTTTCGTATATCAAGCCATTTTCATCGGTAAAAACAATCGAGTCCTGAGCAATCTCTGTCAAACGCAACTTGTTCTTGGAGTGAACGATCGCATTCAAGGAAAACATATCTTGGTTCATCCTGATTTTGCTTGTGTCACCGTTGACGTAAACGCTCGAGACGTTGGATTGATTAACGAAATGAGACAATTCTTGATCGTGGGTGGGGCCCTTCGGCGCAAGGGATGCTATGGCAGTTTCTTCCAAGACTTTTATTCCGTTAACTGCTTGCGCGACAGAAAGATCCGTCGATTGCGGGCTCCATAAAGCTGTGAGGGTGTTGTTATAGAAATTCTTAATGCCCTGAATGGCTATATGCGAGGCGTAGTGGGGGAATTGTTGCACGAAAACCCTTGATCTAAAAGAACTTTGCGCGCGTGCGGCGCTATCGGCGTAGTCGGCTTTAGGCGACTTGTGTGCAGAAAATAACGAACGTGCAACCGCCTCTTGCGCAGTCGATGCCATTGGAACGTGATGATTGTGCATGGCATGATGAGGAGCGTGCTTGAAGGCCAAAAACGCACTGAAACAGAAGAGCGAAATGCATAAAAACCCAGCACTTAACACAAACGTAAACAACAATTTTCCAGAATTCGACTTTTGCATAAAACAACCTTGGTTACCTCAATCCTATCGCGTTTTAGAGAACAAGGGAAGTTTTTTTCTGACTTTTAGTGAGAAAAATCAGTAATAAGACTTGACAGTCTTTAAAAACGCGACTTCCATATGCGAACATAAACTACAATTTATTTGTTTCAACTGAAGCAAATTTAACTAAAGAGGACACAACTATGATTACACTACACTCAAACACAATAAGACAATTTTTCATTGCCGCAACATGCGTCGGCATCTGCTCGGGATTCATCATGCCGAATAGCTACGGAATGATGCGCAATGCGAATTCCAATGGGAATTTTGTTAATGGAAACAACACCATCAATAACAACCCCAATAACAATGGCGTCAATATAGACAATAACATCAAAGCCCTAAACAACTTCATAAATAACCTCAATCCTAGCAGTAAACTCAATCTTATCAACAACCTCATTGTTCTCAACAACCTCAGTCTTATCAATGCTATCAACAATAATACGAACAATGATGTAAGCACTATTGACAGCGACGATGAAGATTCTGAATTCTCAGAATGTGAAGACATAATGAAAGAACTCAATGATGGGTCGCTAGTGATGAACGAGTCACAAAAGTACAACGCTCCATCTCCAAAAAAGGCAAAGGGCAATCGCGTGAGATTAGTTGGTAAATTATATATGAGTGAGCTTATTCAAGCATTCAAAGATAACACCATAGAATTTCTGGATTTGGATGGGAGTAGGCAGCTGAAGGATTCGGACATTGAAACTATTCTGAAAAATGGTCCAAGCATAACGTCTTTCAGTGTGAATAAGACGCCCATAGGCGATGCAGCAGCCTATCATCTCATAAAATATGGTCAAAAGCTCAAAGAGATATCCATATTAGGCACGAACATCACTCCAGAATTGATACACGCAATGATCGAAAATCTCAAGGGAGTTAAGATCATCCACGACTACCAAGACGACACTGAGTTCGACTTGTTTATCCGAGAGGACTAAAATAGAAACTACGCCCAAAGTCCCAACGCCTTCCGAACCTTTCAAAGAAAAACGGTATTTTTTCCCATACTGGGTAAAAGGGACGGCCTTGATTTTGAGATGGAACGATCGGCGCGCGAGCTGGACCGCATCAAAAGCTTAAGATGCCAGGGGGGGTTGCGCATCGGATCTTGGCTTGCTTACTTACTTACCTTTAGTAAGCTCCGCAGCTTCGACCTTGCGCGCCTACCTTGCATCTTAAGCTTTTGATGCGGTCCTGAGAGTTTTTTAGGAGAGGGTTCAAGAGTGGGTTGTTTTTGCAAAAAATACCCCCTCCGTGCAATACACTATAAATTTCTCCTGAACAAGCTGTTGATTTTGGTGGGGGGTTTCGTTGGATTTTTGGAAATTCCAAAAATTTTAAAAAAGATGTTGATTCCTGAACGATTCTTCACTAAACTTCACAAATAGTTGTTTGGTGCTAGTGGATTTTGTAGCTATCTTGCTACCAATATCCATCCGGGCACTTTCAATAATTAACATTCGTTTTTATGAGACAATTCAATAAATCAAGTTTCTTATTAGGTGTTTTGATTTGCGCGAGTGCGGTAACGGTTCGTGCAGGTTTAATAGAAGTTTTGGATCCCGATGGGAAGACAGTAAAGGATAATGTCGTCGAATATCGTTATCAAGAATCAAACAAATATCCTATTCGCGCAATCGTTGCGGGTAGTGATGCTAAGACTCATGTGAAAATCATCATCGACGATGTTTATTATGATATGAAAAGAAGTAGCTCTCTAAAAAATTGTTACGAATATGATTGTGCAGTGCCAGCGAATACCGATTTTGTGAGGTTTTGCATTCAGGTACCCTTCGATTATCACTCTTTTAAGGACAAAGCATCAAAGCCATATACGAGTGCCTCATATCGGTTGCATGTGGTGAGTCATTGCGTTTATGGACTCGAATTTAACCGTGGGAGCCCAGGATGCTGGGCTATTATTACTGGGAGAAGCTTTTTACGCACCGATAAGGTGTTTGTTGGCGATGCTGAGGCAGAGACAAAACTCTTGACTCCCCACGTTCTCGCATTTCTTGTGCCATCGCTCGTTCCAGGGAAATCTTATCCACTGAAATTGGTTAAAGGCAATTATGAAGCCAGCATCGGAAAGTTTCAGGTCGACACCACAAAGACGCCCGTTAATCAGGAGCAAATAGCACGAGATTTAGGAGGGAAGTACCCTATTATGCCTAAAATCGATTTTGCGGGAAGCAAAGGCGATCTATTAATTTCCGTAAAAACAGGTATTACCGACAGTGTCATTTTAGGAGATATTAGATTCAATCCCGATGTCATAGAAAGCGTCGTTCGGTTAGCTACTTTGGAAGTGAAAAGTGTTCATTCAGTCCTTGGAACAGAGATTATGGGTAGAGTTAAAGAAATTTTCTCCAGAAATACTGGCATCAAGATCGCAGAAGATGAGAATGGAAATTATATAATTACTGTTAGGGTGGTTATTTTTTATGGTGAGGATATCGTAAAAGTCGCTTTGCAGATTCAGAAAAATATTTGTATGCAAATAAAACGCATGACGAGAAAAGATGTTGCACAAGTGGATATTATTCTCGATGACGTCGTGCTTAAGGAAAAGGTATCAGAGGAGGATACTAAGCAGGAAGAGAGCAAGAGCAAGAAATAAGGTTTACATGAGAATATAAACCCCTCTGAGACGGATGCACACCCATCAGATAAAGCACATACAAATTTCCTAAAAAATAGTTTGATTCTGAGCAAGAAAATAAGTCTGATTAGAATTGAAGTGGGATTATGGGTGTTAGTTGCGAGAGAGAGAGGCGTTGCTTATTAGTGAGTGAGGGTTCACGCGCAGGTAGAATGGCGGTTTTTCTCGGGTTGTGTGTGGTCGTTTTTGGTATGACCTATGCGTATTTGAAGTCCTATCGGGAGTGGAAAGTGGTTTGTTACGCCAACACGCGATTGGAACGTGTTGTGGATGAGGCGCATGAGGATTTTTTACTAAAGCGGGATTATTGGAATGTTCTCTCAAAAGATTCCAATGGATTTAAGGATATGGTGCGCAGGCGTTTCTGTTTTGTGGAGCCGGAGGAACTTGTCTTTAAGTTTAAGCGTCCGGGTCGCGGCTGAAGAGATTTTCGTTCTCCAAAATAAGCAACCCGATAGAATCTGCGAGAAGTCGGCCTTTGTGTGTGAGTTGGAGTGAGTCGTTGCAAATGTCCGCAAGACCTTCGGAGGTGAGTGAGCTCCAAAGGCTTGCAAGGTTGTGAAAGGGTACCTCCGGGAAGCGTTTTTGCAGAGAGGGTAAATGAATTCCGGCGTTCATGCGTAGGCCGAAAATAAGACAGTCGATGGCTAATTGCTGGTCTATGAGCGCAAGACATTCGGGATCAACGACTTGACCAATAGTTTTCCCCTGAGTGTTCAGAATTTCCACATTTTCCGTCCATTTTGTGAGCGATTTTGGATTTGCGTAACGTTGGTGGTTGAATTGCGAGGCGGCTGAGGGACCAATCCCGATCCAATCCTGCATTTTCCACGTATTGACGTTGTGGAGGCATTGGCAGTTGGGTTTGGCGAAGTTGGAAATTTCGTATTGCTGAAAGCCGAGTTCGGGCAGCATTTTCCATGTCAGTTCGTAGAAAGCAAGCTCGCGTTCTTCCGTACGCCAATTTTTTGCTAACTGCTTCTGGAGGAGCGTGTTGGGTTCGATCGTTAGCGAGTACGTTGAAATGTGATCGGGGTTTAGCGACGCAGCCATCAAAAGATCATTTTCCCAATCGTTTAGCGACTGTTCAGGCAACGAAAACATGAGATCGATGTTAACCTGAGGGAATCCCGCCTCGCGAATGCATTCGTAGGCCTGAAGGACTTGCTTTTGCGACTTGCGAAGTGCGTTCAGGAGATGGGGTTGAAAGCTTTGAACGCCGAGGGAAATTCGCGTAACTCCGAGGGATTTTAGGGCCTTGAGCTTGTCGCTTTTGACCGTCGAAGGGGCCATTTCAACCGTCCACTCAACTGGCGTATGTGTGCAAAAAGACAAGATGTGACGTCCTAAATCCTCGATATATTCAGCTGTAAGCACTCCCGGAGTCCCGCCGCCCCAAAAAAAGGTGTCTATGTTTGCTTTTTTCGAAAAATAGGCTTGAGTTTCTCTTTTAGCTGTATTGGTATAAGAGGCAATAAGTTCTTTTGTAGGCTTTTCCTGGTAAAACGAGCAAAACGGACAGGATGTTGGACAGAAGGGAACGTGCACGTAGAGGCCTAGAGAATTTAACATGGAAGACAGTATTATGAAACAATCCAATAAATCAAGTATCTTGTTAGGTGTGTTGCTTTGCGTCAGCGCGGTAACGGGGTACGCCGATACAATCGAGGTCTTAAAGGCCGATTTGACACCGGTTCAAAAAGAGACCGTCATTAAGTATCCTTATCAAGCTGGGTCCAATATTTACACCGTTCGCGTGAGAATTCCCGACAGTAAACGTCAGGAATCTGTTGCGCTTCCGGGGACTTACAAAGTTGAAATCGCGATTGATGGCGCCTACCGTCCGATGACTAAAAGTCCTTCTCAGGAAAGCGTTTACGAGTACAACTACGCCATTCCAGCGAATCGCAACACCGCGAAGTTTTACACAAACGTTTCCTTCTCCTATCATGCCATGGGAGTCGAAAAACTGAAGGAGATTCAGAGTGGCCTCTATCAATTGTCCTTGGTCAATCGTTGTATTTACGGACTTGAATGCAACCGTGGGCGTGTAGGTAGCGATACGACCATTCTCGGACGGGGACTTTCGTCAGAGGATCAGGTGTTTGTTGGCGATGTCAGGGCAGAGGTTAAGTCGTTGACTCCCAATATCATTACGTTCGTAGTGCCATCGCTACTTCCTGGAAAATCTTATCCCGTGAAGGTTGTCAAAAATAATTACGAAACTGATGTCGGCCAATTTTTGGTCGATATAGCGAAAATTTCAGTGGATCAGGATCGCATTACGCTCAATCCGGGAGAAAAATGCCGTCTCACGTTTAAAATTGATTTTCCCGCAGGCAAAGGTGGGTTGTTCATTTCTGTGAAGACGAATGTTCCTGATAGCGTTATTATGCCCGAGGTCGTAATTCCAGAGGGGCAAACGTCCGCTACAATTTCTGTCGAGGGTGGAGCGCAGGGCTCAGGGAAGTTGTTTGTGAGTGCGACAGGCTTTGAAGAATCCTCCATTGCGATTACTGTTGGAGATGCCACAAAGCCGCTCGATCAAAAAAATAAATAAATATTTTTTTCAAAATACTTGACAGTAGATAAAAATACTGTCAAAAATTACACCCATACATAAGACGTTCTTTTTCTTTTGTTATATTTTAGTTAGATTTTACCGCAGTCGCGGACTTGAGGACAACACAGTGTAGTTTAATAAAGCTCAGGGAGTCCGCCTGCGGTAATTATTTTTTTTGCGTATTTGTAATTCGGGGGCCTTAGCTCTCTAAGGAAAAGTGGTATTTTTTGTTCATGCTGAGCAAAAATGTTTTGGAAACATAACCCTCGCTATTTGCCCCCCATTTTTCATGGCTTTGAATACACCCGTTTCCTTAGCCATTCCCATCAAACTCACTCCTAAAATCGCCTTAAAAGTTTTCTCTGAGTGCTATCTTCCACTTATCAAACTTTCGAGTTCGTCAAGCGCCTCTCCTTCTGGAATATTTTTTTTAACACACTCCTTAGCGCGGAAAAGGTGGACTTTGCCCTTGCCGGCACCGATATAACCGAAGTCTGCCTGTCCCATCTCGCCGGGGCCATTGACGATGCACCCCATGACAGCAATCGTAACGCCCTTCAAGTGCCCGAAACGCTCCTTGACTGCGCGTGCAAGTCCCTCTAAATCGAATTGAGTCCGTCCGCATCCAGGGCACGAAATCAGCCCCATATGCGACAGGCGTAGGCGCAGAGACTGCAAAATTTGTTGCGCTGCAATGATTTCCTGAACTGGATGCTCCGTCAACGAAACGCGAATCGTATCGCCCATACCGTCCAACAACAGGCTTCCGATCCCGATCGCGCTCTTGATCCTTGCCTCATCGCCGAAACCGGCCTCTGTAACTCCCAGGTGAAGGGGAACATCCCCCAGCGTTTCCGCAGCCAAACGATACGTCTCAACCATTGTATGTACGTCACTTGACTTAAACGATACAACACTATCCGAAAAACCCACTTCATCCGCAATTTCCAAAAACTCCCGCGCGCTCTCCACCATACCCACAGACGTGTTTCCATATCGGTACACCATATGCTCAGATAATGACCCGTGATTCGCCCCAATACGCACCGAACGACCAAGCTCCTTTGCACGCTTGAAAAACGGCAAAGCTCTTTCTCGCAATGACTTCTGACTGCTTCCAAAATTTCCAGGATTGATGCGCACCTTCTCTACAATCTCCAACGCTTCCAACGCGATCTCTGGCAAAAAATGGACATCCGCCACCAACGGAATCAAAGACCCTTTCCCCCTCAGTACCTCATGCACCTCCCGCAACGCTCTCAAATCCTCCCGCGCAGGAATCGCCAACCGCACGATCTCGCAACCCGCAACCACTAACTCCTCAATCTGCCTCACAACCTCATTAACATTCCTTAACGGAATGTTCACCATCGACTGTATCCTCACGGGATTCCCACCGCCAATCCCAACCATCCCAACCATTACCTCTCGCGTTTTCCGCCGTCTGTTGTTCATATGAATGTTAGGTATATTCAGAAACTTTTCTTTTCGCAAGGAAAGAAAACGTTTCCTATCCACGATATTCAAAAACGAGGACGTTCACCTTGATATAAAGTCTTATAGTAAAGATTCCCAGAGTTTTGGATATCTGCACTAACTCCAAACACGTCGCGCTCATAAGTCATTAGCCTATCCTTCACTCTATAAAACATGCTGGTCGTTTTCTCGCTCTCGTTGTTGAAAGCGGCGAATAATTCGCAGTTATTCTTGTAGTCTGGATCATATTTAAATACTTCCTGTCTGCATGCATTTATTTGATTACGCTGCTGTTCATTGACGGTTCCATTGCCATTGCAAACCTCACTATATATTTTCTTCAAACCATCAACTGCCAGATCCTTTGGAGATTTTGGAGGTTCTAGAGAAACAGCTACGGCGCCTAGACCCACGAGGCCTTGAAAATTGGCGCTCTCTCCTTCTTTTATGATGGGAAGGTGAGACTCAACTGTTGTTGCTAGTATTGTTGGTGCTGTTGTTGCTGTCGATCGCAATGCATTATCTACACTCATAGATGAATTTTAAAACACCTTCAGCGGTTAGTCAATGGGGAATTCGTCAAAAAATGAATTGAATTGCGGTCCAACGAAAATGAATTTTTAGTTTTGACAAAGCTTTTAAAAAAATCTCTTATTTTTAACATTAAACATTTAGTTTTTGGTGGGGTATCCAAGTGGCTAAAGGGCGCAGACTGTAAATCTGTTCAGCGTCGCTGTTCGGGGGTTCGAATCCCTTCCCCACCACCATTTATGAGGGTTGTTGAGTTTCGGCGAATTTAGCTTGAGTTTCAGCCAACTGAACGAGACTTTTGTCTCTTGTGGTTGGATTAACTGTTTGCGCCAATCTTATTTCCTCGGAAGAGAATTTGACTACATTCTTTCTTATATAATCATCAGAAATATCAGGTAGCTTTCGCCATTGAGCTGAAAGTGGTTTGAACAGAAGTTTCGAAACTTGTGGGTTGTTGGGAAACTCCCGTGTAAGAAGCTTCTGGAGCTCTCCGCTCCTCGTTGAAAGGGCACTTGAAGCTTTGAGCCAAGTCATTTTATTGTCTTCACTCGGATTGCCCTTATAAGCTCTTTGCGCTCGAGAAACATCGTCGACCAACTCTTGTCCCAGGGCGTTATAGATGGCACTTTTAGAAGCCTGTGGCGTTTTAGCATTCTTAAGCGCCTCTATAAGAGTGGTTAGTTTTATCAGCTTTTCGGTCTTATCTTTAATGGCTTTGAACTGCTCTGGCGTAGTTAGTTTTACAATCTTTGTTAAGTAATCTTTTTGATCAGTCGTAATTCCCTTTGCAGAAATCAGTTTTTCGATCTTATCTTTAATGGCATTAATTTCATCTTGTGTTGACGAAGATGTAATGTTTTTAATGTCCACTTGAATTTCAGCAAACTTAGCTTGGTTTTTGGCCTGAATTTCGGCTTGCTCAGCTAGCTGAACAAGACTTGTATCTCTTCCACCTGGATTAACTGTTTGCGCAAATTTTACGTCTGCGGGAGACAATCGCAAGCTGGGATCAGAACTCGTAAGATAACTTCTGATATTAGCATCCGGAATAAAGGGTGGCCATTGAAGGCCAGCAATGATATCTTTCAAAGCTTGAGGGACTGTTACGTCGTTGGCGAGCTTTTGCATGAGCTCTCCACTCTTCGTTATAAGAGCATTTGAAGCCTTGATCCAAGGCACTTTATTATCTTCGCCCTGACTACCTTTCCACACGTCTTGCGCTGTAGAAACAGCGTTACACAAGTCTTTCCCTAAGGCGTTATAGAGGACAGTTTTAGCCGCCTCTAACTTAGCTGACGTTTCTGCATCCTTGAACGCCGCTATTATAATCGATTCGGGAGTAACGGGAGTCTCAACTTTGGGCGAAGCTATCGGAGTTGGCATCCTTTCGGCTGGGCCCGGTAAAGTAGGCGTAGTATTTGACGTGGTTACATTTTCTTGTGTGCTTCCTTTTTGGGTTGTTGTACCCCTCATTGTATTGACTTGATCAGACGTTACTCGATCGCGAGTCGTAACCCCCGAAGCTTGTATTGTATGAATCAAGTTTAGACTGTACTGGAGTACCCATAAGTGAGAAGAATTCTAGAACACCCTCAGCGGCCAGTCAATAGGGAATTTTTACCCTTGTTTTCAATTCTACCAGAATTTGCCTCGCGTCTGGACTTGACAAATGTTCGTTTGGGACAGGGTTTCCGTGCGCAGGCTCATCCAGAAAGTGGGTGTTAACATGCAGTCCCCTACCCCACGTAAATTCTTCCTAGCCATGCGGAAACCGCTCTTTTTTTCCCTTGGATCACCATAATTTATCGGGCGGTTTCCATCGGACTAATTACATGGATGGTGATGCAAGTCATTGTGCAATTTTATGGCATCTTTAGTATTTAGTAGCCAGTCAATGAAATGTTTGGTTAGTTGCTTAAGTTGCGTTTTTAAAGATTAGGAAATTGTATGATAACGCTGTCTCTGTCTTTCCACGGCAATATTTTTTTATAGTCGTTTGCTGCGTCCGACCACGCTTTTTTTGCATCTTGCACTGCTCCTGCAAGTCTTGGGAGTTCGTTTTTTTCTATTGCTCTAGCCTTTTTGTCATTGTCGTCACATTTCCAGAAAACAAGCCAGGGATTAGCTGCCTTGTCTAGATTTATTTTTTCTGCATTCTTATTATTGTATTGTGCTTCTGCGTCAAGAAACGACTTCATTGCTCTTTCGTAGCCGTATTTGCATGCGCCTACTCTATTGACGTACTCCTCCTCACTGGAGTACGTTGGCGCTGGGCCCACCATACCGCTAAATTGAACACCGAGGCCCTTAAGGTCGTTTCTTTTACCTGAAGTGCCACAAGTTATAGGCGATGATACTACAGCCATTGATCCTATTTTCTCAGTCATAAAGTCAGTTTAACCTTTCCCTCTCGTTGAGTCAAGAAGTTTAGCAAAGACGGATTCCTATCATTCACAAGCAAGCCATCCGTAATTTTACTCGTGTTTTATTTGACAAATCAACGACTTCTAGAGAAGCTTATGTGATATTGCATTAGTTATTCTTTGAAGTTTTCACTGACTTATGGCCGATCATTTTTCAAATCATTATGTATTCTTCCTGATTGCAAGCGTTCTCATCGCCCTCATTGGAATTGGGTTCATGTTCGTCTGGGACAGGATTTTCGTACGCAGGCTCATCCAAAAAGTGGGTGTTAACATGCCGTCCCCTACCCCACGCAAGTTCTTCCTAGCCATGCGAAAACCGCTCTTTTTGTACTTGATGACGCTCGGAGCCTTCTTATTTCTGTTCGTCGTTGGCGCAACGAAGTTTTTCCCTTGGATCACCATGGTTTATCGAGCAATTTCCATTGGACTGATTACATGGATGGTGATGCAAATCATTGATACCGTAGTGGATATTTGCCAAAGGAAATTCTCTCCTAAGGGGCCCAATGATCGCTTGCTTGCATCCACTAGGGACCCTGTGTGGTATCTCAAACGCGGCTTGCAATGCATCATCGGAGTCGTTGGCATCCTAGCGATTCTCGACAATTTAGGGTACACAATCAGCGGAATTTGGGCAAGTTTGGGCCTCGGTGGTGCCGCGCTGGCGTTATCCCTTAAGGACTCCATTGCTAACTTCTTTGCATTCGTTTCTATCATTGTCGATAAGCCATTTTCCGTCGGCGACAAGGTGCAAATCGGCGCCGATAAGACGGAGGGTGTCGTTGAAGTCATCGGATTCCGCTGCACGCGAATTTCCACCGACGATCGCACGCTAGTCGCTATTCCCAACATCCTCATCGTCAGTCAACCCATCAATAATTGGTCGCGGACTTCCGTGCGGCGCATCCGCCAGACAATTCAGTTAGATAATCATTCCGATCCCGTTCTTGTAGAACAATTTATCGAAAACGTGCGCGCAGTCCTCCTGCAACACGATGGCGTTTGGGAACGAACAACCCTACAGGTTTTTTTGCTCGCTATTGAACCAGAAGGACTTAGCGTCAAACTCGAATACTCCGCTAACGTCGACAACTATAAAGATGTTCAACAACAAATTAATTTAAAAATTCTGCAACTCCTTCGCGAACAGGGGCTTGGCTTAGGAGTAGGAGTAAAATTCGGAAAACTTTCTTTTCCATGAAAAGAAAAGTTTTCCGAACCTTTCAAAGAAAAGCGGTATCGGAAGGCATTTTTTGGCACGTAGTGCCAAAAAATGCCTTCCGAATAAGAGTTTTTTCAGGGGAGGTCCGGAGGGAGTTGTTTTTGCAAAAAATACCCCCTCCGGAAA
>CAYWEO010000001.1:49472-184592 GCA_964457855.1 uncultured Opitutales bacterium | reverse complement strand
GTAGAGGGAAATCTCAAGTCAAAGTTGGATATGCAAACAACGAAAAACCTCCCTGTCGGGCGTAAGAACAAGCAGTTTTTTATCGGGCTTGCTGCTGGTAGTAGTTTCATTGAAAGCTGCAAATTTCAACACAACACATCAAGTGACATTTCTAAAGAAGAACAAGTTAAGCAATATGATAAATACGTGACGCAAAACGGTCCTTTTGTTTTTGTGACTCCGCAGGATTTCATAAAAGATTCAGTATCCATGTTTTGCAAAAAAAATGAAAAAAAAATGAATGATGAAGAGAAGAATGAAATGACTAAAAAAATCACATCCAAAGTTAAGCCATTTAGGGGAAAGTTAAACTTTTGCTTCCCAGAGCACGGTTTTTTTGATGTTCTTGATCTTAGCCTCATGCAGGATGATAAGCATCTTCCTGATGGTAGTAACTTCCGGGTGAAATTTGACCAAAAGCAACAACAACTACGGATTGAGGATTGTAATGGTAATTTAGTCAGTGTTTGTATGCCGGCAGATGAATTTATAAAAGGTTTTATGAAGCGTGCTAAGAAAATTTGTTTCTTCCCAAATGGACCATGGACGACGCGCATTGGTCTTGAGTCAAGGAAGATAGTCATGAAAAATCTAAACGAATGTAAAGAGGTGAATCATTTTGAAATTCCTGAAAGGGGAGACCTTAAATGGTTGCTGCAAGAAATGATAGAACTGAAGAAAAAAAATGATGGTAAGAAAATAAACTTAACGCGTGATTTTTGTAAGCTGAAAAGTATTTCTTTTGACGATTGGCGTTCCCATTTCGGTTTAAGCGATTGCGAGTGGCCTATCAGCGAAAGGTTAAAGGAGTTCTGTGAGCAATATCCAGAAATAACGGATCTCAATCTGGCTGGCTGGTGGATATCGGCAAAAGATGTGATAGAGATCGTCGAACCTTTAAAGCAGTTGAAGTTTTTGGTTATAGGAATCAGAGGTTACTCAAAAGAAGGTGATTCTGGAAATGAGCTCATTGTTTCTCAATACAGCGAGAAAGACATTGGGGATATCCAAAATGCGCTACCGTTGGGATGTAAACTGATTGTTGTATCTTGGTATGATGAGAATCCTAAGCAGGGTACTTTCTTTAGTTCACTTCTCGGAAAACAGAACAAAGAGCTTAATGCGGAATTTTTCGATATGAAACAGATGAAAATCGATGAGGTGAAAACATCAATAATGAAGAAGATTTTAGGAGACGAATTTCGAACAACTAAAGATTTGGGAAAAGTTTTGAAGGAATTGACAGAAATGTTGTTGAAGAAGAAAAATTAAGGGAGAAAGTTAAATTAAACTAACCCAATGCCCCTCGGTGACTGCGCCAGGGGCATTTTACTTTGGCGCTAGGTTTTGACGTGGCTGCGAAAATAGGGGGCATATTGATTTTCTTTTAGCTTGATGACTACAGAAAATTTACTTCAATTATGCTTAGTTATTATTTTCACTCATTCTACGCTGTTGGGTGATTTATTAATCAAGAGGTTGACAACACATGATAAACTCACTAGCATTAATACTCGGTAGTGGGGATTTTCTCGTTAAGCGAGCCAGTTTTCCATGTACCTAATCATTAATCATTAAACAAGGTAAATCTTATGAAATTAGATAATAAAGTACTTAAATATATCGCTATGATCGCTATCGCCGTTGCTACTGCGATGCCGGTATCGTTTGGCGTGATAGAAGAGAAGAAAGAAGAAAAGAAGGGTGAGAATCCATCGATTGGGGAAATCAAGATCGAGAAGAAAGAAAGAAAATTGCCTCCCGGTGGGTTTAATAAACCCATCAATAGCAAAGACATTAAGTTGTTCTTTAAGGGTTATGATTCTTCAAATGCGAAGAATGATTCCAGTAATCAGGTTGAAGGCGCAACCAGCTCTTCAATTGAGAAAATCAATAGTAGTGGCCTTCGATCGAAGTTGAGTGTAAAAAGGTCTGATCGATTCGGTAACAGTGACTTTCTCTACGGTTTTGATATGCTTGATCAGTCTTACTCTTGGTCTAAATTTTCATGGATTAACAGATTTCCTAAAGACATGCTTGAAAATGGGAATTCAAAGCCGGATCTTATGATCTGTGTGAGGCGTGAGCAGAAGATTAAAGAGTTGATGCTTAAGGATTTTGGAGCTTTGTATCAATGGTTGGACTTAGAAAAGAAGAATGAAGTGGTTAAAGAATGGTTGTTGACCCTGGTTCCTTTTAGAAAGGATTTGACGCTTTGTTTTCCGCTAAAGTCGAAAAAATCATTTGAGGCGGATTTTTACCTTATTCGAAGTACCCCAATGTACGAAGAAGGCAATGAGAAGTACAATTTTTCAAGAGATCAAGAGACCAATCAGGTCAAGATAGAGGATCAGTTTGGCAATCTCATTAGCGTTGTGATGCCTGCGAGTGAGTTTATAAAGGGATTTAAGAATGCCGAGAAAATCTGCCTCCCTATTTCATGGACAATGCTTTTTAATCTGATCATGGATCAACTGGATAATTTTAAAAACGCGAAGTATTTTGATATGCTGGAAGTAGAGACGTTTTATAATTTTGTGCAAAAGTTAATAGCAAAAAAGAAAACATTCAATGAGATCAGTCTGACTCGTCATTGGGTAAAGATACATCAATATTTCAACCAGAATACGACTTTGATGAGCAATCATTGTTTGAACCTAAGCAGGTCACCCGGTGATTTGGATAGATTTATTTGGTTAGCGTTGCAGAATTTTTGTGAGCAATCTCCAAGCATAACCCACTTTAACTTAGCCGGTTGGGTAATGAAGGCAAGTGAGCTTATAGGTGTCATCAAGTTCTTGCCAAATCTAAAAGTATTGGCCATCGGCATCAGGGGTTATTCAGATAATGGTTGTTCTCACGATGAGAATACGATTGGACAATACAGCGAACAAGATATCAAAGCTATCAAAAACGCTCTGCCGGAAGGATGTAAGCTGATCGTTGTGTCCTTGATTCCAGAAGAAAAGAACGAGGAGCTCAATGCCAGGTTTTTTGATAAAGAAAATATGCTCATTAAACATGGATTGTTTTAGGACGGGAAGCGTTTTGAAAAAAAGTAGATAAAAGCTGTAACATTGACTTAAACGATGCCCCTCGGTGACTGCGCCAGGGGCATTTTGCGATCATAGAGGTGTGTGTAGCCATTGACTGAGGTTTTCGAAATTTCTTTTGTTTTATAAAGAGCTATTTCACTTGTCAAAGCGGTGTTAAGTGTGTTTCTATGAGCGTTATTCTCTATTAGGAAGAGTTTTTTATGAAACAGTCTACTCCAGTGGAAAATTCCGCTCAAATCCGTCAGTCGTTTCTCGACTTTTTTACAAAGAAGGGGCATCGCATTGTGCCTTCTACGTCACTGATGCCGGATGCGCCTAACCTGTTGTTTACCAACGCCGGAATGAACCCATTTGTGCCGCATTTTCTTGGTGAACGCGAGTCTCCTCATAAACGCATTGCCGATACGCAGAAATGTATCCGAGCGGGCGGCAAGCACAACGATTTGGAGGACGTTGGGTTTGATACGTACCATCACACGTTTTTCGAAATGCTAGGCAATTGGTCGTTTGGCGACTATTTTAAGCGAGAATCGATCGAATGGGCATGGGAATTGTTGACGACGGTGTGGGGATTTCCGAAAGAACGTTTGTATGCAACGGTTTACTCGCCGAACGCGGGCGATCCGGCGAGTTTTGATGCAGAAGCCTACGGAATTTGGAGGGATTTGTTCGAAAAAGAGGGTCTGAATCCCGATATTCACATCAAAAAGTGCGCGAAGAAGGACAACTTTTGGATGATGGGTGAAACGGGTCCCTGCGGCCCTTGCACGGAGATTCACATCGACTTGACGGCTGATGGAAATACGCAGGGAAGCCTTGTCAATGAAGGAGTTCCGGAATGCATCGAGATTTGGAATTTGGTGTTCATTCAATTCAATGCGCTCGAAAGTGGGTCGTTTGTTCCACTGGCGAAAAAGTTTGTCGATACGGGTATGGGGTTCGAGCGCGTGTGCGGAATTTTGGCGACAACGAACCGTTTTCATGATTTTACGCAAACGCCTTCCAATTATTCCAGCGATTTGTTCCAGTATTTGTTCGCGAAAATCGAGAGCCTTTGTGGCCAAAAATACACCGCGGAAGTGCCAAAAAATCGCAACAATTTAACTCCAAACGAGCGCAAAGACTGTTCTTTTCGCGTGATTGCGGACCACGTGCGGACGCTGACTTTCGCGCTTGCGGATGGGATTTTGCCGAGCAACGAGGGACGTGGGTACGTTTTGAGGCGAATTTTAAGGCGTGGGGTCCTTTTTGGAAAGCGTCTTGGGCTTCCGGCGGGCTTTTTTAGCCAGTTAGCGGAAAGCGTTGTCGAAAAAATGGGTGCAGTTTTCCCGGAGTTGATTGCGCAAAAAACGTTCTTGCAGAAGGTGATCGGCGTCGAAGAGAAGCAATTCGAAGCGACATTAGATCGCGGCCTGCAGGTGTTCGAAAAAATGGCCGCAAATGGCAATCATCTCTCTGGAGCAGAGGCCTTTGCGTTGTATGATACGTACGGATTTCCCCTGGATCTAACGCAGGTTTTGGCGAACGAACGCGGGATTAATGTTGATTGTGAAGGATTTGCGTCTGCAATGGAAGAGCAGAAACAACGTGCCCGTCAGGCACAAAAAAAGGTGTCCGTGCAGGTTGCGGAAGCTGCTGGGGAAGAAACGCTTTTTGTTGGGTACGATTCTGAAAATCTGACAGACTACGAAACCACTCTGCTGCAAATAATTAATGACGGCAAGAATGCGTTTCTTGTTTTCGACAAAACTCCTTTTTATGCGGAAATGGGTGGGCAGGAAGGAGATACAGGCGTATGTCGCTGTGGGGATTTGGAGTTGAAAATCGAAGATACTGTGCGTTTTCAGCAGAGAATTGCGCACAAAATAGCGATAAAAGGTGTTGATTGTGAGCGACTTGCGAGCTTTATTGACCAACGTGTGATCGCAAGTGTTGATGAAAGCCGTCGGAAGGAAATCCAACGTCACCACACGGCCGCGCACTTGCTACACAACGCTTTAAGAAAGGTTTTGGGAGCGCACGTGGCTCAAGCGGGTTCGCTTGTGAGTGCGCATGGGTTGCGGTTTGATTTTTCGCATTTCGAGGCCCTGAAACCAGCGCAGATTTTGGAGATTGAGGATTTGTGTAACATACAGATTAGGAGCGCTTTAGATGTGAAAAACTTTGAAGTTCCGTTCAACGAAAAGCCGAAGGATTGTCTTGCATTTTTCGGAGAAAAGTACGGCGATCACGTGCGTGTTGTGCAAATTGGAGACATTTCGTCGGAGTTGTGCGGGGGAACACACGTGAAAAATACGGGAGAAATCGGCTTTTTCAAGGTCGTGGCGGAAAGTTCGATTGCGGCTGGAACGCGACGGATCGAAGCGGTTGCGGGCGAAAGTGCGCAGGCGTTGGTGGCGACATTGTGGGAAACAACTGGCGAATTGGCGGGGACGTTGGGGTGCTCAAGAGAAGGCGTTTTGGCGCGTTTCCATCAATTGGAAGATGAAAAAGACGTTCTGCGCAAGTCACTTCAGCATACGAAGCAGCGATTGGTTGAACGGGAATACCGTGAGCTGGTTGCTAGAATGCATCGCAGTGAGACGTTAAAATGGCTCGTTGAGGAATGTGGTGATTGGGATGCGGAGACGTTGCGTGCCAATGCGATACGGCTCTGCAAAGAAGGCCAATGCGATGTTGTTATTCTCGGAAGTGTTTCTTCCGGGAAATGGACGGTCGTAGCGAGTTGCTCACAAGCGGCGATTGCTAAAGGGCTGCAGGCGAATACTTTGCTAAAAAATCTCTTGGATAAAGTAGGGGGCAAAGGCGGCGGCAAGGCGGATTCTGCGATGGGTGGAACCGCCAATATTGAAGGTTTTCGAACGCTGCTGGGGGATTTTCGTCCTTTTTGAAGGATTGTTATGTCGGCAGAAAATCCAATCATTTCCGAGAAAAGTGTCCTCTCAGAGGGTTACGAGCTTTTTGTGCGTGAATTTAATTTCCTGCCAGAAAGTCTTGCGAATGAGAAAGATCCCGACACTCGTCATATTTTGTGGTTACATGGCTGGGGACAAAACGGAACGTGCTTTTTGCCCGTTTTGGACCATTTTCATGGGTTGTGCGCAAAGCATTGGGTGATTGATTTCCCTGGTTTCGGAAAATCGCCTGCGCCAAAAAGCGATTGGGGGACAGAGGATTATGCGCGTTTTTTGCTGAAAATTCCTGGTTTTTTGGATAAACAATGGACCGTTGTGGGACATTCCTTTGGGTGCCGCGTCGCCTTCCGAATGGCATCTTTACTGCCAGATTGCATTGATCGCTTGTGCTGTATCGCCGCTCCAGGAGGTGCTGAAGGAAGATCTATCGGGCTTCGTGTTCGGAGATTTTTGGGTGCGTCTGGAGGGAAATTGTTTGGTGCGTTCGACGATTTTTTTGCGACGCAGTGGAAGGCTCGCCTGTCGAAGCGGTTTGGGAGTCGTGATTATCAGCATGCGCAGGGAATCTTGAAACGCATCATGATTAAAGTTGTGGATGAGCGCCTGAATGATGTTGTTGGAACGATTAAGTGCCCCGTTCTTTTGGCGTACGGAAGTCGTGATCAAGAGACACCAACGGTTATCGGACGGGCGTATAACAAGTTGATGACGAACAGCTTATTTATTGAGCTTCCAATCTTTGATCACACTACGATTCTGTCTTTAGGGCATCATCAATTATCGAATATTTTGCAGGATTTTATTAAAAATTAATCCCTCAAGGTTGTTTTTTTAGCCCAAAAAAAGTCTCCAAACCCTTTTTAGCATAGACATCCACTCCTCGATCCTGATGTCATGCAAAGGGCGTTTCGCTTAACGGAAAACGCGAAAAACGGGTTACAAATTGCGTTTTCGGATACCGAAACCTGAAACAGACTCGTTTTTTTTGGTCTCTATGCAAAATGGGTTTCAATTGGAGCGTTTGAGTGCCCAGGGAGTGTTTTTAAGATTTTTGAGTGAAAAATTTCCCCGCAAGCACAAAAAAAGCCTCTAAGAGAGGCGTTTTCGAAAACTGAATGTCTTCAGTCTCTAAAAAATATTTAATTTTTCGAATGGCGGAAATGGGCCCCAGCAACGAACTGCTTTATGAACTTTTTTACGAAGAGATTCATCCTGAAAAATCCTCCACCATGAATATTGCTTTCCTCTTGATGGACAACCCCTTGAGGTTCCTGGATGACCTCCGGGTGGAGGTGGGTAGCGATGATCGCTTTTTCAAGAAAAGCGCGCCTCAATTCCTCAGTTGAAAGCATGTTTAAGACATAATGAGGACACTCACGTGCAAAATTTATCCAAAAAAGCATTGACTGTTCCGAAGCTTCAGGCCAATACATTTGAATCCAGGGAATTTTTTCCAGAGAATTTTTCGGTAATGCTCTTTCAAAGTAATTTCCCAATCGCCACCGATTGATAATAAAATCCCTGCAACAGCCGCTTTTACTAGAAGCAAACGACTCTGTTTTAAGGTACAAAGCACGAGCTTGAGCATAACTCAGAAGCTCGTGCTTGTATGATACTTTTTTCACCGAACGAACACCTTGCATAAAGCAATGTTTTTTAGCCGACCTTTTCACCCAGATAGACTAAAAAATCTAATATAAGATTGTTAACGTTATTTGCATCTTGTCAACCAACAATTGATAAAAAAGTGAAAAAAAAATTATTTTTTGAATTTTTTTGCCAAAATACTAAAAAAACTTTTCGATCTATCCAATACTTATGGACAAGTTTCCAAAAAGGATGTATCTTAAAGTAATCTAGGGCTCGCCTGTGTTCATGCAGAATTCACTAATAAATCATAATGATGATGATGGCATTCAAAAAATGGAAGGCAGCAGTAACCCTTACTTGCCTATAGGAAAGATTATACGGCAATTGATGAACGAAAGAGGGTGGTCCGAGGCGGAACTTTGCCGCGCTGTTGATGTCCCTCAAACGACCATTAACCGTCTCCTGTCTTGCCAAACCAATGATCCCCGCATAAGCACATTAAACGCTATCGCAGAATGCTTTAAGATAAAGATCGAACAACTGCTTGGTCTCGAGCCCCTCGCAAAAGGTGTTCAAAATAGTGATTCCGGACGCAATGTTCCAGTCGTCAAATGGATGTGCATCCGCAAATGGTTGACCGGCGAAAATCAAGTGCACAAGGAAGATCTCGACGACGACCTCCCTTGGATCAGCACCGAAAGAAAAATGTCCGATCGTGCGTTCGCCCTAAAAGCGATGCCCTTCATGGAGGCTCACTTTCCCCTCAACGCCCTCATTCTCGTTGAGCCTAAACGCGATATCCAAGATGGTGCCTTCGTCGTCATCTCCCTCAGCCACGGCAACCCAACCGTCCGTAAGGTGATTAAGGACGGAAATAGTATTTTACTCCGTAAGGTCTTCACGGACGGTGAGTTACGTGAAATGACTACGCAAGATACCGTCCTGGGGACGATCGTGGAGACACGCGTTAATTATGGAAAATGATCAGGAATGTGTTTCTTTTGAGCGCTAGGGTTCCGTTACACTTCGGATCTCAATGCCATCACGTACGTTAAGTACGCTCAGGCATCTCGACCTCGTGTAGCCGTCCCTATCATCTCAAACTTACTACGGCGTCCTGCTGGTGGGTTTTTTGACTGGTACGCTCAGGGATCTCGTCCTCGCGCGCCTGCTCGTCATCTCAAAAGGAACACATTCCTGATCGTTTTCGGGGTTTGTTTTCGGGGTTTGGGTTTCCCGAACCCTTCCGCCAAAAAATTTTCGTTCGAAGCGCATTTTTGTGGCACTACGTGCCTCAAAAATGCGTTTCGATACCGCTTTTCTTTTGAAGGTTCGGAAACTTATTCTTTTCCCGAGAAAAGAAAAGTTTCCGAATAATCCTTGAACTTTCCCCTCAAATTCTTCATAAATCTTCTCTTATGGCTATGTTAACGAATTTCAAGTGGGATCAGTTGGGGATATTGTTTTTGAGGGTATTATTGGGGCTTTTGGCGATGGATTACGGCATTTACTACTTGATGAGTGGGGTCGCTTCGTTAGCGCATTTGGGGCACTATGTGGTGGCGGCGCACATCAATTTTGGCTTTGCATTTTGGGGGTTTGTGGGCACGTTGGTTTACATGATCGGAGGGTTGTTTTTCATCTTGGGACTGTGGTTTCGGACGGTTTGTTTCCTGTTTTTCTTGATGATGACCCTTATTTTGTTGAACGAACCGAATCTTTGGAGGCCCGAGACTCCCCACGCCTTAACAGTAGCGATCGTGATGTTTTGCTTCATGCTGATCGGTCCGGGAGACTACAAAGTGGATGTGTGAATAAAAAAGCAGGGCTTTGGGGTTGATTTTCGCTTCAGGATCTCTTTCACTGATTATGTCACTCTACAAAGGGTTGCATTATGATCATTACAGTAATAAGAAAGATCTTGGTGGAAAGCGTTTTACGCATGTTGCCGGGCGGGCGCATTGCACGGCACGTAGCGCTCATGCGAAAAAGACTGGTGTGGCCTACAACAGGTCAGCAGACGAAAAAATGCCTTTACGCCTTGCGAATCTTCGCGCTCATCGGCCTTTCCTTTCCGAGCGCCTCTTGGGGTGTAACTAAAGAGGAGTTAGAAGCGCTGAAAGCTGAAAATCGCCCCGCTGAGGCGCAAGATCTTGCTATTCAGTTGATAGAAAAAGAAGAGACTAGTGATGGTTGCAAAGAGATTCGCAATTGCATGTACACCTGGCTCGGGGAATTCTTTTGGCAGAACGTGAATGATGCTCAAATCTGCATTAAGGACAGTGAGAATCTCCAAAAAACCGAACTAAATGACTATGCTCGTGATATTAAGTGGATTTTGGAAAGTTACTTGACAATTAAAGCTATAGCCGAGGAAAACCTTAAGGAGTTAAATAAAAGTCAACAAATCCCTGACTTATCTACTCCTGATCCCAGCTTTAATCCGGAAATCGTGGCTTTTTTCCGTAACGTGAAAGGGGACCTGAAGGGATTCCAGAATTTGATGAGCCAGTCTCCAACCAAATCTGATGAGAAAGAGAAAGAAAAGAAGAATGAAAATATGATCGAAAATAAAATTGAGAAAGAAGATTTCAATCCAGGTGAGCGCATAAAAGAAGCCCAACTTCTCAAGCGGAAGCAGCTTAGACCTGCGTACAAGAAAGAAATCCTCAAGCAATATGACATACAGCAGAAGTTCTTTGGTCCGGTGAGGTTGGAAGGGGAAGAAGATCGCAAGAAAATGTTGGAGATTGCCAAACAATTGGTCATGAGAAGAGTTATTAGCGGCTATGTCGTCTGGAAGACTCATTTCCCTGTGATAGTTACAGGCATTCGCCCCAAAATCGTTATTTGCGCAGAGCGTCTCGTGATTGAATTTTCTAAGGACATTGTCGGGAAGACAAAGGACAATAACGAAGGATTTAGAAATGACTTAGGTTGGGTGTGGGTTAAGTACGCCACTGGTAAAGATGGTAAAAACGGCGGTTATAAGAACATATCCGAAATCTCGCCGAGTGAAACTGTGAAATTAGGGAATACGACAATTACCTATGCGCAACATTTTTTACTGTCATCTTCCGAGAAACATTTTGGTAACTATGTAATGGATGATATAGGGAGGTACCCGAGCATTAACAATCTCTTAAAAAGTGCCATCAATTTTGGTGGTGAACCGATCCCACAGCAAGAAAAAGAAAAACGAGAAAAAGCACTAGGCAAGTTGATGTTGCGCTACATGCAAACAGGGGAGCCAGTGAAGGTCGAAGACCTGATTAACATCTGTGGTCCATGGTGGAAGTGTCTCGCTAATGTTGGGGG
Source organism: uncultured Opitutales bacterium (assembly GCA_964457855.1). Lineage (GTDB taxonomy): Bacteria > Verrucomicrobiota > Verrucomicrobiia > Opitutales > CAYWEO01 > CAYWEO01. The sequence continues at coordinate 173,674 of CAYWEO010000001.1, read as the reverse complement.
TAATGAGGAATCACAGAAAAAAGTAGATGAATCGATATCCGCTGCGATTAAGAAGGGACCGCTTACGGGTGCTGCTTTGCAGGAAATAATGACTGATAACAAAGTGGACAAAGAAGTTGAATTAGAAAATTTCAAACGGTTCCTTAGAGTCCTATTTCCATCATTGCAAGGAACAAAGGATGGATATGATTTTTTAAAATTTGTTAAGGACATATTTGCAAATCCCAGAGATTTCCAAAACACATCGATTGCTTGCGGGGAATTATGGATGAAGACCCCAGAAGAGTGGAAGGAGCTTGACGATAAAGCGTTAATGCGAATTGTACGCAGACAGCCAAAGCTGGAAGTGAAACCCTTAACCACTCAAGACAGGAAGGAGCGCTATGACGAATTCTATGGAGAATACACTACCAATAAAAACGCCTTTTATGGGAAGGCCGCCGAAGATTTATACCTTAAACGTCAAGTCGACTCCCTCGACTCCCTCAACCGCATCTTTTATCACGTTTGCGTGAAGGAAATCGCTAGGTATATGTGCGCAGACGGAAAAAAATATAACGTCACTGGGGCGTTTGCGCAAGAAAGGTCTATTCAGTTGCTGGCGGAAGGGAAATTGACGATAGACAATGTCTTTAATACGGATGCTACTTACGGCCCTTTGACTATAGGGGGGTGGTCTAGAGGACATATTGATCGGCAATACGCCGTTAATCGCAAGTACGATAAACATCTGCTTAAGAGTGATAAAAATAAGCGGCACAATCCTGAGCAGGATAATGATATCATTACCTCCTATGCAAAGCTCACTAAGGAATTGAAGGATGCTTTTGATGGGGATAAATCGCAACTGAAACGTAAGCGCAGTAAGAAAGACTCGAATGATCCCGAAAAAATTATCAAAAAGGTAGAGCTCGAGAAGAACGCAGAAACACCAAAAAACGAAGAGGAAGATGCTTCTTGGAAGACTTCTTCAAGCGCAGCCTCAAATAATTCGAATAACAAAATCGAGAGTGAGAATGAGACTAAGATAGAAAATGAAAAGGAGAAAGAATCAAACCTATCGGATGACATTGAACCGACCACACCCAAAACACCAGATGGGTTAGAAAATATGTTTGAAAATGTATTTAATGGGGGGCAAAATGAACCAGACTTTGAACTTGACGAGCTTAAAACGGCTCCAAAAACAACGATCTAGCAGGTCTCTAGCGATCTTATAAGCACAAACGGGGGTTGAGTTTATTCTCGCCCCCGTTTTTTATGTTAGCATTCTCCCCGCGATCAAGAATCTTTTATCCAATGAGTTTGCTATTTAGTCGTCATTTTCGCTGCACCAACGAGGACATCTTGTAGAATTTTTAATGGATCATGAACGTCACGGAAGGTATTTTGGTAATGAACCATGCGTTCTTTGCGGAGTGGAACGAGGGCTCCTCCGCGGTAGTCGCAAACGGTTAGCGAGCCTTTGAATTTCAGCACGAAAGTGTCGATTGTGATGGGCTTATTTGGCAGGTGTTGGCGGAGTTTTTGGAGGAAAACGTCCAAATTTGAGAGATTTTGCACCAAAATCGGGGCATTTATTGTTTGTCCAGGGGCATTTTGTGCTTTTTTGGAAGCTGTTTGCTGTTTTCTATAAACGAGAACCAGCCTATCGATGTCGATCTCGCATCGCTTTGCACGCCAAGTCTTTTGCAGGGGATTGATGGACTCGAGTTGAATGTTGGCCTTATGGATGTGCCAAAAGTCGGTCGTTGCGTAGTCTGTGGGATTCGTGAGAGTGATGCCTTCAAAGCGTAAAGTGTTCTCCTTCAGCGAGATAGTCGTCTTTCCATTGATCTGCATCGTGTAGCCAGTGAATTGGTTGACAAGAACTGGTCCAACGATGGGTATGAGCATGTCTAACCCTAAAACGGCCCCTAAAGCCAACAGTGGGGACGACATCAGGATTCCGATGACAATAAGATACAATCCGCGAAAGGGCATGGTGAGTAATCTGAACATAGGTTGCTAATCAATGCGTAAATTGGTCAAACGACAACAAAAAACTTGCTTAATCGTGCATTTTTGTGACTAAATCTTCCTTATTGGGGATATTGGCCACAAAAATTTCTAAAAATTATCCATAAATAATGAATAAAGCGAAACATCCTTTCTTAACAGGAAGTCTTTGGATAGCGATTGCCGTTTTTTTGGCGATGGCCCTCGGGTATTATGACCCGCGGCAATGTCCCTTTCATACGACGCTGTTACGTGCTCACGAATATGCGAAAAATCCCGCGGGAATGTGCGGGGCGTACGTCGCGTTTTTCGGGTTTCGGCTGTTGGGGGCGGCGTTTTGGTTGCTGCCGGTGTACGGATTTTGGTTGGGAATCGTTTCCTGGGCGAAGAAATTGCCGCTGTTTTTGCTGAAGCACTTCATCGCGTTTGTCGTTGGATTTTTTGCCATCGCGGCCTTGTTGGCGAACCTGCAACACGTTCATTTCAAAGGAATTGGGAACGCGAACTACTTTTCTGCGGGGCTTGGGGGATTGTTTGGAGGATGGATTTCTTCTCAACACGTTGAAGCATTTCTTGGATCCATCGGGACAACGTTTTTCTTCGCGGCGTTTGGGTTTATTTGCCTTCCCTTCGCGTTTTTAGGGGATTTGACGCCGCCTGCGTGGTTGTCACCGTTGAACTTACTGGGAGCGTTTTTCCGGAAACTGCGTTCCATTCGTTTCAAAATGCCAACAAGGGAGCCCGAAGCGGGCAGCAATGACGTTGTTCCTCAAACCCCTTTAAAAAGTTCTGTGCAACAAGATGAAAATCCCGCACAGGTGGCGGATTCCGCGCAGGAAGTCGTGCCGTCATTTTCGTTGTTCAAACGGGCATCATCAGAAGAGTCTGAAGAACCAAAAACAGCGTTGAGGGCCTTATTTGGGAGGTCGCGAGAGAAGGAGGTTGCAAAAACTCCTCAAAAAGCTCCTGGCGTAGAACGAGTTGGGCAGAATTCAGATTTGACGTTAGACAATATCGGTGTCGGCATAGGCGTATTGGATGGCGGGATCAAAATCGTTGCGGCAGAACCTCTTCAGAAAGCGTCACAGGTGCCGCATCGTGCGAACCTTGACGATTATCCGTTTCCTCCGATGTCCCTTTTAAAGCAGCCCGACCAGTCGGATCTTGCGCACTCGGCGGCGGCGCAGAATCACCAAAAGCGGGCGGAATTGCTTGTCGCGAAGCTGGCGGAGTTTGGCGTCGACGTGAAGGTGCAGGAAATCCATTCCGGTCCCGTGATCACGCGGTATGAAGTGACGCCGTCGCCGGGGGTGCGCGTCGAAAGGATCATCAATCTCGAGAAAAACATCGCTCTGGGGCTGAAAGCGACGTCCGTGCGGATTGTTGCGCCTGTGCCGGGAAAGGGTTGTGTGGGCATCGAGTTGCCCAACGAGTATCCGCTTCCCGTTTGCCTGCGTGAAATCATCGAATCGAAGGCGTGGTCTCACGCGAATGCGGAAATTCCGATCGTTCTTGGAAAAGAGGTGACGGGAAAGCCGATTGTCGCGGATTTGACGCGCATGCCACACTTGCTCATCGCTGGCTCAACGGGTTCTGGGAAAACGGTTTGCATCAACACCATCATCGCGTCGCTGCTGTTCCATTCGAGTCCCGACGATTTGCGCTTCATCATGGTGGATCCGAAGATCGTTGAAATGAAGATCTACAACGACTTGCCGCACATGCTGATCCCCGTTGTTACGGACCCGAAAAAGGTGCCCTCCGCACTGAAGTGGCTGATTGGCGAGATGGAAAGGCGTTACCACGTTTTTGCGAAGGCGGGGGCCCGAAATATCGCTTCGTACAATGCCAAACCGATGGTTGAGGATTTCGTGAAAATTCCCTACATCGTGTGCATTGTGGACGAACTTGCGGACCTGATGATGGTGGCGCCGGCGGACATTGAAACGTGTGTGGCGAGACTCGCGCAATTAGCTCGAGCGGCCGGCATTCACCTGATTCTCGCGACGCAACGGCCCTCAGTGAACGTCATTACGGGCATCATCAAAGCGAATTTGCCCAGCCGGATTGCGTTTAAAGTAGCCTCTAAGGTTGATAGCCGCACGATCCTTGACTACGGTGGCGCCGACAGCCTTATTGGACGTGGAGATATGTTGTTCGTTCCACCAGGGGCATCGACCATTATCCGCGCGCAGGGAGCCTTCGTTTCGGACGACGAAATTGCGTCTATCGTGCAATTTATTAAAGACAACGGCCCGCCGGTCAATTACGTGCAGGAGGTGCAGGATCAGATTGATCATTCGGATGACGATGAGGATGGCCCTTCTGCCGATTCTGAGGAGGCTTGGGATGACGACCTGATTCCGAAAGCGATTGGTGTCATTCGCAGCAACGAACGTGCTTCAACGTCCCTCCTTCAACGTCGTTTACGCATTGGGTACAACCGTGCGGCGAGGATCATGGATATCCTTCAAGAACGTGGCATTGTTGGCCCGGAAAATGGGCAGCAGGGACGCGATGTTTTGCCGCCTCAACCCTAAATTTGCCTCCTCAACCTTGAAGTAGCGTCATGCGAAACTCCTCGAGTAAATCGCTATTTTCAGTCTCTTTGACGAGCAAGGCCTCAACTTCTTGGTAAATGCCGAACAATTTGCGGTCTTTGATGTCTTTTTTCTCTTTTTTAAGGTCTTGAATGACGACTTCTAAGGTTTTTTTGTATTCTTCTGGAATAAAAGAGGTTCCGTAATACTTCGGATTCAGTTGTTGCAGGAGGTCGCTTCCGATGGTTTTGACATTCAAAACGCGTGCAAGTTGCTCATCGATGCGACGATCCCCGCATCCGGAGATGACTAAGTTCTGCTCGGGAAGTTTTGCCTGAGCGGTGGCCTTGTTGATCGAGGAAACCTTGACCAATCCAGCGTCCATATCCATTAAGGAACTGAACCAATTTTTCGGTTTGTCTGCCATAAAGTTGTTGTTTTATCTGAATTTTTCGGAAAGTTGTTTGATGAATTTCATTAAAAGGTCTGTGATTTGACCCATTTTGACCGCATTACAGGCGTCTTCGGTCTCGCGGACGAGGAAACCCACAGAGGATTCGTCGAGAGCGATGGGATTGATCACGGAAGAAAGACCGCGTTGCTCGTGACACATTTCGAGCGCTTGCCAGTAGAGGTCGGCGCTGGGGAATTCGAAGTGTTTCAGGAGATAAAAGAGGACTTCGCGGCGATTTTCCAGGAGTTCGATGTAAAAATCGCCGATGGTATCGATTTCCAAACGCAGAAACCCGTTTTTATTGAGACGCAATCCGTGGAATCCCATACGATTGCCAAATTCGATCAGATCTTGTTCTAACATTGTGCATTCTCCTCGAGGATGGTTTCGTCTAAAATTTCTTGGGCCGCATGAACGAGTTGCTCCCTAACTTCCAGCGACGTAAAGAGTTCCGTGGGGACTTTGCGCAGAACTCCAATGAAGTTGGTTAAAAAGTACATTTTCTCCTCTATTCCAGAAAAATACAGATCGCCAATGAGCGTGCGCATTTGTTCAACGTCCGCGAATTTCCCCAGAGACATTTCGAGCAGCTTTGTCGTAAAGTCCAAAGCTGTGATCGATAACTCCTTTTCATCCAATTGTTTTAAGGGTTTAAATTCCATACATTTAAGCGACGTTTTTGGTGTCTGTGAGCGACTTCTCAATCAGATGATAAAGGGAATCGATCTGGCTGGCAATCTGTAAAGTTTCTCGGATGGAAACAACGACGTTCATGCCGCCCATGAAGTTAGTCACAACCTTGAGCTCGCGGCCTAAAATTTCTTTCAGCAGCTCGACGTTTTTCTTGAAGTTGGCCAAACGCTTAAGTTCTTTGTTGCCAATGAATTCCTCAACGAGAGCGGTGTTGAGCATCAGCCCAGCGCAAAGAGCCTGAAAAATCGCTTGCTTTTCGCCCTTGAAGGTTAGAAATTTGTCGAGAATCAAGGAACTCAACGTTTCTACGCTTTGAAGTCCGCTGGCTTGTAACTCCTGAGGAGAGGGTAATTTTTCAGCGATGCGCGGAATGAGGTCGTAGCCGGCCTGAATGCGAGCCATGCGAGTTGCGTCTCCCGTAAGCTCTTGGATGGCATCGGTTACGCGACTCAGCAACAACTCTAATTTCGCGTCCTTCCCGCCTTTCCGGCTCAGATTTTCTTCTATGCAGCTCCTAAAGCATTCCAAGAGATTGTGTTGCTCCGTAATTTCAGAAAATTCCGCTCCAATGACGGCCAAAATGACATCGACGACCTTCAAGTCTTTTTTGTTCAAGATTTTTTCTGCAATGTTGGGGAATTCTTCCTTAAGATGCTTTAAAACGTCCTCTTTGTCTTTGTGTTTAAGAAGATTTTTCAAGTGATTCATGAGCCCCTTGTATTTAGACGCTGCTTGGTGTTTGTTGAGGCGATTAATGAAGCGGTGGGCTTGCTTTTCTGCTCGATGTCCCTCTTCCACAGCGGCTTCGTCGTCGCCTTCATCACCACCCTCTTCGATATCGTCGAGATCAAAATCCCCTTCAAGCTCTTCCATTTCTTCTGATACGCCGGATTCCATGGATTCCACAAGGCCTTGTTCGGTAATGAAGTTTGCCTGCGATGATTGGTTATCATTTTTCTGTGATGCAGCATACTTTTGCTGAACGGATTGCTCGACAAGAGGTTCCGCGAGAGCTTTACCTGCGATGTTGATGGGATTTTCTTGGAAAGAAAGCTCCAATTCCTTGCTCACAAGGTGTTGATTTGCGGTTGGCGGAGGTGTTTCATTGGGGGTGTTGTCGGAATAAACGACAGAATAGCCGTTAAGAGTGCCTCTTTCTTCTTGATTACGAGGACCTTCGGTTACAGATCCCAAGGAATTGGCTTCTTGGCTTTGAATGTGAATGTCGAATCCGTTACTGGTGGTCATGAGTGCGTTGGATAACTTATTTTGTAAGAAAAACTACTTCATGTCAAAACACTAAGTGAGCAAAAACATTTTTTATCTTGCTATCGTTCCCCTAAAGATTACTTTAGATAAGAACCAAACAAGAATATTATGACATTACGGGTGAATAAGTTTTCGATAGGAAGTGTGAAAAATAGTCAAAGTCATGGGAAAGCGAAGATTTTATCCAATGCTAGCGACAACATCTCTTCTATCGTAGCGCGCCCAAAGAGTTTGTCTCATAAGACATCGAAAGCGAAGGAAAAGAGTTCCTCGAGTATCGGTTCCATTTCTGTTCCCAGCACGGTTGTCCCGATGATGCCCCATATTGTCCATCATGAGGCCTTTGGGAAGAACTTGAAGGGGGCCATTAATGATATGCTGGCGAAACTGGGGAAGTCGTTGCAGTTGAAGGATTTGGCTTTAGATGTCAATAATCACTGCATTCTGCTCTTTGATGATCGTACCGTTTTAAATATGGACCTTGACGAAGAGGGAGAAAAGTTGGTCGTTTTTGCTTACGTCGGAGAAGTCCCGTTAGACGCCAGAGAAATGGCGTTTGAAAAGATTTTAGAGGCCAACTTCTTTTGGTCAGGAACCAATGGAGGAACCTTAGGTCTCGACAAAAAGTCTCAATCTCTTGTGCTTGCAAAAGCTTTCGAGTTACCCCTCAAACACCCAGAGGGTTTCGAAGAAAATCTTGCAACCTTTGTCGACACCGTCGAGAAGTGGATTGATATTATTGAAAAGATTACCGAGGAAATGATTGCGAGATCACTCAAAGAAGACGAGGAATGAGATGATTTCGATCAAGATTCACCACTTGGTCGCGGTACAATATCTCCCCTTGACAAAATTTCACCGAGTATCCAATCTAAGATACTAAAAAAAAATAACACTGAACACCTAACAACATAACACATTATGCATGCAACAGCAGCTGCCTCTCACCGGGCAATCATGTATGCCGATCTATTAGAGGACGACTCATCAGAGTCAAGCCTCAGAACAATGCACCACGTCAGACAGATCAGACATGTTCCGTCGGGCGTTCCTAAACAAGGTGTTGGCTACTCAGAAGCCAAAGGAACCACCTTCTCGTTCTTTAATCATATCTAGGTGGATTGGTAACAACCTTCCATTTTTGTATGAAAAAGGACCGAGGCATTGTACACACCCAAAGGCTAACAATTTTACATGCCTTTTACAAAAATACAGACAAATGAGTGCTTTTTCTCCCCTAAGGGTGAGGAAGCGCTCGTTGTGCCTGGAATCCGAGAAGCCGATCTCATTCTTGTTAACAAGATTCGAGACGGCAGTTTGGATGCTTTCAACCAGCTTGTCGAAAAATACAAACGGCGTCTTTTTTCGATTATCTATAACCTAACGGCCAATCGCGAGGATGCTTTCGATTTGGTCCAAGAAACGCTGATTAAATCTTTCCGATCCATCCACCAATTTAACGCAAAAGCGTCCTTTTATACGTGGATTTGCAGGATCGCCATCAACACGACGCTCTCTTTCTTAAAGAAACGACGCGGGAAATATTTCCTACAGCTCGAGCAATTGGACGGTTCAATACACCAGGATGCTGACTATTTTCTGTCCGAAAAAACGTCGGAAAAAGATGCCTATTTGAAGGAATTACAAGAAAAACTCAACAACGCCCTTCAAAAACTCTCTGCGAAACATCGCGCTGTAGTGGTTCTCTTTGAAATTGAAGGACTTTCGCACCAGGAAATTGCGAAAATCCTGGACTGTTCCGAAGGCACCGTGCGTTCCCGCTTGCATTACGCAAAAAACCAGTTGCAAACGTTATTAAAAGACTATATTGTTAATCCTTAACTCCTCATTTTATGCCAAATAAACACACATTCCGTTCTCTGGAACAGCTTTTGTCGCTGAAAAAGTACGAAGTCCCGTCCCAAGAGGCTTGGCAGCAGTTTGAACACTCTTTTCAACGGAAACTCTTTGCGGCGTGCGTTCCACAACCGACCACTTCCTTGCGTGGATTGTTCAACTTTGGGTGGCTTTTGGGCATCAAATTCGCCTTTGCGTCGGTTTTTTCGATTGCTCTTTGCGTTTCTGCATTTTTTGTCTTGAAACCAACAAAGGCTGTTTTTGAGCTCCCGAAATACATGGCGGTCGTTCAAAATCAAGTGTTTGCAAAGAAAAGCGTTCAGCTGTCTAGTCAACGACCATTGATGTATGCGGCCAGTTGCGTTGTGGCTTCCAATCACACGCAAAGTTCACAACAAGCGACGTGTTATGCTTTCTAAGCATCTAAATTTGGTTTTTTTTTCGCTATTTTTAGCCAAGTAAGTCTTGCACAGCCTCTTGGGCAGGACTTGGTTGGTGACGTTCCGAAAGCCCCCGGAATGCGTTCTCCGCAGGCCGTTTTTGATGGCAAACATCGTTCCATTGCGCTTCTGAGGGCGTTTTTCAGCGAAGATAAGGTCACAAAAATCAATACCGCGTGCTTCATTGAGAAGGATCTTCTTGTCTCGAGCGACAACGACGTCCACCGTGCGGATTCCTTAGTGATTGAGTTCGAAAAGCATTTCTATCCAGCGACTTGCATTGGTTTTGATGGAATTACAAACGTGGCTGTGATTCGGTTACATGCCACCATTCCCGAGGCCGTTCCAGTGACGTTTGAGCAGGCACTCCTCCCCAATGTTGGGACGCGTATCGCCAATGTCAATTACCAGCAAGGCCTCAACCCTTGTGTGCTTCCGGGAATTGTGACGGGGCTTAACTACATCTACGGCGACAAACTCTGGCCAACAACGCTCATTCGCGTCAATTTGCCCTCGGATCATGGCGAAAGCGGCTCTCCAATCTTCGATTTGAAAGGGCATTGCATTGGTTTGTTCGTCGTCCATCTTTCGGACATTCATTCCTCCTTCGCGATTCCCGCACGTGCGTTGCAAAAAATTTGCAACGACATCATCCATTGCGGTAGCGTTCAGTACGGCTATGTAGGTGTTGAAACCGAAATGGCCGTTGATCCCAAAACACAAGAAAGCGGCGTCTATATCCGAGGAGTTACCAAAACATCACCGGCCTCTGTTGCGGGGATTCAAGCCAACGATAAAATCCTGAAAATTGGCGGTGTTCCGATCAATTTCTACAGCGATCTCGTTGATGCGACGTTTTTTACGTATCCCGGTCAAAATCTCATCATCGCCGTTAATCGCAATGGCAAGGAGCAGGATTTTTCCATCCGCGTCGCCGAACATCCCTCACGCGCGCAATCGTTAAAGGACATTCCTATCCCCTCGAAGTCTCATCCGCAAGACATTGAAGGGAAGGAAGATCCATCAAAAAGTAAAGAAATTGACATCAAAATAAAGGACTCACCATGAATCCAGTAACCAAAAGCAAGACCAAGACTATTTTAACAGGTGCTCAGCCCAACAAAGGCTTTCACCTCGGCAATTACCTCGGAGCGTTCAAAAATTGGGCAAAAATTCAGTACGACCCAGCCTACGAATCCTTCTTTTTCATCGCCAACATGCACGCGATTACGCTCCCGCAATCGCCTCAGCAGCTACGTGAACAGTCCCTCGATTGCGCGGCACAATACATCGCTTGCGGCCTCGATCCCAAGCATTCCCACATTTTCGTCCAATCTCACGTCATTGGCCACGCAGAACTCGCCTGGATTCTCGGCTGCATCACCCCCATCGGCCTCCTCCAACGCATGACGCAGTTCAAAGACAAGTCAGCCAAGCAAGAAGCCGTTAATGCGGGCCTCCTCTTCTACCCCGTCTTGATGGCTGCCGACATCCTTCTGTACAACGCCGACCTGGTCCCCATCGGCGAAGATCAAAAGCAGCACCTCGAGCTCACCCGCGATCTCGCCATCAAGTTCAACGCCACTTTCCAGCCCATCTTCACCATCCCGGAACCCCAAATCCTCGAAGTGGGTGCCCGCATCATGTCCCTCCAAAATCCCACCGAAAAAATGTCCAAATCCGATACCAACGAAAAGGCCACTCTCTTCCTCTTCGAACCCATCGACGCCATCCGCAAAAAAATCCTCTCCGCCGTCACGGATTCCGATAGCCACGTCGCCTTTTCCACCGAAAAACCCGGTATTTCAAACCTCCTCCAAATCGCTTCCAGCCTCTCGCAAAAATCCATTCCAACCCTCGAAGCAGAATTCGCAGGCAAAGGCTACGGCACTTTCAAATCCTTCGTCGCTGACCTCGTCATCGACTCCCTCAAACCCCTCCAATCCACCTACCAATCCCTCCTCAAAGATAAACCCGCCCTCCTCTCCATCCTCCAAAACGGCGCCCAAATCGCCCAACAACGGGCGGACGTCACGTTACGCAAAGTCTACGACGCGGTGGGGTTCCTTGGGAAGTAGGTAGTACCGGGAAAACCATTTTTTGCAAAAATTGGTTTTCCCGGGCCCTTTCCAAAAAAACTCTCGTTCGAAGCGCATTTTTGAGGCACGTAGTGCCACAAAAATGCGCTTCGATATGCTTTTCTTTTGAAGGTCCGGAAACTTTTCTTTTCTTCGAAAAGAAAAGTTTCCGGGATTGCTTCTTCTACTTGCAAAACTTCTCCTTTGCCTTACCTTTTACGTTATGGCGAGTGTAGGAATAGTGGGGTTACCGAATGTGGGGAAGAGCACGTTATTTAATGCATTGACGCGGTCGAGGAAGGCGGAGGTAGCGAATTATCCGTTTTGCACGATTGATCCGAATGTAGGGGTGGTGTTGGTGCCGGACGAGCGATTGAAGCCGTTAGCGAAGCTTGTGAAGACGGAAAAGATCATTCCTGCGGCGATTGAATTTGTGGACATCGCGGGCCTTGTGGCGGGTGCGAGCACGGGAGAGGGCTTGGGGAATAAATTTTTAGCGAACATACGGGAAGTCGATGTGATTGTGCAGGTTGTGCGCTGTTTTGACGATACATCGATCATTCACAGCATGGGGGCGACGGATCCGATCCGTGACATTGACGTGGTTACGACAGAACTCGTGCTGGCGGACCTGCAATCCGTTGATTCGCAGCTAGATAAGGCGCAGAAGAAGGCGAAAGGGAGGGATAAAGAAGCACTCCTAAACATCCCTCTGCTGGAAAAACTTCAGGTCCACCTCAATCAAAACAAGCCCGCGAATGTGCTCGATTTGCTCGAAGACGAAAAAATCCGCCTCAAGCAGTTCCATTTATTGTCCGAAAAACCCGTGATTTACGCGTGCAACGTCGCGGAGACGGATCTCGCTGATCCGGATGGAAACGACTACGTCCGTAAGGTGCGCGATTACGTGCGCCAACACCATGACGCGGCGTCCTGCGTCATTTCCGCCCGCTTAGAGGCCGATTTAGCGGAGCTTTCCCCCGACGACGCAAAGGCTTTTCTCGCGGAACTCCATGTTCAGGATTCCGGCGTCTCCCAACTCATCCAAAGTGCCTACGCCCTCCTCGGTCTCGCCTCCTACTTCACCGCCGGCGAAAAAGAAGTCCGCGCCTGGACCTTCAAGTGCGGCATGAAGGCCCCCCAATGCGCCGGCGTCATCCACACAGACTTCGAAAAGGGTTTCATCAAAGCCGAAGTCGTTTCCTACCAAGACCTTATCTCCGCCGGCTCCTACCTCCACGCCAAAGAACTCGGCAAAATGCGCCTGGAGGGGAAAGAATATTTATTTCGTGACGGCGACATCGCGAACTTTAAGTTTGCACCGTAACGATTTCGAGCGCTAAGGTTCCGTTACAGAAAAATTTAATTCCATCACGTACTACAGTACGCTCAGGAATTAAATTTTTCTGTAGCCGTCCTTATCATCTCGAACTTGCTACGGTGCCACTTTAGTTTTTTCCAAAAAAACCATTTTTTCCAAAAATAGGTTTTCTACGACCCTCTGTGTCATTTCCAAAAAAAACTCTCGTTTCAGAAGGCATTTTAGTTCGGCCTTTTAGGCCGAACTAAAATGCCTTCCGATATGCTTTTCTTTGGAAGGGTTCGGGAAACCTTTCTTTTCTTCGAAAAGAAAGGTTTCCCGATGCTACATCCGCAACCCGCCATCCACGATGTCATAACGCTTGGTCACGCGGATGGCCTGAAGGAAATTTTCGTCGTGGGAAACGACGATCATGGCTCCCGGGTATTCTTGTAGAATCTGGACAACGTGATTGCGAGTTTCTAAGTCGATGTTGTTCGTAATTTCGTCTAAGAGGATGAGTTTTGGCGTCTTAGCGGCAATTTGTGCGAGCGACAGTCGTGCTTTTTCGCCACCGGAAAGTTTTGAGACGGGCTCGTTAACCTCCTCATTTTTCCTGAATAAGAAATCGTTTAAATGTTTGCGGACGTCCGCGTGGGTCCAACTGGGGACTAAATCGTGGATGACTTCCAGTACGGTTTTGTCAGACGCAAGTGTCCCATAGTGTTGGTCGAGATAGCCGATATCTTCCGTCTTCGGCACGCGCCAACTGCCAGACTTTGTTACGGAGGGATCGCTTAAAATCGCTTTGATAAACGTCGATTTCCCTGATCCGTTATCGCCCGCAATGGCGATGCGCTCATGGGAATCTAAAGAAAACTCGATCGACATCAAAATGGGCCGCTCGGTTTTGTCTTCGTACCCAATGGTTCCCTCGCTAACAGAAACCAAAGTTCGCTGGCCGATATCTGCCGCGCTTAACGAAAATTTTGGCTTGATGACTTCGGGTAGACGTAATTCCGAGAGCTTTTCCGCAAGTTCTTGCTTTTTGGTCTGAATTTGGGACTTATTCCGTCCGGCTGCTACTTCCGCCTGCCTCTCCTTTGAGCCGGCAACAATCTTTGACCAATGGCCCTGCGCACGCTTCTTTTCCCCACGCTCCTTGCTTTTTGCGGAACGTTCCTGCTCTTTCATGAGAGCTTCGTGCGTCTCTTTCTTTTGCCGAGAAAGGCGCGACAATTCTTGCTCGATGGAGGTTCTTTTGATGCCAATTTCGCGCATGTAATCCTCATAATTCCCGGAAAATACGTGGATGCGCTCGTTATCGATGTGCCACAACGTATCGATCGCATTATTGAGCAGTTCTAAATCGTGCGAAACGATGATCAAGGTCCCCGAATACGAACGTAACATGCGCATCAAGGACTTACGGTTGCCAAGATCTAGATGATTTGTGGGTTCATCAAGCAATAAGACGTTGGGAGACAATGCCAAAGCATCTGTCAGTGCCTTATTGAAACGCTGTCCGCCGCTTAACGATACAAATTCCTCTACAACCTGCGGCACGTAACCAATGATCACATCCTCCGGCACCCGAATGCCCCCCTGCGAGGCCTCCGAAACCCCAAGCAACAACTTCAGCAACATCGACTTCCCAGCTCCGTTCCGCCCAATGATTGCAATCCGACTCCCACACGCCACCTGCGCGCTGAAACCCTCAAAGCAAACCTTCTGCGGGAATGCAAGACTCACGTTCTGAAACTGTATTGGCTTATGCATAGGTGGGGGGGGTGGGAGAAAGGGGCTATTTCCGGAGAACCATTTTTTTGCAAAAAATTGGTTCTCCGGACCTCTCCAAAAAAACTCTCGTTTCGGAAGACATTTTAGTTCGGCCTTACAGGCCGAACTAAAATGTCTTCCGATATGCTTTTCTTTGAAGGGCCCGGGAAACTTTTCTTTTCTTCGAAAAGAAAGTTTCCCGGCGTCTACACCACTCCTACTCCTACCCCTGCCGCTTGCCTGAGTAAATTGATTCCCGTTACGCCCAGCACAACGTCCTTAGTGACAACGACTTCTGTGATGGTGGAGTCGTGGGGGAGTTCGTACATGGCGGAGGTCATGATATTTTCCATGATAGCGCGGAGGGCGCGGGCGCCGGTCTTGAGTACGAGGGCCTTGTCGGCAATGGCGTCAATGGCGTCGTCGGTGAGGGTGAGGTGAACGCCTTCCATGGCAAAGAGTTTGCGATATTGGTTGACGAGACAGTTACGGGTCTTGAGGAGAATGAATCTGAGGTCGTCCTTGGTGAGTTCTTTGAGGACGGAAACGACGGGGAGGCGGCCGATGAATTCGGGGATCATGCCGAATTTGATGAGGTCTTCGGGCTGAACGTTTTTCATGATTTCTTCGGGATCGAATGAGGCGCGATCCTCGAGGGAAATGTCGAAACCGAGGAGCTTTTCCCCAATGCGGCCGTGAACGATTTTGTCGAGTCCAACGAAAGCGCCCCCGCAGATGAAGAGGATGTTGGAGGTGTTGATCTTGATGTAGGTGGCCTCGGGGTGTTTGCGACCGCCTTGCGGGGGGACGTTGCACTCGGTGCCCTCGAGGATTTTGAGGAGGGCCTGCTGAACGCCCTCGCCGGAAACGTCGCGCGTGATGGAGACATTTTCGGTTTTGCGCCCAATTTTGTCGATTTCGTCGATGTAAATGATGCCGCACTGGGCCTTGGTGACGTCGTGGTTGGCGGCTTGGAGGAGGCGGAGGACGACATTTTCGACGTCTTCACCGACGTAACCGGCCTCTGTTAAAGTGGTGGCATCGGCGATGGCAAAGGGGACGTCAAGAAGGCGCGCTAATGTTCTGGCCATCAACGTCTTACCCGTTCCGGTTGGGCCAATGAGGAGAATGTTGCTCTTTTCGATCTCCACTTTTTTGAGTTCTTCGGGAATATTAAGGGTATCGAGATTGATGGCGGATCCCTGCTGTTCAAGCATCAAGCGCTTGTAGTGATTGTAAACCGCTACAGCCAAGATCTTTTTGACGTAGTCTTGGCCGACAATAAACTCATCTAGCGTGGCTTTGATTTGAGCGGGCTTAAGGAGCTTGAACGCAAAGGGCTTTGCTCCTTCTGATTCTGGGGGTGCCTCATTGGACGCTTCTTGGTACGTACCGGGGAGTTCTCGCTTGAGAATGCCCTGGCAGACGGCGATGCAGTCGTTGCAAATATTAACGCCGTTTGGGCCGGCAATGAGTTTCAGGACTTGTTTCTGTCCTTTTCCGCAGAAGGAGCACGTCATCATGTTTTTGAAGCCTTGTTTGGTGGGTTTTTGTCTGAATTTGTTTTATCCGTCTTCGCCGCGATGACGGAATCAATGAGGCCGTAATCTTTGGCTTCTTGGGCGGTCATGTAGTAGTCGCGATCAGAATCTTTTTCGATTTGTTGGACAGTTTTGTTGCTGTGTTTGGAGAGAACTTCGTTGATGACTTTGCGCCAACGGAGGATTTCCCTCGCCGCGATCGAAATGTCTGATGTTTGGCCCGTGGCGCCTCCCGTGGGTTGGTGAAGCATCATACGGCTGTGGGGAAGCGCGTGACGTTTGCCCTTCGTGCCGGCGGCTAAGAGGACGGTCGCCATGCTGGCGGCTTGACCGACACAATAAGTTACGACGTCGCAATGAAGAAAATTCATGGTGTCGTAAATGGCCATGCCGGCTGTGACGCTGCCGCCGGGGGAATTAATGTAGATGTGGATGTCCTTTTTCGGGTCTTCCATTTGCAAAAAGAGCATTTGTGCAATGATTGCATTGGCGACGTAGTCATCGATCGGTGTTCCGATAAAGACGATTCTGTCTTTGAGGAGACGACTGTAGATGTCCCACATTTTTTCGCTGCGGCCATCTTTTTCGTAAACGTAAGGGAGGGGGGGGTAGTAACTCATAGGGGTTGGGTTAGGGTTTTTTGACTTCTTTCTGGATAAAATCAAGGGTTTTGGTGTAAAGAGCATTCTGTTTTAAGCGCTGCAGGTGGTCGGAATCTTGTCGGATTTCCTTGAGCAATTGGTCTGGCTTTATGCGCTTTGACATGGCTTCTTGGTAAAGGGCGCGTTGGAGATCTTCGTTGGAAACGGTTACTTTTTCCGTTGCGGCAATTTTGTCCAAAATGAGGTAGAGGCGGATATTGTTCGTCGCGACCTCTTTCGCCTTATCGAAGAACGCCTTTTTGTGGTCCTCCATTTGAGCCTTACTCATGCCTCGTTGGGCGGCATTTTCCACCATTTCCTGCAAAATATGAGTGATTTCGGCTTGTTCTTCGGAGGCTGGAATCTGGAAATGTGTCGTTTCCTGCAAAATTTTGTCCGTGATCTGCTGACGTTGTTGGACGTGATTCTCGTAGTCCTTTTGCTGAACGATTTGTTCCTTCATTTTCTCTTGGAGTTCTTCTAAGGTCTTGGCGCCGAAAGCGCTGAAGAAGGCTTCATCAATGGGGGGCAGTTCACGCTCACGAACTTCATGGACTTCAATGTCATAAGATGCCTTTTTGCCGGCCAATTCGGGTACAGAGAAATCTTCAGGGAACGTTTCCGTAACGGTTTGCTTATCCTTCGCCTGCATGCCGATGACGCCTTCCGTAATGGCGGAAATATGGGGCGCTTGCTGATGACTTCCGGCTCCGGCTTCTTCCCAGGTATTATTCTGAGTGCCAAAAATGGGAGGAACGCCCGCGATATCCTTGATAAGTTCGCCGTTCAGCGTTCCCGTATAGGAAACTTTGACGTAATCGGAAGCTTTGGCAGGCCTATCGACGACGGTGAACTTGGCACGTTCCTTTTGCAACTGCGAAATGGCCTTTGTGACGTCCTCATCGGTGGCTTCCGTTGGCAAAGAGGTGACTGAAATGCCCTTGTAATTCGGCAGCGGAAAGTCGCAAAAAACGTCCACAACGAGTTGGACATCAATGGGTTGCTTGTCGGTAATCTCAAAATTCTCGACTTTAACGATCGAAGCGATCGAGAGGGTCTTTTTGGCTTCATTAAAAGCCCTGGAGAGGAGTTCTTTGCGAAATTCTTCTTGAAAGCCCTTCGCGTAATGCTTTTTAATCATGTCTGCGGGCGCTTTCCCTACGCGAAATCCGGGAATTTTTGCGTGTTTTGCAATGGAACTAATCACGTGCTTGCTGACTTCCTCGAGCTCGTGTGCCGTGAAAGTAACGGTGACCTTCTTGCGGGTTTGCGAAATGTCCTCACTATGGAGCTTTTTACCCGCAGATGCAGAGGCCTCCTCATTCCCAATGTGCGTTTTCGATGCTTTAAGATTCGTTTTCAATGGTTCCCTTTAGGTTAAAGTAAATATGCGCTATCATAAGCGACAGTTCCATTAATCTTTATTTTACCTGATTTGTCAAGAAATGCAATCAAGAAATGCAGGTGTTTCCCGGGAACCTTTGTTTTCCAGAAAACAAAGGTTCCCGGGCCCTCCAAAGAAAAGCGGTATCGAAAGGCATTTTTGCTTGCGCAAAAATGCCTTTCGAATGAGAGTTTTTTTTGGAGAGGTTCGGAGAACCAATTTTTTGCAAAAAAATGGTTCTCCGATTCCACCGCACCTCACCAAAAAAGCAATCATGTCGCAAAAAGATACAGGTTTCGTGCACTTGCACGTGCATTCGGATTATAGTTTGTTAGATGGGGCGTGCCGGATGGATCGCTTGTTTGAGAGGGCGAAGGATTTGGGGATGCCGGCGATTGCGGTGACGGACCATGGGAATTTGTTTGGAGTGCCGGATCTCGTTGGGCAGGCGAAAGTGACGGGCTTGCATGGAATTATCGGGGCGGAAGCGTATCTTGTTTGGGATCATAAACATACCGAAAAGCCGCGGCGGGAGGAGATGCGGATTTACCACCTGGGGCTGCTGGCGATGAACGCGGAGGGGTATCGCAACTTGTCGCAGCTGATGTCGATCGCGCATACGAAGGGTTTCCATTACAAGCCACGGATTGATAAGGACTTGCTGCAAAAATATTCCAGCGGATTAGTGGTCTTGTCAGGTTGCATGAGTGGGATGCCGTCGCAGATGCTGATGGCGGGGTTGGAGGACAAAGCGCGGGAATTTTTGGCGACGCTAAGGGATATTTTCGGCCCAGAGCGTCTGTTCGTGGAGGTGCAAAATCAAGGGATGGATGATCAAAAGATGTTAGTTCCTGGGCTGTTGAAGCTCGCGAAACAGCTGGATTTGAAAGCGGTGGCGACGAACGACGTGCACTACATTTACCAACAGGATTGGGAGGCGCACGATGCCCTGCTGTGCATCCAAACCGGGGCAAAATTGCACGAAACCGAGCGGATGCGTTTCCCGACGCGCGAGTTCTACCTCAAATCGCGAGCCGAAATGGAACTTTTGTTCAAAGGCAACGAGAATGTCCTCGATAACACGCTGTTAGTGGCGGAAATGTGTCAGGCGTCGCTGCCGTTTGGGGAGAATCACTACCCTGTTATGCAATTGGGGGATGCTTTGCGGGCCAAATGGGGCACAAACGCTGGGTATCTGCGGCATCTATGCACGGAGGGGTTGCAAGCGCGTTACGAAGAGGTGACTCCAGCGCTGAAAGAACGCCTTGAATACGAGCTAGGTGTGATCGAGCGAATGGGGTTTGTGGATTACTTTTTAATCGTTTCTGACTTCGTGAATTGGGCGAAGGACCATGGCATCCCAGTGGGTCCTGGTCGGGGATCTGTGGCTGGTTCCATCATCGCTTATGCGTTGAGAATCACGGGCATCGATCCGATGAAATTCGGTTTGCTGTTTGAGCGGTTTCTCAATCCAGAACGCGTTTCACCTCCCGATATCGACATCGACTTTTGCATGCGTCGGCGGGATGAGGTCATCAATTACGTGAGGGAAAAGTACGGGAAGGAGTGCGTCGCGAATATCGTTACATTTGGAACATTTGGGGCAAAGATGGTGGTCCGTGACCTGGCACGCGTCAACGATTTGCCGTACGCGGAAGGGGATCGGTTCTCAAAAATGATTCCGGAGGAAATTTTGGGCATTACGCTTGAGAAAACCATCGAAATTTCGGCGGAAGTGCGTTACGAAATGGACATGAACCCGCTTTTCCGGAAAATTCTTGAGGAGGGAAGGGTCATTGAGGGGACTGTGAGGAACGTCGGTACGCACGCGGCGGGTGTCCTGATTTCCGATCGTCCCTTGCAGGATCTCGTACCGGTGATGCTGCAAGAAGGGGCTTTAACGACGCAGTACTCGAAGGATCCGATTGATGACTTGGGGCTCCTGAAGATCGATTTTTTGGGATTGAAAACGCTGACGGTCATCGCGGATGCGGAGGAACTGATCCGGCGCGTGGATAAAAATTTCCGGGTTGATCGCATTCCGTTAAACGACAAAAAAACCTTCCAATTGCTCGATCAAGGCCGAACGGTGGGGGTTTTCCAGCTGGAATCTGGGGGGTTACAGAGCTTATGTCGGCAAGTTGGGGGGATCCGTTCCATCGATGAAATCAGTGCGATCAGTGCCCTGTATCGTCCAGGCCCCATGGAGCTGATTCCGTCTTATATTCGTGGGAAAAAGGCCCCGAAATCGATCGTTTACGTGCACCCGCTTTTTGAGGGGATTTGCAAAAGCACCTACGGCGTTATGGTGTACCAAGAGCAGGTCATGGAGGCGGCCAGAGTGATTGGTGGATATACTTTGGGAGGTGCGGATCTTTTGCGTAAAGCGATGGGAAAGAAGAAGATTGACGTCATGAACGCGCAGCGCGAAATCTTCATTAATGGCGCCTTTGAGCATCATGGAATTTCGCGTTCGAAAGCCGAGGAAATTTTTGCTTTGCTGGAGAAATTTGCGGGCTACGGATTTAATAAATCCCACTCTGACGCCTACGCGATACTGTCGTACCAAACGGCCTATCTGAAGGCGAATTACGGCATGCAATTCATGGCTGCGCTGTTGTCGTCCGAGTTGGGAAATGCGGAGAAAATTGCGTATTTTATCAAGGAATGCGAGCAGCTCGGTATCACAGTCTTGGGTCCCGACATTAATGTTTCGTTGAGCTGCTTTACACCGATCGTGGATGACGAAAAAGGGAAGATTTTGTTCGGCTTGTCCGCAATCAAGGGTGTGGGCGATGTGGCGGCGCAAAACATCATTTTGGAGCGCGAAAAAGGCGGCCCGTACAAGGACTTTTTTGACTTTGCGGTGCGCGTGGATCTGCGGGTTGTCAATAAGCGCGTCATGGAGTGCCTCGTGCGCACGGGTGCTTGTGACGGCATGAGGGTTGACCGCGGCTATTTGTTGCAGTCGATCGAAAGCGTGACCAATCGTGCCGTCCGTGAGCAAAAAGATCGTGTTCGTGGCCAAGGAAGTTTGTTCGATCTGCTTGAAGCCGATGCGGAAAGTCATTCTGGTTCAAAGACTTCCGATTGGTTGATCAAAACCGGTGGGCGAATGGCGATTCGCGAAAAGTTACGCAGCGAGAAGGAGTTGCTCGGCTTCTACCTAACGGGCCATCCCATGGACGAATACGTTGGGCTGGATAAAGTGATCAATTCCGTCGAAAATGAAGGCGTTTTTGCCAAAATGGAGAATGGGAAAGCGTTCCGAATCTGCGGAGTCGTTTCCAATGTCGTCAAAAAGATCACGAAAAAAACGAATTTGCCCTGGATCGCACTCACGGTTTCCGGGAAAGACAACGCCTTTAACGTCAACGTTTTCTCGGATGTTTTAGAATCAAGTCCAGGGGTTTTCGAGGAAGGTAATGTCGTTGTCCTAGAAGGCGTTGTTAGACGTTCTGCCGGACGCGATGACGTGCGTCTCAACGTCCTACGCGCACGCTTGCTGGACGGTGCCCTCGCAGGCCTCATTTCGGAATATTTTTGGATGATTTACCCCGACGAACGCGGGGAGGCTTTCATGAAGCTCCTCGGCGACTACATTCATACATACGAAGGCTCCGCGACCCTCAAAATCGGCTTCCACCTCGGCGATGGCTACGCCGTCGAAGGCGTCGCCCACCACGCCCTCAAATGCTACTTCCCACCCAAAGTTTTCCGCGAATTGCGCAATCATGACGGCGTCTGGGGCGTCGAGGTAGGGATTAAAGAAGTAAAGGGTACGCCGGAAAACTTTCTTTTCAGAAGAAAAGAAATGGGTTTCCAAACCTTCCAAAGAAAAGAGTAGCGCTTCGATTTTAAGCGGCGAGTTCGTTGCCCGAAAATTGTAACCCCATCACGTACGTTAGTACGCTCAGGGGTTAAAATCTTCGCGCGCCTGCTCGTCATCTTAAACTTGAAGCGCTACCTAAAAGTACATCGCAAGGCCTTTTTCTGCCTGTAAGGCAGAAAAAGGCCTTGCGAAATGAGAGTTTTTTTGGAAAGGGTCCGGGAAAACCAATTTTTGCAAAAAATGGTTTTCCCGGAAAAACACCCCCTCCGGAAAAACTTGATTTTTTTCGTAGGATCTTTTACAAATAAGCTTATGCAGTTAAAAGAATCAGCAGGGGATTTGTCGGAAGTGAACGAAATGGTGAAGGAGGCATCCGCGTGGGTGCCGATGCTGCGGGCGGAGATCGGGAAAGTGATTATCGGCCAGCAGTATATGGTGGATCGTTTGCTTGTGGGGTTGTTGGCGAATGGGCACATTTTGTTAGAAGGTGTGCCGGGGTTGGCGAAGACGTTGACAGTGAGGACGTTAGCGGGTGCGATCAACGTGCATTTTCATAGGATCCAGTTTACGCCGGATCTTTTGCCAGCGGACATTATTGGAACGTTGATTTACAATCCGCAAGAGGGGAAATTTTTCACGAAAAAGGGGCCGATTTTCACGAATATCCTTCTGGCGGACGAGATTAACCGTGCGCCGGCGAAGGTGCAAAGTGCCTTGTTGGAGGGGATGCAGGAGAAGCAGGTGACGATTGGGGACACGACGTATCCGATTGAGGAGCCGTTTTTGGTGCTGGCGACGCAAAATCCCATCGATCAGGAAGGGGTTTACGCGCTTCCTGAGGCGCAAATAGACCGTTTCATGATGAAATTAAAGATCCATTATCCGACGAAGGAGGAGGAGCGCAGGATTTTGGACACGATGGCGACAACGACGCCGAATTGGCATGTGAATGCTGTCATTGGTCCGAAGGAAATCGTTGAGGCGCGGCGAGTTGTGGATAAAATCTACGTTGACGAGAAGATTAAGCATTATATCGTGAATTTGGTCTTTGCGACGCGCGTGCCGAAGGAATTTGGACTGGATTTAGAGCCGTTGATATCATTTGGAGCGTCTCCGCGCGCGACGATTGCGTTGACGTTGGCGGCGAAGGCGTGGGCGTTCTTGAAAGGGCGTGGGTACGTGACTCCGCAGGACGTGAAGAGCATTGGTGTGGACGTTCTGCACCATCGTGTGATTGCGAGTTATGAGGCTGAGGCTGAAGACGTTACGAGCGAATGGATCGTGAGGAAGATTTTGGAAACCATTCCTGTTCCTTGATAATTTGACGTAAGGCTTTGTATCCCAACAACCTATGGAAATGCTGAAAGAGAAGACCCGCGAAATCTTGAAGAAGGTGCGCCGTATCGAAATTCGTACGAAGCGGCTCGTCAGTGATGCGTTGTGCGGGGCTTATCACAGCATTTTCAAGGGGCAGGGGATGGATTTCGAAGAAGTGCGGGCGTACACTCCCGGCGATGACGTACGCTCGATCGACTGGAATGTGACCGCGAAAACTGGACATCCGCACGTTAAGGTTTTCCGCGAGGAGCGGGAGCTGACGATTCTGATTCTGGTGGACCTCAGCGCTTCTGGACGATTCGGTTCCGGTGATCGCAGCAAACGCGAACTGGCGGGAGAATTGGCGAGCGTCTTGGCCTTTTCTGCAACGCGCAATCAGGATAAAGTCGGTTTGCTGTTGTTTACGGACCACGTTGAGAAGTTCGTCGTTCCGAAGAAGGGACGGCAGCACGTTTTGCGCGTGATACGGGAGATTTTGTTCTTTGAGCCGAAGGGACGTCAAACGAACATCCGTGGGGCACTTGAGCACCTGCTGAGGACGCAAAAGCGTAAGGCGGTCGTTTTTCTGATTTCGGACTTCCTGGAAAACGGCGAGCTGCCGACGTTGGATCGTGCTGGCGGGAAGGATTTTTTCCGGCTGTTAGCGATTGCCAATAAGCGTCACGATGTCATCTGCGTGGCCATGCGAGACGCCCGTGAGGAAGCCCTGCCGGACGTTGGAATCATCTCACTAGAGGATAGCGAGACGGGTGAGGTCGTCGAAGTGAACACGGGTAGTCGAGCTCTTCGCGAGCGGTACGCAAAGGAAAGTACGAGGCGTTTGAAGGCGTTTAAGCAAGGCTGTGCGCAGAGTCGCGTGGATGTGATGGAAATTTGCAACCGCAGCCCAGAAGTTGCAGAAGTTGCGCAGGAAGTTTCTGGTGGGAAGGGATTGAGCGTGAAGGAGATGGATTACATGCAGGCGCTAAGGGGATTTTTAAGGAGGCGCCAGCGTTCGAGAAGACGGGTATGAGGGGATTCTTGAGAGCTTTTGGGGCGTTTTTCGCGTGTAGCGTGTTTGGTTTTGCAACGCTTTGGGGGGCAACTGTTTCTGCTCCGAGCGTTTCGAGTGCGCAAAGTGTCCCGAACATGCCTGCTCATCCGCTTCCTTCCGTCAACGGCATTCAGTTGGGGGACGACATCAAGGATATCCGCGGAATTTTCGACCTCGGATGGGAATGGATGTGGGCCGTGTGGGTTCTGGTCGCGATTTTAGTGTTGGGGCTCATTGGGTTAAGCGTTTTTCTCTGGAAACGGAGGAAGCGGTGTGCGATTGCGATCCTATCCCCGTTTGATGAGGCGATGCAGGCACTTGGAGCTGCCCATGCGTTGATAGAAAAGCATTCCAGTAAGGAACTTGCAAGCACGTTGTCCGACGCGATCCGTCGGTACATCGAGCGTACGTTTAACATCCCTGTTTCTGAGCGCACGACAGAGGAATTCCTCGCCGAACGAAATCCTTTGCAGGACTTGCCTAAAAATGCGGTTGTGACGCTGAAGGAATTTTTGGAGACGTGCGACTTGGCGAAATTCGCGAAGGCAACCTTTATCCGTTCGGAAGCGGAACGTTTGTACGAGCGTGCGAAGGGCTTTGTGGAATTGACGGATCGGGAGCAGCGCCAGAAAGCCCTTGAAAATTTGGAGCAAAAGGGGTCAAAAGACGTGATGTCGAAAGATATGGAGTCAGCAGTGAAGGAGGGCGCAAATGGACGTCTTTGATTTTCAAAATCCGGAATTTTTGTGGCTGCTGCTGGTCCTTCCACTGCTTGCGTTTTTAAAGGGACGGATTGGACGGGGTCCTGCGTTGGAGTTTTCGACGATCTCCGTGCTAAAAACCGTTGCGCGTCAAAGGCGGATGCGTTCGGGCTGGTTTGTGTTTTTCTTGCGGCTCTTGGTATTGGCGTTGTGCATCATTGCGTTGGCGAGACCGCGGATCGGAAGGGGTTTTTCGGAAAAGTCTTCGAGCGGAATCGATATCTTGCTGGCCTTGGATATTTCGTCGTCGATGTTGGCCCTGGACTTCAGCTATGAAGAACAGCTAACGACGCGGATTGAAGCGGTCAAACGCGTGGTGAAAGAGTTCATCGAGAAACGGGGGAGCGATCGCATAGGGCTCGTGGCGTTTGCGCGTTATCCGTACTTGGTGAGCCCGCTGACGCTGAATCATGCGTGGTTAATGCGCAATTTGGAACGTTTAAAGCCGGGTTTGGTCGAGGACGGAACGGCGATTGGCTCTGCGATTGGGATGTGCGTGAATCGCTTGCGTGACCTGACGTCGAAGAGCCGCATCGTCATTTTGCTGACGGACGGTGTGAGCAATGCGGGAAGCATCAGTCCGTTGATCGCGGCGGAAAGTGCGGCGAGTCTCAAGACGAAAGTGTACACGATCGCTGCTGGAGCTGGGGGCGTCGTTCCGGCGTTGTATTTGAACAAACAAGGGGAGGTTGCGCGCAACATTTTCGGTGAACCGGATGTTGTCAAAAGCATCATTCCCGTTGACGAAACGACATTGAAGAGCATCGCAGAAATGACGGGTGCAAAGTTCTTCAGGGCAACAACTTTGAAGCAGCTGAAGGAAATTTATAGCGAAATCGACACACTAGAAAAAACGAAGGTTAAACTCCGGCAATACGCCGTTTATCGGGAAATTTTCATGCCATTCGTCATCGCGGCCCTGATTTTGCTAGCAATTGAGCAGTTATTGGCAAATGTGTTGTTCAGGAGGGTTCCATGAGTTTCAAAAACGTCCATTGGCTGTTCGCAATTCCCTTTGTTGTCGTCGGTTTGACATTGGTTTTTTATTGGTTGCATAACAATGTTCATCGCACGTTAGGACGTTTCGCTGCGCACACGTTGTTGGGGCAATTGCTGGAAAGTTATTCCGTTGGGAGAAAAGCGCTTAAGGCGGTTTGTTTGGTCATGGGCATTGTCTGCTTGCTGATCGCCCTCGCGAGGCCGCAATGGGGGTATCGCTGGGAAAAGGTTAAAAGTAAGGGGCTTGACGTGATGTTTGCGCTAGATGCGTCGAAAAGTATGTTGGCCCAAGACATGCGGCCAAACCGTTTGGAGCGCGCGAAATTGGCAGTCATCGACTTGATACGCGACTTCCAGGGTGATCGCGTGGGTCTCATTGCGTTCGCGAAAGACGCTTTTTTGCAGTGTCCCTTGACGCTTGACTATGACGCCTTCCGTTTGTCGTTGGATGCCGTCAATGTGGGCATTATCCAGCATGGCGGGACCCACATTGCTGCGGCGATCCGGATCGCTGAAGAAGCTTATAGCGAGAGCAATGAGAAGATCTTGATTCTCATCACCGACGGGGAAGATTTGGAAAGGCAGGGTATCGAAAGGGCGCAGGAGGCGGCGAGTCGCGGGATGACGATTTATACGGTGGGAGCTGGCGGGAAAAAAGGGGAGCTGATTCCCCTCGGCAACAACAACTTTCAAAAGGATTCTAAGGGGAATCTCGTTCGTACGCAGTTAGATGAGAAGGGTTTAACGTCTATCGCGGCATCTGCCAACGGCTTGTACGTGCGTTTAGATGCTGGTAATGAAGGACTCAAGAAAATCGATGATGCCCTGCGACGGAAATTTCCAAGAAAAACGCTCAGTTCTCATATGGAACGTGTTGGTATTGAACGCTTTCAGTTCCCGCTTGCTTTGGGCTTGTTATTGCTAGCCCTGGAACCGTTAATCTCTGTGCGTAGGAGAAGAAGTCAATGATGATGAGCGTCTTATGCAGTCTCTTTTTAGCCTCGATGGTTCCGATGGTTCCATCCGTGCCGATTTTCCAGCATTCTGGCGATCGCTTGTACCGTGCGGGAAAATTCCCCGATGCAGCAACGATTTATCGTAAACAATATCAAAAAGATCCCAAAAACTCCCTGATGGGCTACAACTTGGCGTCTGCTCTGTACAAAAGCGGAGAAAAGAAAGATGTGAAAGCTCTGCAGGAGTCTGAAAAAGTGTTTTCTAGGCTGTTGGAGCAGAAGGATTTGGATTCGCAAGAGCGTGTTTTCTACGACTTGGGTAACGTTGCTTATCGCTTGGGAGAACTTGCTGACGACCCGAAGAAAACAATTGCCGAATGGGAACGCAGTCTGAAATTTTACCAAAATGCCCTTGATTTGAAACTTGCCGAAGACACAAAGCACAATTACGAATTCGTTAAGCGGAAGCTGGAAGAGCTCAAAAAACAAGAGCAGCAAAAACAGGACCAGCAGAAGAAGGAGCCACAAAATAAAGACAACCCGCAGCAACATCAGGATCAAAAGGACCAAAATAAGGATCAAAAGGACCAAAACACGCAGCAAAATCAGCCAAACGACCAGAAAAAAGACCCAAAGCAGGATAAAAACAAAGAACAGCCGCAGGATCAGCAAAAACAACAAGATCAGCAACCGAAGGCGAAGCCTCAGCCGCAAGATCAGCAAAAGAGCCCACAAAATCAACCACAGCAGCAGAAAAAGCCCTCAGGTGGTTCCGGAAATAAACCGCAAGCGCCTCGCCGGGAAGGTCCTGAGATGACGGAGGAAGAGGCGAAAAAGATGTTGGATCGCATGAAGCAGGACGAGAAAAATCTGCCCATAGCGACGGGCGGAGACAAAAACGAACAAGGGTCGGAAGACGCGGGGAGGGATTGGTAATGACTATGGGATGCACGATGAAAAAGTTATTGATGAGTATGGTGTTATGTATCGTATCTTACGTGGCTTTGCAGGGCGCAATCACCGTTCAGAGCCGCTTTGAGCCATCCGTTTTGGGTCTTGGGGAGGAGGGAACTTTTGTCATTGTTGTTGATGGAACCCAACGGCAAGCACGCGTGAGTTTGCCCAACATCGATGGTCTGAAAATGGCCTACAAAATGGGGATGGTGTCGTCTGATATGATCAATGGTGTTGTGAAGCAGAATGTTACGTATACGTTCAGTGTGTTTGGGACGAAAGTGGGGCTGATCCAATTCCCGGAGTTTTCGCTGGAGGTGAACGGGCAAAGTTACGTCGTGCCAGCAGCTTCCTTGACCATCCTACAGGGAGACAAAAAGAAAAGTGCCGAGCGTGCATTGTATTATTTAGGGTTAACATTGCCGAACAAAAGCCATTATTTCGTCGGAGAAGCGATTCCGTTTAGCGTCTACCTGAATATTGTGCCCCATTTGCGTGGAACATTGAACCATTTTCCCGTCAAAAAAGGAGATTCTTTCGCCACAAAAGACATTGCGCGTGAACCGACTAAGGGCGCTGTCAATGTACGAGGGATTCAATATGGGCAATTTTTGTGGAAAGACATCCTGACGCCCGTAAAGGCCGGCAAATATCCCCTGTCTTATTCCTTAGATCTGACGTTGGAACTCCCTAGAAATCAAGAAGATGAGGAAGACGATAATGGGTTTAGCCCCCTCATTAATGTCTTGAGAACAGAACACAGACAGGTCCTTGTGCAAAGTCGCGAGGCGCACTTGAATGTCTTGTCATTGCCGCTCGAGGGACGTCCCACGTCCTTTACCGGCGGAATTGGTAAATGGCAGGTCGTGCAGACGATGATCCGCGAGAAGGAGGCTATCCAAGACGAACCTTTAACGTTCCTAGTGAGACTCGAAGGGAAGGGCAATTTCGAGAGCTTGCAGCCTCCGGAACTCCTTGCTGCGTCGACGGATTGGCGTCAGTACGCGCCGAAAAAGGTCTTCCATCCGGATGATGACGTCGGTTTTAACGGAAAATTGGACCTAGAATACACGATTGTACCGCTAAAATCGGGAATCATGAAGGCTCCAGAGGCGATTATCCATGTCTTCAATCCAGAAACCGAACAATACGAGTCCATTTCTGGTCGCTTGGCTAGTGACGTCACAGTAAAACCTCCCTTGCATGCTGTCCCCCACGCCGTTAAGCACGTGGATGTAGTCACCTCTACCGGTGCCGAGCAAGAATTGATCCCCATTTTCATCCAGCAAACACGTTTATATGCAACCAATTGTCCGGCCATTTTCCGCCAAAAATTTTGGTACGCGCAGGCTGCGATTGCATGTCTCTTAGGGCTTTTCGGACTCGTTTTTAGGAGGCGGTATCGCTTAAACACGGATGCAGGTTATCGGCAATTGCTGGAGACGGAAAAGCAGGTACAAACTTCCCTCTTAAAAGCGCAAGAGGCTGCACGCAAAGGAGATGCGCAACAATTTTATGCCCATGCGCAAGAGGCGATTCAAAGAGCCACACAGGGGAAAATTCCGAGCGGCGGGGGAGTTGCCATGGCGGCGGGTGATGTGGAACAGCTTCTGCGCGACCGCGATCGCGATCACCTCGGGGAGTCGATCATTGCCGACGTCCATCGCCTCCTAGAGGCTGCCGATGCCATCAGATTCAGCGGCAGCGGGCGTCAGGTGGGCGGGAAGGCCATTTTGCTCGCGGAATACGAACGTTTGCGGGTTGTAGTTACTCGCATTTCTAAGGATGTTTTATGAGACGGAAAGGGGTTATTTTTGCGCTACTTTTAGGCGTTTGGTCCGGAACTCAAGCCGTCAGATCGGCGTCATTTGCTGCGGGGAACGATGCCTACGTCAAAGGCAATTATCCCGTTGCCATTCAACACTATACGGATGCGTTGAAAGAGGGACAATCGGTCGCTTTGTACGATAATCTCGCCAGCGCCTACAGCCGCGTTGGTGAAATTGGTCTCGCAGTGTGGAGTTATGAACGTGCTTTAACGCTCAGTCCGCGAAATCCAGAGGCGCGCGCCAACTTGCTATCCATCAGGACCTTAGCGCAATTGGAGGCGCCGAAAACTTCCTTCATTGACGCGTTTTCCAGTCTGTTGTGCATTCATACCTGGTGCTGGCTCGGCGCCATCGCTTTCTGGGGGATTGTGTTCATCATCGGGCACCGTTTCCTGACCCACAAGCGCTGTTCCTGGCCGTGGCGATTCGGAATGACCCTCAGTGGCTTCCTTTTCGTCTGCAGCTTAACCGTTCTCGTCCACTCCTGGGACTCCTTCCACTGCGGCGTCATCGTTGCAAAAACTGCCCCTCTCAAGCTCTCCCCAACCCCCAACAGCTCCACCATCGCTTCCCTCAAATCCGGTGAAATCGCTACCATCCAAAAACCCTCCCACTCCCACTTCCTCCTCCAACTCCCCAATGGCAAAACCGGCTGGGTGGAGGAGGGGCAGCTGAAACTGATTTACGATCGTTAGGGGAAAAGAAGAAAGAATATTCGGAAACTTTTCTTTTCCAGAGAAAAGAAGAAGTTTCCGAACCTTCAAAAGAAAAGCATATCGAAAGGCACTTTCATTTGGCCTGTAAGGCCAAATGAAAATGCCTTTCGAATTAAGAGTTTTTAAGGGGGAGGCCCGGAGGGGGTGCTTTTTGCAAAAAACACCCCCTCCGGAAAATCAATATTCACGTCTCAGCGTTGCCGACGCGATGCCCAACTCTTCGCGGTATTTGGAGACGGTACGGCGGGCGATGGGGGTGTTGTTTTTGGTGAGGAGGCGGGAGAGTTGTTGATCTGAGAGGGGGGAGGAGGGGGGTTCGGAGGCAATGAGTTTGCGTAGGGATTCCTTGATGGTGGTGCTGGAGATGACATCGCCGTCGTTGTTGGGAATGCCGCTGGTGAAGAGGGAGCGGAACGGAAGGATTCCGTGGGGGGTCGCGAGGTACTTGTTGGAAACGGCGCGGCTGATGGTGGTCTCATGAACGTTGAGGGCGTGGGCCATTTCTTGCATTTTGAGGGGTTTTAGGTGGGAGATTCCGGACTCGAAAAAATCTCGTTGGAATTCGAGGAGTTTCTCGGTCATGCGTTGGAGGAGGTGTTGCCTTTGATCGATGGCGTGAATGAAGAGGCGGCCAGAGTGGATTTTCCCCTTGATGTAGGCGCGCTCGGTTGTGGCAAGTTGAGCGTTGCCTAACAAGCGTTTGTAGAGGGAACTGATGCCGAGGCGCGGGAGGGATTCCTTGTTTAAAATGATGCTCCAAACGCCGGCTTCCTTTACGACAGTGACGTCGGGGATGATTGACTGCTCATGTTGATGGACGAACCGCCTTCCCGGGGCAAAATACAATGTCCCGATGGCGTTGATGGCGGCCTGAATAGCGTCGGTTGTCACGCCGTAAATCTTTGCTAGAACGGGAATTTTTCGCTTTAGAAGGAGGTCGTAGTGTTCGCGAAGCATTTGTGCCTCTAAGGAATCTTCTTTGCCCAAAACTTCGAGCTGGCAGAGGAGGCTTTCGCGAACGTCCTTGCAGCCAAGGCCCGGCGGATCCATGTTTTGCAGCGCACGGACAACCTTTTCGACGGCCGCTACCGACGCGTTTTTTGCCGAAGCGATGTCCTCTAAAAGCATCGACAGGAAGCCGTTATCGTCCAAATTCCCCACAACGTACTCAAAAATTTCCAGCTCCTCGGGAGTCAATTCGCCGGTCCGCGCCTGACGCATGAGATGTTCCGTTAGAGTGACTTCACTGGGGATTGAGTCCCAAAAATGCTGCCTGCGCTCGTCCGCCTCTCGATTGCGGTGTTCCCTCTGTGCGTTTGCGAAAGTGCCGCCCTCCAAATACTCTAAAAGATCCCTATCCGGATCCGTAAGCTCTTCGTTACCAACGTCTGAATCCTCTGGTGACGTGAGATTTGTTTCCTCTTGCGCAACTTCCTCGAGTACGGGATTGACCTGAAGTTCTTGCAATACAATCTCTTGCAGCTCTGCCGCTGGGGCTTGCAGAATCTTCAGGGACAGCATCAGCTGCGGCGCGAGGACATGGACCTGCCTGTGTGCGTGCTCTAATCGTTGTCCGTGTTCGTGAACCATTGACCTTGATTACCTTGATGGATGATAGGGAATTTGTGTGTAACCTCACTTATCTCCCGTCTTTCAAGAAAAGTCAAAGTCGTTTATTGGATGAGCTCCTGCATGATTTCCTTTTTCGCTTCTTCTATAAATCCTTGTTTAAGGGTTTCTAATTGTTGTTTAGAGGCTTCTTTTATTTTCTCATCTGTCAGTGTGTTTTTAATCTCATTTTCTTTTGATTGAACGATCTCTTTTTTAGCTTCGTCGTATTTATCCTTTATTCTCTGTAACATTCCTTTTGGGGTTTGAATGCTATTCAGTATTTGGATAATTTTCCCATCAATGCTTGGATGTAAATCATTTATCCAACTGGGAGAGAGCAGCTTGAATGTACCTTTATTTAGCGCTCTATTTAAGCAAAGTTGTTCCTCTTTTTCAAAAACCACTTGATCACCCTTTTTTACATTTTCAAGTTTTTCCTTAACCTGCTCTAGAGGTAAAGGGTTTAGTGTTGGGCCGAAAATCTTCCCAGGGTTCTCAAGTTCTTTCAGTATGTGTCCTACTATAATATTCCTGTATGTTTCATCTACGGAAATACCTTTTGCATCCATTGCTTGATGAGCTGCGAGCCCCACGGCCTCTGCGGGTATTTTTTTACGCATTTCCTCCTCCATTTCTTTTCTTTTCTTTCCCATAATTTCTGGGGTTGCATCCTTCACTTTTTTTTCGATCTCGGGCATCCTTTTGGCAAGTGCAACTTCGATGATATCCTGTTTTAATTTGTCGCTTATGCTTAGCAGTACGTCGCTTGCTTTAATTATCTGCGTCCCCGACGGCTTATTGAAGTCTTTAATATATGAAATGATCTTATCAGAGATTTGCTTTTTATCATTTTCCGCGGTGTTTGTAATGATCAGTTGCACGTATTTCTGTATGCTTGTAGCACTTTTATTGGACAAATAGCCATTTCCCGATTCAGCTATCACAAGGTCAATAATACCCTCGATGGCTTTTTTTGTATCTACGTCATCGTTTACGCCACTTAAGGCTGCCATCGTTTGCAGGATGGAGTCTCTAGCCTCCAGTTTATTTTGTAGCGTCGTAAAACCGCCTGCTGCCTGCTGGGAGGCATTTTCAATAAGCGATTGAATCTCAGTGAGTCTCCTTTCCTTATCATTTTCATTATTTTTCGCTTCTTGTATACTTTTTGTCATGTTTTTCATGTTGGCGATTACACTGTTTGTGCCCTTCTCATTGACTGCTTTCTTTAAAAGATTAGAAAATGTGCTAATTGTAGGCTCATCGTATTTGGCATCTTTGAGCGCTTTGATCGCATCCATCTCACATTTATGAATCATCATATTATTTCGGTAGTTACCGTGTGTTGCACCTGGAGCATTCGTCTCAAAATAATTGGGGACTTCAACATTTACCCCCAGATTTTTCCTTGGCATACCAATGGATTCAAAAAGTTGATTAAGGCCATACAAAAAGGGTGCAATGACGTTTTTATTAAACTTAATCGACATGGGCAATCCCCATGAACTTGGATTCGATAACCAGTCGCCCTTGACAGAAGCATTCGTGATGACACTTTGTTCCTTAACAAGCTTTTGTGCTGCTGGACTGACATTTCTTAACAACCCATAGCCCAACGGAGAGGTATTGAACCCGTAGCATTTGATATTAAGCTGATCGACGAGTGCTTTGCTCAGTTTGTCATCACTGAGAATCTTTTGAGTAAATGCTTTCCACGGATCCGGCTGTCCCGCGTTTTTCAT
This sequence comes from uncultured Opitutales bacterium, assembly GCA_964457855.1. GTDB lineage: Bacteria > Verrucomicrobiota > Verrucomicrobiia > Opitutales > CAYWEO01 > CAYWEO01. The sequence continues at coordinate 139,932 of CAYWEO010000001.1, read as the reverse complement.
GTTCGTATAGAAAAGGCACCATGAGGCGTATTTACTAGCATCCTTATTAATGTCAGCTTTCTTGAGCAAATCTGTAAACTCGTTCTCATTCTTGAACAGCTCTGCAAGCTTCTTGTCAACGGCCTTGCTGGTTGCATAGTTTGCCAATCCTCCCCCTAATGAATGGCCAGTAACGACGATTTCTTTACCTGGATACTCTTTCTTCACTAATTCCAATACTGCCGCAGCTTGTTCGTAACAGGTGGGAACTCCGCCAAGAAATTGGTTAAAATTCGCTCTATTTTGAGCCTCAAAAATATCCTCTCCAGCGGCACCTGTTCCGAGAAAGTCGATCGTGATAGGTTCCTTCTCATTTCCTTTGTGGACTCGAAACGCTAACCCCGTTTTTGTATCGCGAAAAGTGACTGCATCTGTCACTTCTGTTACTTTTTTTGTGCCCTTTTCGACACTTTGACTTTCATGCGCAAAGGGACTAAGCCTCACATTTTTTAAAAGAGGATTTTTACTTTCCTTCAAACTATCCTCAAATTTATTATCAATTAAGGTTTTGATTCCCGACGGCATGCCTTTTGCAATGATATCTATACTTGTAGATCCGTTGCTGTATATGGTTTTATTTTGTCGCGGCGCGTACCAGTAAAATTTTCGATTAAAGCCGTCATTCTTATCAAGAACATTTTGAAATTCGTCTAAAGTTTTTTCGTTGGGCTCTTTAAAATTCATCCAGTTGTCGTCCGTTTTTTTGCTTTCCGGAGGGGTTGCCTCAAGATTTTTAGCCTGTGTGCTGAATAAATCGCTCGCGACTTCTGATAAATTCTGGTAGAATTTCTGAATGGTGCCTAAAGGGTGTAACACCTGGCAGCCAATGTTGTATCCAATGCCACCGATGACATCAGCCGGAGTGCGCAGGATGCTTCCAACGATGGTACCAGCGTCCAAAGCGAGTTCTTTAACATCGACCCAAGTTTGCTTTAAAAAACTCTTATCATTTATACTATTCCCCATACCCATTCCAGAATTTTACACCTTCCTCTCGCTCCTATCAAGCACATTTCTCCCAATCCTGCAAAAATCATCCTTGATTTGCATTATCTCAACGCCGATTTGCGTCTCTTTAACGCTAATCAGCATTTCATGCTTGATTTCCCCTGAAAAGATTGTTTTGTTAAATATTGTAACATAATTATGGCAATAGAAACTGTAACAGAAACCAAGCAAAAGAAATCCCCGCGTGACCTTTCCTGGAACGATACCGAACTCCTCAAGGCTTATCAGACCGATAACGGCCGGATTTTGCCCAAGAAATTTACCCATTTGACCTCGAAGGAACAACGCCACGTCACCAACATGATCAAGCGCGCGCGCAATCTCCTGTTGTTGAAGTAAATTCCTTTTCGTTTGCGAGAGCATAAAGTCATTGTGCCGCAGTGGATAGCATTGCGCACAGTTTTTTTGTGTCTTGAAATATCGTATAAAAAAAGCGCTTAACGACCCGATGACTGTCGTTTTTTGCACAAAACAGTTGCCATACAACGATGGAATGCGCTACAAATCAATGTATGGAGTCTTATGATTTAATTGTGGTCGGAAGCGGTCCGGGGGGATTCACGGCTGCCCTAAAGGCGGCAAAGATGGGCAAGCGTGTCGTTTGCGTGGAAAAAGATCAACTTGGGGGGGCATGTTTGAACTGGGGTTGTATGCCGACAAAAACCCTCATCCACTGCGCAGAACGCCTGGAAGCTGTTCAAAACGCGGGCACATTCGGCGTTCATGCTGACAAAGTGACGTTCCGCTACGAGGAAACGCACGCCTATACCCAAGGCATTTTGGGAAAACTAGGTGGCGGCCTACGATTTGCAATGAAATCACATGGCGTGGAAGTGGTTATGGGACACGCACAGATTGTCAAAGGTCACCGCGTTCTCGTTTCTCATCCCGATAGCAACAAGGAGCTGATTGGGAAGCACATCCTGATCGCAACGGGTGGGCGGGCACGAGTCGCTCCGGGAATTCCCGTTGATGGAGAAACGATCGTTACGACACAAGAGTTTTTGAAAAAGAAATTTCTACCAAAATCCATTGTGATTGTCGGCGGAGGACCGATTGGCGTTGAATTTGCGTACCTTTTGCATGCGTTTGGCGTCAGAGTCACTCTTTTGGAATATCTTCCAAGAATTTTGCCTAGGGAAGATCACGAAGTCGCCCTTGCGCTGGAAATGATTCTTAGGCAAAAGGGTATCGACATTCATATCGATTCAGACGTCAAAAAAGTAGAGAAAAATGACCGCGGCGTTTACGTCGAATGGCAAGAAGCATTGGCTAAGAAATCCATCCAGACGGAATGCGTTTTTATCGCAACCGGTATCGAACCCAACGTCCAGGGGTTATTTAAGGACCTTTCGGTGAAATTGGATGCAAAGAACTGTATTGCCGTTGACGAAAATTTTGAAACCAGCGAAAAGGGTATTTACGCCGTTGGAGATGTCATCGGCGGGGCGGCGTTGGCACACGTTGCCATGCATCAAAGCGCGCAGGTCGTCGAAACTCTCTTCGGTAAGGGTGCCTCAAATCCCATAGAAATCTTCCCTCAGTGTGTCTATTCACAGCCGCAAGTTGCCAGCGTTGGACTCACGGAAGCAGCCCTGCAATCACGCAATATTCCCTATAAAGCCGGGAAATTTCCCTTCGCGTTCCTCGGGAAAACGGTCGCTACGAGCGAAACGGAAGGCTTCGTGAAGATCCTCTCAAGCCCCGACGGCAAACACATTCTCGGTGTCCATATCATCGGTACCCACGCGTCAGAAATGATCAGTGAATGCGTCCTCGCCATGCAACTAAAGGCATCCCTCCATGACCTCCTCTCCACCATCCGCGCTCACCCATCCGCCGCCGAGGCCATTACTGAATGCGTCTCTACAATGAATGTCATTTGATTTTCCGGGAAACCCCCTTTTTTATAAAAAAGGGGGTTTCCCGGACCCTTCCCCCTAAAAATTTTTATTCGGAATGCATTTTTTGGCACTCCGTGCCACAAAAATGCCTTCCGATACCGCTTTTCTTTTGAAGGTTCGGAAACGTTTTCTGTTCTGGAACAGAAAAGTTTCCGAATAATTCCTCCTCCTTCCTCCACCCTCCCCATGATTCTCCCACCTCAAGAAGGCATTGCATTGGCCGTTGGAGCCTTGAAGCGTGGCGATGTTGTTGCGTTGCCGACGGAAACTGTTTACGGATTGGCTGGTGGCGCCCTGAGGGAAGAAGCCGTCAGAAAAATCTTTGCGGTTAAAGGACGTCCGTTGATTGACCCCCTCATCGTCCACGTTTTGGATGTTGGCTGGATTGAACCCCTTGTCACTAGCATTTCCGAAAGTGCGTCTATCCTCATCGATGCCTTCTGGCCGGGTCCCCTCACGCTCGTGATGGACAAAACAATCGGCGTTGTCCCGGACATCGTTACGGCGGGAAAGCCCAGTGTTGCGATCCGTTGCCCAAAACATCCCATTTTTCGCGAAATTTTGGCAGCCTTCGGTGAACCCATTGCCGCCCCAAGCGCGAACCCCTTTGGCTACATCAGCCCCACACGCGCAGAACACGTGCAAGTCTCTCTGGGGGAACGCGTTAGTGTTATCGTTGACGGAGGCCCTTGTGCCTTTGGACTTGAATCCACAATCGTCGATGTGCGTCAAAACGCTCCCATCACCATCCTTCGCCCAGGTCCCATCACACAAGAAGCCATCGAAGCCATCCTGGGTCACACTATCCATCGACACGTAAGTAGTTCCCCTGAATATGGTTACATCGCGCCAGGCCTCATGAAAAAACATTACAGCCCCTCCACAACGTTCAAGCTCCTCCCCAACATCGCCGATGCCTACGACATTCCTATCGCTACCCACCAAAAAATAGCCGTCGTCCACTACTTTCGCCCAAAATCGATCCAAAAAGCCCCCCATATCGATACCTTTTGGCTTGCAGAACCCTCCGATACCTTCGAGCTCGCCGCCTCCAATCTCTTCCACCTCCTCCAAACCCTCGATCAGCAAAACTTCCACGCCATCTTCATGCAAAAAGCCCCCAACGCCGGCATTGGTATGGCCATCAATGACCGCATCTCGCGCGCGCAAGTTTTTGAAACCCCGCGTTTGTTTTAAGCGGCGGGGGTGTTGCGCTCAAATTTCAACCCCGCTCACGTACGTTAGTACGCTCGAGGGTTAAAATTCTCGCGCGCCTACCCGTCATCTTAAAACAAAGGCGGTTTTTCAAAAACTGCTCAAACGCCGTGATTTTTTCCGAACCTTTCAAAGAAAAGCATATCGGAAGGCATTTTTCTGGTACTATGTGCCAGAAAAATGCCTTCCGAATATAAAAATTTGGCTCAATCCCATCAAAAAGTAAAATTAACTACCCGATTTTAGGATAGAGCCGCTAATCCGTCGCGTTTCAATAGCCCAAAAACCGGCGTTTCCCCGGCCGCCCAACGGCCTCTTTTTTACCCGTTCGCCTCTTCTGAAATGTCACCGCTTTCCGCAAGCATCGTTCCACCAGAGACTTGTACTTTCTGCTTAATCTCCTGAATGAGTTCTTTCAGCGTTGCGGGATTGGCCATTAGGAATGCTTTTGCTGCCTCCCGACCTTGCCCGAGTAAATTCCCTTTGTAAGCGATCCAAGCACCCTTTTTCTCGAGGATTTTTTGCTCGATTCCGATGTCCAAAACGGATCCCGTCTGCGAAATTCCCTCAGTGTACATGATGTCGAACTCGCATTCCGTAAAGGGAGGAGCGATTTTGTTTTTGACGATTTTTAGACGCGTGCGATTGCCAACAACACGTCCAGTAGGGTCTTTGATTTGGCCAATACGACGGACGTCAAGCCGTGCAGATGCGAAGAATTTCAACGCGCGTCCGCCAGGAGTGACTTCGGGATTGCCGAACATGACGCCGATTTTTTCGCGAATTTGGTTCGTAAAAATACACAGGCATTGCGAACGACTCACCACCGACGCCAACCGACGCATCGCCTGACTCATCATGCGCGCCTGCAAACCGATATTGGTGTCGCCGATTTGCCCATTCAGTTCCGCCTTTGAGACTAGCGCTGCAACCGAGTCCACAACAATGACTTCGATGCCGCCCGAACGAATCAACGCCTCAGCAACATTCAAAGCATCTTCCCCGCACTCCGGCTGCGAAATGATCAGATCGTCAAGATTGACGCCTACAATCTTCGTATAGCGCGGATCCAATGCATGCTCAACGTCGATAAACGCCGCCTTCCCGCCATTCCGCTGAATTTCCGCAATCACGCTCAAGCAAAGCGTCGTTTTCCCAGACGATTCTGGCCCAAAAATTTCAATGATGCGACCCCTCGGGAAACCACCTCCGAGAGCCAAATCAATCGCCACAGATCCGCTCGACACAACCGCAACGTTCATCTTTGTGGCGTTTCCCATGCGCATGACGGTACCTTCGCCGTATTCTTTATTAATCGACGCCATCGCAAAATCAAGCGTATTCGCCGCCGATGATGCGTCCTCTTTTTTCACTTTTTCTTGAGCCATAAAAATTCTCCCGTTGGTTAATTTTGATTTCCAAAACCGCTAACAACTAAAGCAAATAAGCAAAACACCTTGCAACAAAAATCGGTCGCAGGAATTGATATTAATGATTGATGGAGAGATTGCCGGCTTTCAATGACGCTTTGATGCTAAAATGAACGGGTCCGGTCGCCTCCGAATGGTCCTGGATCGTTGCTTCATCCACCTTAATGTCTGTCAGCACATGCGCATTTTTAGGGAGCGAGAGTGTAATCGCAGCTTCGTTCACCTTGATGTCAATCTTAACAGGTTGCGCTGGAATAGTTAAATACGTCAATAACAGCGTTCCTTTATTGGCATCCAGTTCGACATTGCCTCCCACGTCTGCGACGTTAACGTCGGTTCTATTGCTATCGATATTTAAGCTCCCTTGAATCTTTTGCGTGCATTTAAACGAGCCCCTGTTCGTGTCTATGTCAACATTGCCCCCCACATTCGTAACCTTGATGTCAGCGCGATTGCCATCAATTTTCAAATTTCCCTGAATCTTTTGCGTGCATTCAAAGGAGCATCTATTCGAATCGATCCTACAATTTTTGCACTCCGTATTGATCGCGATTGTGCCCCTATTCGCGGCAATCGTCACGTCGCCAAGCACATCTCCGCTCGTTGTCAGCTGCAATTGGCTTTTTGCCTCGATCTCAAAATTGCAGGAAGGCGGCACAATGAGGTCCAAATCTACGGAACATGGGGATTCCTTTTTCGCCTGATGCTTAACGACTAACGTGTTTCCGGAAACATGAGCCGTGAACCGACACTGACCGCAAGTGCAAGGATGATAAGTGAGTTTTGGCTGAACGCCCTTCACGCATTTCACCTGTATTTTGGCGTTATTGACATCAATGCGGCACTCGCTTAAAGTATTGCCGCAAAGCAAGATCCCTTGAGACTCCTTTGGGGCGGCACTCAAAGAGGCGCAAAGCGCAAGTAACGACAAACTGGAATAGACAATTTTACGAAAGGTAAACATGATACGTAGGGTGATGGAAAGTAATGCATCGTAATTCGGAAAAAGAGTCAAGAATTCTTCTCAATAAACTTTCAAGAAAATCGTACGCTTTTAAATCCAAACTCATCACGACATTAGCAAGTGAAAAAAGCCCCTTCCTGAGCCTTTTTGCTGATGTCGCCGCTTAGATGTCTGAGCTAATCTTTACTTTAATCCAATCCGTTACGGCTTCATCAAATCCATCTGCAACCGCCCATTGGCCTATCTTCTTTCTTGTTAATTTCCTCTTCTTTGATGTCTTTGACTTCCTTAACGTCTTTGGAGACCGTTTTTACCTCCAAAAGATCCCCCACTTTTACGCAGAAGGCCCATTTTTTGACCTTAACGCCACCGCAGTCTTTGACAATAACCGTGCGTATTCTCTCTACGCCGTTTTTGTCTTTGGTGAGGATATTGTAGGAATCTTTAAGGGCGGAGGAATCGTTCGAAAAGACGCTGTTTTCTTCAATCGGCTCGCTTTTTGTGTCAAACGGTCCAAAGCCCATTTTCTCCAATAAGAGAACTGAAGCGACGTTTTCTGGGCTAGCCGTTGCATAGACCGTATCCAATTTTTTATTGAGAAATTTATAGTCTTTTGTAACAACGTCGAATGCCCATGGCTTTAGAACTGATGCAACTTCCGAGCCATAACCTTTCTTCCAATAGCCTTTGTCTAATAGGATAGACCACTCGCCTCCTCCGGCAAAAGAGGCCTGCTGCAAACCCCAAACACCGATGAAAGTGAGCTTTTCGCCCTCTTTTACAAATATAGAAATTAAGCCCCGAACATCGTTGTTTAACCAACGTTCACAGGCCACCTTGAGTTTCTGCTGGATCGCACCTGGCGACAACTTGACCCCCGCATTCAAGAATTTCAAATTGTCGCCATCCTGATACAAATTCATGAAATCATTCAAATCCTGCTGGCTCGCACCGCGCATGAATAAGCGATCAGTTTCAATGGACGCATGGAGTCCTTTTTTATTCATCTCATCATCAAATTTCCACGTAATCTTTGGGTCTGCAGCCGGTGCGTGCAAGCACACTGCAAGTAAGGCAACGGCCGAAATACATTTTAAGAATTTTGTTTTTATATGCATAGAGAATCAGTTGATTATTAGGGCACTAAAAGAAACCTATGGAGCGTGAGTTGTCAAGTAAATTGAGACTTCAAAAGCGCAAATCTCCAACTAAAGCATTGAGCGACAACGACATTTATATAGTCGCCAACTTCACGTAATCGACAATTTCACAGAACAAAAAACAACCCCCGCGAACTTGCGTCCGGGGGGTGGAGATGGGATGATCTCAAAATCTTTCGGTAACAGCGACTTATGCCTTCTTTGCTGGCTTTTCGTGAGGAACGGATTCCTTTTTCACACGCGCCGCGGCCGTAACTGTCGTCTTTGTAACTTTCGCCTTCGGTTTGGCAAGCTTCGCCTTTGTCGGAGATTTTTCCTCACTCACTTTATTGCCTTCCGTCGCCTTTCCTTTACTTCCAGCCGTTTTCTTCGCCTTTTCGACAGCAGCTGCCTTTTTGGCCTTCGCAGAAATGGCTTTCGCCTTCGGACGCGCGATCTCTAACTGTTGCGGGTTCACGGTAGGCTTCAGCTTGCAAGTCTCTGGGAAAATGTATTGGGATAGCGCTGATTTATGACGCCGAGCCTTGTTTTCATGAACAATTCCACGCTTTGCGGCCTTGTCTAACGCAGAAATGTAATCGATAACCACTTGCTTGATGTCCTCTTTCTTCTCTGAAATCCCATCAGTCACTCTCTTGTAGAGAGTCCTGAGGTGAGAACGAGCTGAACGATTGCGAGCAGTTTGCTTAATTGTTTTACGGATGCTTTTCTTCGCCGACGCTATATTTGCCATTTAATTTATTGATTTAAATTAAGATCAAATTGTCTTCTCATATACCGAATTGTCAAGTTTTTGTTGCGCTTTTTTCATATTCTTTTGAAAAATGTATCGAAATCCACCCGATAACTCCCCAAACCACCAACAAAATGCCCGGCAACCAAACAATATGCGTCTGCTTCCATAAAATAAATGATAGGGAGGGCATTAAATTGGCTAAAAAGCGTGAACCAATTGCGTAGCAAAGAGATATGGAGCGGTATCGGTAGTTGACCGGAAACAACCCCTGAGCCCAAGCGTGGAAAGGGCCTACGAACCAACCACAGAGGAGCCCAAAAATGATCCGAATTGCGTATACAATCGGCACAGTTGGCGTTATCAGGTACCAAAAAAGCGGTAAACTCGCCAAAATTGTCACAAATGCCGCCCACTTCATCGATTGTTGCATCCCAAACCGATCCGCTAACCATCCTCCAAGCACAAGCATCACAACGTAAACCCACATCCCGATCGTGTTGATTTCCAACATCTCAGGACTGCTTATGGACGATACAATCGGGACGTAGGCCGTCAGAAATAAGGCCCCAGTTGTATACAACGCACTAAAAAACCCCGCCCCTCCGATCATGCACAAACCGTTTATAATCAAGATTTTTTTGCTCATAACGGCCGTTTGGATTCCGCCAGACTTTGGGGAAGCTGCTTCCAAAAACTCCGGCGTTTCGCTTGCGTTTCGTCTTAAAAAAAAGCCCACAACCGCCGTTAAAAATGCCAAAAGATACGCGATTCTCCAATAACGCTCGATCGAAAAATACGCCAAAATCGCCACGACCAACGACGCCGCACAAATCCCTAAAACCGCAAAAAAACAGTACCACCCACTCGCGATCCCCCTGTTAGATTTTCTCACATGTTCTAACGCGAAAATCGCCCCACCATTATATTCGCCAGCCGCAAAAAAACACTGCAACAGCCTCAATAAAACGAAACTTATCGGCGCTAACCAACCTATCGACGCGTACGTCGGTAATAACCCAACGACCCCCGTCGCAAAGGCCATCCCCAATATCGACAAACTCAATGCCTTCTTTCGACCAAACTTGTCCCCAATTCTCCCGAAAAACAAGGCCCCCCACGGCGTCGCTAACAACGACAACGGATACATCCCAAATGCCAAAATTAACGCGTCAACCCTCTCGATCGACGGCAAAAATACCCCCACCAACGTCGGCGCTAAAAAACCATATAACGACTTGTCATACAACTCCAATGCCGTCCCCACCATCGCCCCAAGGGAATTTTTGATTTTATGCATATTGTTTTTGGTTGGTGAGACTCGGAAACTTTTCTGTTCCAGAACAGAAAACGTTTCCGAACCTTCAAAAGAAAAGCGGCATCGGAAGGCATTTTTTAGGCACGAAGTGCCAAAAAATGCCTTCCGAACGAGAGTTTTTAAGGGGGAGGTCCGGAGGGGGTGCTTTTTGCAAAAAACACCCCCTCCGGAAAAAACCTACTCTTTCCCTCTCCTTGAGAAAAGTTTCGTCAAAAATAGGGACCTATGTTCGTCCGTTTGGCCGTGCTTGAGGATGGCGGCGGAGTGTTCGGGGGTCCCGTAGCCTTTGTGTTTGGCAAATCCGTAGGCGGGGTAGAGGGAGTCGAGTTCGAGCATGAGGCAGTCGCGGGAGACTTTGGCGACGATCGAGGCCAGGGCGATAGCGAAGCTTTTTTTGTCGCCGGAAATAACGCCTTCGTGTTTGTAGTCAAAGGGTTTGACGGGAGGTCCATCGACGAGAATGCGGAGGGGGGTACGGGTTCCGAGCCATTCTGCAGCGTCGTTGTCGTCAAGATCGGCATTGATTTGGGGTTCGAGGCAGAGGGATTTGGGGAGTTTGCTAGCAAGAACGTCTAGAGCCCGCCTCATTGCTAAGTGTGTGGCGCCTAAGATGTTACAGACGTCTATCTCGACGACGCTTGCCTGGGCCCAACTAAAGGCAATAAGCCCTTCTTGCTCCCAGGAAACAAACTGATTGAACAATTTTTCGCGGGTAAGCGCGGGAAGGGTTTTGGAATCGCGCACTTTTTTGCATTCCTCGGGTTCTTTGTCGTAAAAATCTTGTTTTACCCAAGCAGCAGCAGCAACAACCGGTCCCGCCAGAGCCCCCCTGCCGGCTTCATCAACACCGACTAGGCCAGCATCCGCGCACAGTGCTCGGTCGTACATTAAAAGGGCATTGTTGTCTAAAACCATATGGATTGACTGATCACTTTATAAGCGATCAGTTTCGCTGGGCGGTGGCAAGCCTAAAACTTCGTAAGCTGTTTTGAAGTGGCGTTTGCAGAACTTTAACAGCCCCTCGGGGCCGAATTTTTCGACAATACGCTTTGCCTGCGCCTTGACTTCTTCGCTGACGCCCTTGCGGAGAATTTCCCCGCATTCCGCGCTGAGTTTCCTCATTTGCCGAATGTATTCTGCACGTGCCACAACGGATGCCGCAGCGACAACGGGGTCGGATTCGGCCTTGGTCATCATGCGCAAATCAAATTTAACGTTCGCATCGTCTTGAACGTGAGCACGTTGGAAATAATTTTGCACAAGAGGCTGCTTAGAAAATTGGTCCAGCATCCCCCACGGAACAAAGCGCTTTTTCAGGGCTCCGTCGAGGGCTTTTGAATGCATCCATGCGAGAAGATTGTTTAAATTCTTGAACTGCGCGTACAACGCATTGTACTTCTCCATTTTTGCGAAAACAACCTCAACAACAACGTCTTTCGTCGCTCGGATCTTTTTGTCAAATTCCAGCATAACGGCGTCGCTGGTGATTTTTTTGCTCTCCTTTAGGCCATCTTTGATCCACGTATCGACGGCCGTTCCGTCTGCAATGACACAGGCCGTTACGAGTGGGCCGAAGAGATCTCCTTTTCCGCTTTCATCGAGGCCGGCGTGGGGCTCAAACCATTCTGGATGAAGGGTATGATCGTATCCCAACTGCGGCGCACCGGTCACTTTCGGTTCCAGCGTAAACTTGATGAAATCCTCCGTTTTTTTCCCTTGAATGACCACTTTTCCCGAGCGATACCCAACGACATTCACGCCATTTCCTTTGTACGCAAATCGCGCATATGCAACGTCATAGGGGTCCCACAGCTGCTGCTCGCAACAAGCCGCAAGCGTTTGCATCTGCTTCTCGTCCAACGAGATCGTGTAGATGGTCAGCACCTTCTCTTTTTCAGCAGGAGCCGCTTTGTCGTTTTTTTTGCGCTTGCCGCCGGAATTGTCATCTAAATCCCAATCACGATCGCGCGCGCTGCCATTTTTTCCAGCGCCACCGAACAACCGCTCCCTAGAGCTGCCCCAAGCCTTCGTGAAGTTCTCCATAAAAATAAAGTCCGAGAGGCTCCAAAATCCCTACGCGCGCCCCAAATAGGTCTTGTCTTCCGTGTTAATGCGAATCACGTCGCCCGTTTTGATGAAAAGCGGTACCTGAATCATCAAGCCACTCTCCGTTTCTACCGCTTTCTGCGCACTCGAAGCACTGTCTCCCCGCAAACCCTCCGACGCCCTCGTCACTTTGATCGCTACCGACGCTGGCAATTGCACCTGAACAGGCTTCTCGTTCACAAAAAGGATCTCGTACGTATTCGATGGAACAAGAAAATCCTTTTGCTCCTCAACAACTTCCTTCGGCAATACCGTGTCCTCAAAGGTCTCTGGATGCATGAAGTGATACCCCCCCTCATCCACGTACGAAAATTCCAGTGCCTTCGATTCCACGTGGCAAAATTCGATCACCTCCGCGGACTTGAACTTGGCCACAATCGATGACCCCTTCTGTAAATTGCGCATCGTGACCTGCACAAATCCCACACGCCTCCCAGGCGTCCTGTGATCAACCCCAAGAACTAAATGCGGAACCCCTTGATACACAATCACGTTCCCTTTGCGAATATTTGTCGGCGAACTCATAGTTTGTCGTAAATGATATTACTCGGAAACTTTTCTTTTCGGAAGAAAAGAAACAGTTTCCGAACCTCCCAAAGAAAAGTCGTACCGAAATGCCTCTTTGCTGCAAGCAAAAATGCATTTCAGGTGAGAGTTTTTTGCCAGAAGGGTCGGATCACTGGGATGAAAAAAACAAATAATAACGCTTGACAGCATTACAAGAAAGACAATCTTCTTTTGTCAAAGTTACAATTTATTTGCAATTCAAGCAAACTTACGCAAAGGAAACCCACTATGATCCTAGTAAAATCAACGACAAGGAGACGATTTCTCGTTGCCGCATGTATCACAACCTGTTTAGGAGCTATGCTGCCAAATAACTATGGCATGCTCGAAAAGAACGTTGATGAGAACAACAAAAAGAACAGTTCTAAGCAAGACAACAACGACAATGACAGGATTCTTGTACCCAAGCCAGTCAGGGCAACACCTAAAAACCCGAACGCATCCTCTACGTTCAGTAATATCAATAATACCAATACTACGCTCACCCCATTTAACAATTTGCCCACGAATCAGCTGAATATTAACAACGCTGGTAATAACATCACTCGAACGACTAACCATTCGAACAACAATCTGTCTAATCCATCTCAGCCAGTTCAAACCCAGTGGAACTGGGAGGAGTTATTCGGAAGGAAACTCTCAGCGAAGGGCGTTAGCGTGCTTAATCTATTTTTCCATATTGCCTCACAGCAGAAACCAACCAAGCAGGTAAACTGGCGTGAGTTTTTGTCAGATGATAACCTTTCGGATCTCGAAATTGCGCAGCTTGAAGTGCTCCTTGCATTCGCTATCCCAAGCACTGGCGACAACACGGGTAATGTGACTAACAATACTATCTCCACTACCCAGATCAATAATTCGAGCAATTATCCTCTTAATTCACCTATAGTTCCTTTTAACAATCAGGAAGTTGTGCTCACTGATGTCTCAAAGAGCAAGAACAAGAAAAAACAACTTTTGCCAGCCAGTGGAAATTCGACCTCCGATTCTACTACAGCTGCGACAAAGAAAATACTTGTTCCAAAACTGTTTAACGATGTAAAAATTGGTTTCAAATTAGAAGCAAATCATAACGATAAACGAAAAGTATTAAAAATCGACACTCGATCCTCCCTCGTTCGTCTTATGAATAAATTTGTGTGTCAGATCCAATTGTTGAACAACGATCGACTCTCCAGTGTGACTTTGAAGCCTCTCTCGCCTAATTTCCCCAATTCCGCAGATATAGCGGAAGACGTGCTCATTGACTTTATTAAAACGCACCCAGAACTTGAAAGTATCCGTCTCAATGGAGCGCAATTCTCAAACAAAGTCCTTAAGGCTATTGCTCAATATTCGCGGAATTTGAAGAGCTTGCAGGTCGCGAATAGCTCACAAGCCATAGATGGATCAATTTTACTTGCGATCGCCAAGAATTGCCAATACTTGACAAAGTTAACCTTGGATAATGTTAAAAACTCTGTATCTTCAGATCTTGTAGTAAAATTTATACTAGCATGCAAAGCGTTAAACGCGCTTGGTTTAAACAATAACGAAAACTTCTTAACGACAGGGCAGATCTATACAATTATAAAATCTAGAACTTCTTGGCAAGCTTTAAACCTTAGAGGCTGTGATGTGAGTAAGACAGCGACCCTAAACGCAATTGGGCTTTGCGGGGGGAATCTCAATACACTAAATATAATGTGTACCATCAAGAAGGTGCAGGTTAAATCAACAAATGGCAAACTATTAACCGAACATGTATTCACTGCATTCAATAAAATCTTTTCAGGCTGCTCTAATCTAGTGGCACTCCGTATTGATGATACACCACCTATGAAGTCTACATTCTTCAGTAATGTTAGGGAAAACTGCAACCGTTTGCAACATTTGGTAATATTGAATAGGAGTGATTTCAAGGCAAATCAATTTGTCGATATGCTCAATAATAAACCAATCATTACCCTAAATCTTGATGGCTGCAGTTCATTGGACAATAAGAGCATCATTAGCATCTTGAAAAATTGTGAGACAGTAAAGAGCTTCAATATCAAGCGTTGTCCTTCCATCAATAACGATGCCGTTACTGGTATCATACAATATGGGAAGAATCTCAAGGAAATTTTTACGCTAGGGACGGGAATTAATGAAAAAGGTTTACTAGCAATTGCCCAAGGTATCCCTGGAATTAAGATCAACGGTCAAGTATTAACGCAGACAAAAAAACCGAGTAACTTGAAGACAGGGGGTAATGCAAAACGAACCTAGTGCTTGAAATCGACGCCTCCCCATGAAAGTTTTTTTGCGGAAGGGCCCACGGGAACCCACTTTTTTTAAAAAAGTGGGTTTTTTGAAAAAAAGCTCGACAGTTGAGCACAAGGCTGCATATCTTAAATTGGCGTTTTTTACAATACGTTTATCTATTTTCAACAGCATATGCCTACGAAACCCAAAAGTAAAGCGAAAGAGCAGACAATTCCGCATTCGTTAAAGACGGCACATCCGTCTTTTACGTCGCTCATTGAAAAGAAGCGTGACGGCATCGAGTTTAGCGATACCGAGATTCGTTTTATCGTCAACGCCATCCTGGGCGGCGAGATGCCGGAGTTCCAGATGGCAGCGCTTGTTATGACGATCTATTTTCAGGGCTTATCTGCCCAAGAGATCGCCATTTTTTCAGAGGAAATGATCCTCTCAGGTGAAGTCCTTGATTTGACGAGCCTTAGCAAGCCCAAAGTCGGTCTTTACGCGACGGGAGGAGTTGGCGACAAGAGTGCGATTGTTTTGACGGCGTTGGCAGCTTCTTGTGGTATCATTGCTCCGACCATGATCGGGAAAGATGAGGATTTCGTTTTTGGATCACTGGAAAAGATGTCTGCGATTCCGGGATTTAGAACCAAACTCACGATAAAGGAATTCCTGAAGCAGCTGCAATCGGTCGGGTGTTGCATGAGCCAGCAGGATCCGCATATTGCGCCAGTCGATCACATTCTGTACGACATGCGTCGTCACACATCAACGATCCCCAACATTCCGCTGATTATCTGCAGCATTTTGAGTAAGAAGTTGGCTGCTGGAGCGGAAAATCTCGTTGTGGACGTTAAATGGGGGAACGGTGCTATCATTAAGGACAAAGAGCTCGCGAGTCAGTTGGGGAGGAACGTGACCCGTGTGGCGCGAACCCTAAAGCGGCGTTGCGTTGCGCTCGTGACGGACATGAATCAGCCCCTCGGAAATACGGTCGGGACGGCCATTGAAATTAAGGAGGCGATCGAGCTACTCAAAGGCGAAGGTCCGCCGGACTTAAAGGAACTCGTCTTGAAGCTGGGCATGGAAATGCTGCGACTCTCTGGCGTTTCTGGTTCAACGCTTTCCGCAAAACAGGCCGTGCAAACGCACCTTTACAACGGTTCTGCGCTGCAAAAATTTAAGGAAATGGTGGCGGCGCAGGGAGGGGATACGTCGTACATCGACAATCCGGAGAAGTTCCCGCAGGCTAAGCACATCAAAAAGCTCGCGGCACCAAAGCGTGGCTACGTGCATTCCGTAAACGCCCAGATGGTTGCGAAGGGTGTCCATATCCTCTCACATCCGGGCGGCGAAGACTCTCTCCTGGATACCTCTGTCGGCGTCTCGCAGCTGAAGAAGGTGGGGGTGCAGGTCAAGCAAGGGGAGCCTTTGATGATGATCCATTACAACGATCATTCCAAGCTCGATCACGCGCTTGAATATCTTCGCTTTGCCTACCGCTTAGCACCCAAACGTCCAACACTTAATGAGCTCATCACGGAACGCATCGCCTAAACGTAAGAGGCCATTTTTCTCCTACGAGAACCTGAAACTGATCTCCAACTTGAGAGGAATTCCGGAGAAGGCGGTCGCGTTTCCTCCGAAAATGGCATCAATTCATAACGTTGGCGATCTCGTTCAAGCGATTTTTCAAAAGCACCACACGCAAAATTGTTCCCTCGAGCAAATCTTGGTGAAGCATTGGACCGTGATCATCGGGAACCGGTACGCATCTCAGGCCCGTCCGCTCAAGCTCGTTAAAAACAACACGCAACTGCTCATCAGCGCTGACAATCCGCTCGTGCGTCAAGAACTTCTGTTTAAAAAGAAAACGCTCTTGGAAAATATTCGTTCGATTGACGGCTGCAGCGGCATCAAAGAAATCACGTTATGTACGGGGTAACGGCATCCGTGAAAAGAAGAGAGAAAAAAGTTGATTTCAGGAAACAAACCCCTAATGTCTATATATTTATTCAACAATAACGACAATGACAAGCGATACTCTGATCGAAAAACATCAATTGCATAAAAGCGATACCGGCTCAAGCCAAGTGCAGATTCTCCGGCTGTCCGAAAGAATCAGCCACTTAACGGAGCACTTAAAAACGCACCGGAAAGATTTCCACTCGACACGCGGCCTGATTCAAATGGCCATGAAGCGCCGGAAGTTGCTTAAGTACGTTAAGCACAACGATCCCGCAAAGTGCGAGGAAATAGCGAAGGATCTCCACCTGAGAAAGTCCGCTTATTAAGTTCTCTTTACACAAAAAAATTCAGCGCCTTAACTTTATCTAGGTTTTGGCTGTTCTTTTATTGTTTAATACAAATCACAAATAACACCTTATATATGAACCAACAAAAGCATTCTGTCGAAAGCCCAGAAATTAATCATCTTTTAGTGTCTTCTGGCGACCTTGGTCAAAAAAGCGGCATGATTCACCAAAAATATTTCGTCGAAGTCCCCGAGTTGGGCATTTCGATGTCCACCGGCGATTTCGGCAAGCAAGCAAGCGGGGCCGTAATCATCGCTCTCAAAGAAACGAGCGTATTTGTCAGCGCAACCGTCGCAAAATCGCTTAAAAAGGACCAGGATTACTTTCCTCTTAGCGTCGATTACAGAGAGCGTTTCTCTGCTGCGGGACGTTTCCCAGGCGGCTATTTTAAGCGCGAAGGCAAGCCCAGCGAAAAAGAGGTTTTGACGTCACGGCTTTGTGATCGCCCTCTGCGTCCTCTGTTTCCAAAAGGATTTTACAACGAAGTGCAGGTCATTGGGTTACTACTATCGACCGATCTTCAAAACGAGTCCGACGTCCTCATGGTGAACGGTGCATCCGCCGCCCTGATGTGCTCTGACATTCCGTGGCACGGCCCCGTTGGTTGCGTCCGCATCGCAGAAATTGATGGAAAGTTGATCGTCAATCCCACCAATGACCAACTCTTTGAGTCGCGTCTCGACCTCATTTACGTCGGTAATAAGAACGACATGATGATGATTGAGGGAAGCGCCGATCAAATCAGTGACGCGGAGCTTGTGCAAGCTCTCGAGTTCGCTCATAACGCGATCCAACCAATTCTTGTCGCACAGGAAAACCTTGCAGCGCAAGTCAATAAGGCAAAACGTTCCTTTCCACTTTTTGCACCAAAGGCGGATATGCTTGCTTCGTGCAACAAACACTTTCACGCACGTCTCAGCAAAGCCATTTTCCAAGAGAACAAGCTCGTTCGCGAAGATGCCATTGCAGAGATTTACGAAGAGGCGAAAAAATTGTTTGAAAAGGACTTAGCTGCTAAGACGTTAGAGGAATTCCAACTCAAAATCACTTTCGAAGAACTGCTTTCGGATATTTACCGCAACAACGTTCTTGAAGAGGGACGTCGCGCGGATGGCCGTAAGGCTAACGAGTTACGCCCTCTCCTCGCAAAGGCAGGGGTGCTACCACGTGTGCACGGATCGGCCATTTTTCAACGCGGCGAAACGCAAGCTCTCGTGACTACAACCCTCGGGAACAACCGCGATTCTCAGGATCTCGATGCCCTCACGGGTGGAGCTCAATCGAAGTCTTTCATTTTGCATTACAACTTCCCTCCCTTTTCCGTCGGAGAAGTGGGCAGGTTTGGCCCCTCTGGCAGACGCGAAATCGGTCACGGCGCATTGGCGGAACGTTCCCTAAATTCCATCGTCCCTCCTGAAACGGAATTTCCGTACTCGATACGGTTGGTTTCGGACATTCTGGAGTCCAATGGATCCAGTTCTATGGCAACGGTTTGCGGCGGCACACTAGCCCTCATGGATGCGGGTGTTCCGATCATCGCTCCTGTGGCTGGAATTTCCGTGGGCCTCGTGACACAGATGGACGCGAAGGATGTCATTTCCAAGTACGTCATTTTGACGGATATCATTGGCTCAGAAGATCATTACGGCGACATGGACTTCAAAATAGCGGGTACGCGCGAAGGCATTACGGGCTTCCAATTAGACCTGAAGCTCAAGGGCTTACCGATCGCCATCGCAAAAGAGGCGATTGAGCAAAACAGGCAAATGCGTCTAAAAATCCTCGATGTCATGGCAGAAACCCTCGCGAAACCGAGACCTACCATCAATGAGTATGCGCCACAAGTCCATCAAATGCGCATTTTACCCGAAAAAATCGGTGCGCTCATCGGAACCGGCGGGAAAGTGATCAAGAAAATCACGGAAATCACTGGTGCCCAAATTGATATCAACGAAGACAATAGCGGTCGTTTGTCCATCTTTGCTCCAACGAAGCAGGCGCTGAAAAATGCGATTGCTGAGGTGGAACGTGCGACAAGTGACATCGAACCCAATAAGGTTTATCGTGGTATCATTCGCAGCATCAAGGAGTTCGGGATTTTTGTTGAATGTTTCCCTGGCAAGGAAGGTCTCGTTCACGTTTCGGAAATTACCGATGGCCACGTGAATCACCCGGAAGATGTGTGTAAAGTCGGCGAGGAAATCCTTGTGAAATGCATCGGGATCGACCCGAAAGGTCGCGTCCGACTCAGCGCAAAAGCTGCCAGACACGGCGGTGGAGCTCATTCCTGAGATCACTCTGCTCGGCTGTTAAAAATCCCCGATCCTTTAAAGTTTCATTCTCACAACCCGCTTGTAACGAGCGGGTTGTTTTTTGCTCCCACTTTTTACCCCTTCAAGCTTGCTATCGGCGTGTTTTTTGTAGAGAATGAGGGAAATTAGGTATTTGATTATGTCAAATTGCAATCTTCCCAAGATCAATCCAATCAAACAAAACATCATTAGTGACGCTAACAAAGAGATAGTCTCGGAAAAACCAGAAAAGGTCGCTTTTAAAAAAGTGAGTAGCGAGACTGTTAAAGGTAATCTCGAACAGAGCAAACTCCTTAGAGAACGCAGTGTGTCCGTACCAAAATTTCAGCAGCTTAAGGGCAATTTTATCACACAATTCGTAAATTCTATTAAGAGCCTTCTCTTTGGCAAATCTGAAAGCAATCAGGTATTGGGTCAATTAGAAAAACTTTGGGCAGGAGGCATCAAAAACCCAAAATCCCTATCAGACATTAAAGACAAATCACTTCAGTTGATTGAGCAATCAAAAATTAGCGATAAAAATAAGGCGTTATTCAAAAATGAAATCCAAAAAACTTTTTTTCTCACTAAATTTGAATCAATTAAGAGAAAGATAGATCTAATTACAGAGCAACTTGAAGAGATTCGCGAGAGCAGAGGGGAGTTTATAGGCAACCACATACGCGGTGATATCGATTCGGCCATGTACGACAAATTTGGCGATCATGCTATTCCCATGGATCGAGAATGGAAGAACCTTGGTGACGCACATGGCTCAATCGAGCAACAGCTTAACCAGTTTGAGAAATTTTTAGACAAGACCTCAACCAATCTCGACCAAGAAATCGAAAAACCTCTCTCACGTGAAGATAAAGATAAAGAGTTACGCATAAGTTACGCCTTTAAAAAGTATCTCGATTATACCCGTGGAGATCCTAAAAACCATTTCAAGGAACACCTTAAGTCGTTCGATAATGGCATTAAGCGGCTCGAAAAACTTAAAAATTGATTCAACGTCAGCCGCTAGTTACATAGCGATTCCTTCACGTTGAGCTCTCCATTTTACCTCTCACAACCCGCTTGTAACGAGCGGGTTGTTTTTTTTGCTCCTACTTTTTACCCCTTCAAGCTTGCTATCGGCGTATTTCTTGTAGAAAATGAAATAAAGGAGTCATTTTATATGTCAGGTATAAACAAATTAGATAAAAGTAACGTACAATTAGATCAAACTAAAGTACAAACAGGGACTGTTGAAAACAAACAGGGACTAGACATAAAAAAACCGGAACAAGAAAAACAAAAGTCCTGGTTATTTTCGAAACTGACGAGCGTTTTTACGGGCGCTACTGGAATCTTCAAAGGCCTTGGCAGTCATATAGTCTCGAATAAGTCCTGGTTATTTTCGAAACTGACGGGCGCTGCCGGAATCTTCAAAGACCTTAGCGGTTATAAAGTTTCGAAAAACGTCGATATAAACACGTTAAGTGACGATATAGCCAAATTAAAAGACGAGATTACCGCAAAATTAGATGAGATTGAGAAGTCAACTGGAAAAAAGATCGAAAACCCCCTAAACGCTCCTCAGAGTTGTCCAGCGTTACGTCTTAATAAACTTGTCAATGATTTAGCAGGGTCTACCTCCAAATATGGGTTTGGCAGTGCATCTCGCATGCTTACGAGTGTTAAGGAAGAAATGGAACAAATAAAGAAAAATAACAATCCAGAGACCGTTAAAAACGCAAACCAAATGTTTAAAAAATGCATAGACGATTTACAAGAGATCAAGAATGAACATGAAATCTACCTGAAAGAAATCCCTCTCAAGCTGGAAAATGTGAAAAAATTAGCACTGGTTTTAAAACGCTTCCTTCAGGCTTGCCATGGGCGTGTTTTTTTAAGACAATATCGCGGAGGGGTATTTTTGACGCATGGTTGGTTTGGATAGAGCGAGTAATAGGGGTATTAGCACACTACCTTATGGCGTTGGTACATCACCAGTCAAATCCCACGCCAATTTTATCAAAAAAGCGGTCAGTGACATCATTAATGCGGATCCAGGGTCTTTCAAAGGTTGTATCGGTGGTGTGTTGGAAAAACCCCTTGAGTGGTTAAGTTTAGACAATGACACTTTTGATTTTGGCACGCCGCTACGAAGTTACCTGGGACAAGCCCAAGACCTTTTAGCCAAGCTCCACATAGCCAACAATACGGATTTGAGGATTATGAACAATCACCTCATCGTTAAATTTGTAAGCAATCTAGCGACTGTCGCGTTTAAAGGTGTTTTGAATTTCCCAATCAGCGCAATGAGCCTTATCCTCTCAATTCCCGAGAACATCCACGCTGCTTTTGAGGAAAGAAGACAGAAAGAATTGAAAGAGCACTATGAAAAAGTTAGTGAAGAATGCGGAGTTATGCTAGAAAAGATACCAACAGCGGGCACTCTCCCGGCTGGCCAAGTCGCCAAAAAATCGTTTGAGTTAGAAAAACTCGAGCTAGCGCTAGGTCGCAAATTAGAGTATCTACTTCAGGCGAAGATAAGAGATAATAAAGACAAAATCCTCAAACGTCTTGATGAAATAAAAGAAATGCATCCAAGGCTTTATTGGAGAATAGCTAATTCCATCATCGCAAACATGGACACACAATCCCCAAAGACCAATACTAAACTCCACGAAAACATTCACGACCTCCGCCAAGCTGTTTCCAATTTTGATCAATTTTTGGAAACTGTTTTGAAAGAACCTATTAAGCTTACAACAACTACGACGAGTAAAACGAGTAAAAATGAAGCGTGGACGCTTGAAAACAAACTAAACGATCACTGGGAGTTTCTAAATAATGAGATCAATCAGGCAAATAAGGAATGCTCTAAGCACATATCCAGTTATGAATCGAAATTGTGGTAATTGTCCTCAAAAAACCCGAAATTCTGTTGTTTGGAGAAGGCTTTTAAGCTCAAAATCTGCTCACATTCAAAAAATACCCTCTTCAGGCTTGCCATGGGTGTAATTTTTTAAGAGAATGTAAAAAGATACTTTCTTTTCTTCATGAGTGTAACATCGATTAAAACAAATAAGGACGATTGGACGATCAGCAGCAAAGGTGATTCGAATCCAAAGAAAACTGTTAGCCTATCCACCGAAAATGTGATCAAAATGGACGTGGGGTCCTTTGGGTCAGACGTAAAACCTCTCAAGGAAATCGATTTATCGAAATTCTCTGCAGTCAATACACTGAGTAAGCTAGCCCAGAAGGAAGAGGACGAGGACGATTTGCAATACGTCGCATCAGAACCCAATCTCAAGACTGAAGGGGCCGATGATCCCAATGACATCACTTACGCCCCGCAAGATCCTTCAAACGCCATTGTCCCGACAGAGTTACGAGGAACAACCAAGTCCTCGTTGGCATCGACAGCTTTCAGCAGCTTCGTCTCTTTCGTCGGCAAAATCGGCAAAGGCATCATCGTCGATATTCCGGTCGCAGCCTTAAAATTTCTAGCTTCCATCCCAGGAAAAGTGCAATTCGCGTTGCTCGAGCAAGAGAAGAGCGCGATTGCTGAAAACAAGGAGCTCAATCAAGCCATCAAAGAAAGGAACGTGAAATTAGTGCAAACACTGAATTTCGATGAGACACAGGAAATATTTAACAAAAAACCCAAGGAGACATCAAGCATTCAAGGCCAAGCCCTCATCAAGGATATAAAAACGCTCATGGGTAAAATAGGCAATAAAGCGCTCAAGGAAAAGGATTTAGAGTGGCTCCAGAAAATGAAAAAGGACCTAAATGCAGAAACGGCCAACGCCAAGATCTTTAATCAAACAGCTGCAGGTTACCCATTCTTACTTTTCAAATTACAGGAAGTAAAGGCAGGCCTGGATCAGATCATAAAACTGTGATGCCAACTCCCCACTGGCGCGAAAAATTCAAACCTTCTCATGAGTATAAGCAACCTACAGAACCCACCATCGATTAAAACAGACCAGGAAGGTTTTCAGATCATCAGCGAGAATGTTCCTCATCCGTTGAAAACCATTGATCTATCCGCCGAAAATGTGATCGGAATGGGCGAGGGGTCCTTTAAATTAAACGTAGAACCTCTCAAGGCAATCGATTTATCGAAATCCCTTAATGTAAATGTACTGAGCAAGGTAGCCTTGAAGAAGGATGACGATATCGCCGACCTTGAGCAACATCAGTTCAATATCATTTCCACGGAAAAGTCCAAGTCTTCACTTGTATCGAAAGCTTTCAACAGCCTCGTCTCGTTGGTCGGAAAAATCGGCGAAGGCATCAGTAGCATTCCAGTACCAGCCTGCAGATTTCTGGCTTCCATCCCAGGAAAAGTCCGATTTGCATTGCTAGAGCAAGAGAAGCAAGAGGTTGTCGACAGGTACAAAGAAATCAATAAAAAAACGGTGAGTATCGGCAATAGGCAGGTCGCTAAAGTAAACGAAAGCAACCTATCTAAACTTCTGGCTTCCAATACAGCAAAAGGCCTATCCACAGCGCTAAATCTAGAAAAGGAATGGATTGGCGACAAACGCAAAGACGTCGAGGAAATAACAAAGAGCCTTGACAATAGGCAGGTCAACAAGGAAGACGGAGAAAAATTATCCACAATCGGAAAAAAATTAGATACGTTGAAGAAAACGATGGAGACGTTGAAGGTCTCGTATAAAAGTGACGACCAAAAAGGTTTAGAACAAAACGCAATTATACAAGCGGAGGTCATGAGGTCAGAGTTCGAAAATATTAAAAAAGAACTTGAGGGAATCAGGGACCGTTCAAAAGAAATCGACGTTGAGGTTATATCGTTGAAAGATTGGGGTGATTTTAAAATAGATGCTAGTGACATCAAACAGAAAAAGCCTTCCAGTAAACTTAAACAAAAAGACCCTACTGAGGAGGAACTTATACTAAAAAAGCCCAACGAGGAAGAACTGGAACTAGAGTATGTAGACCCTCATAAAAGCCTCCTTAAAACTTGACTTCAGCAAACCCCATTGATAGACTTTAATAAGTTTAACTTCGTTTTTAACAACCTAATCTCATATGTCTAACCCACAACCAAAAGTAAATCCCCTCTCAACAGGTGATGTCGCTTACCAAGTCATGGAAGCGAGCATGAAGGACAAGGACTTCATCGCACCTATTAAGGACTTTATCAGTAAAACCCTTTACGGGGAAAACAATAAGTTTTGCGCTTCTATGCAGATTGGAGGCGGATTCCTTGCTGGTCTCGGAGGACTTGCATTTCTCATTGGCATTGCAACAACCGCCGCTGCTGCCGCCACCGCTGTCGCCGGAACCGCCGCCGTTGCAACGACCGTTGCCGCTCCAGCCATTTGCGTCCCCCTCATCATTGCTGGCGGCGTTATTTGCACAATGGGCCTTGTTGGCTCCATTTACCAGCAAATCATGACCCGGCAGGCTAAAATCCAGGAAATGGAACAAAAAAATAAGCCCGTTGAAAGTCGTGATGTTGAACAACCAAAAATCGAACAGAAGAAGGTAGAAGGAGAAAAGAAAATTGAAGAGAAACAGGAGGTAGAAGGAGAAAAGAAAATTGAAGAAAAAAAGGTTGAAAGGGAACTGCATCAAAAACCCAAAGAGAACATTCGGATCGTTAAAAAAGAGGAAAAGATTCCAGAGAAAGACGTTAAAAAATCTACTGTGGAAGTTGCTCACCAACAACAGCCTCCATCTATTCTGCAAATGGTTGCGGAAGAAACCGCTATGGCCGTCGTGCGGTTTGCGATTGGAGGTTTCGCAGGGCACCTCATGAGCGTTGCGCCCGGTGTGATCACCCCTCTGATCCCAGTCATCCTTTTCGGAGCAAGTATGCCCAGCACGCAACCCGCTAATGTCACGCAAGGCGGCAGTTCGTATCCCCAAAATATACAGTCAAATCTGTATCCGAATAATCCGTATATGCAGCAATCGCAATTTAATCCCAATATAAATCAATTCCAATCGCAATCGCAATTTAATCCAAATAAGAACCCCTATCTACCACCGATATCAGATGAAGACATTTAATGCCACACTTGAATTCTTATCTTAACTTTAACACTTTATCCCAAAATAATTTATGCAACTTCACTCACCCGATCAAAACGAAATCAAGCAACTTTTGGTTCAAACGCTATCCCTAGCCGCCATTGTTGGAGAAAATCCCAACCACGCCTCTCTCTCAGAAAAAGAAGTGGATGCCTTGGTCGCTAAAAAATCTGAAGTCATTCAAAAAGCTTTAGACGAATCGGAAGTCGCTGCAGAAGAAGCCATTATACACTTCCGAAACCACGACCATTCCGGCAATGTCGCGAGGGTCTTCGACAAAATCCATTCCGCCCGCAGCCGAGAAGCTCTCGCGGAAATTTCCAGTATTCTCTACGGCTCAGAAGAATTCTTCAACAACCTCTTGCAGCTCGCAAACGAGGCCTTCCAGGAAGATCACGTTTGCGAGGCCCGCACGATGTTCTCCCTCATCGCAACCCTCTACCCAACTCACATCAAACCCTACATCCTCCTCGCGATGACCGAATGGAAAGAAAATGGCATTGGGGCCGCCGTCAGCTTCTACGAAACCCTCATTAAAGCCCTCCCTCACCCCTTTCTCTACCTGTGTGCAGGTGATTGCTTCTCCCAGGCAGGCGAAAAAAACAAAGCCATTAACGTCCTCAGAGAAGCCCTCAACCTCGTCCTCAAACAAGATAACAAAACCCCCGCAGACCTCGAAATCCAAGAAAATATCGAGAAGTATCTGCAAATATTAGAGAAATAAAAAAGCCGGAGGGGGCTTTTTTTGCAAAAAACGCCCCCTCCGGACCTCCCCTGAAAAAACTCTTATTCGGAAGGCATTTTTGGTGGGCGCTCAAGCGCCCACCAAAAATGCCTTCCGATATGCTTTTCTTTTGAAGGTCCGGAAACTTCTTCTTTTCCCCGGAAAAGAAAAGTTTCCGGATTTACTTCCATTATTTTCGCTCATTGACGAAATAGCGCTTTTCACGTTTAATTTTTACTTATGTTTAAAGACGAGACTGAGAGGTATGATTTTGCGGCGATAGAGCCTCGGTGGCAGGAGAGGTGGGGAGTTGATAAAACGTTTGTGGCGGAGGGAGTTGCGTGCGGTAATGAGAAGTATTACATACTGGATATGTTTCCGTATCCATCGAGTAGCGGGCTGCATGTTGGGCATATTGAGGGGTATACGGCGTCGGACGTTCTGGCGCGTTACAAGAAGGCTCTCGGGTACAACGTCTTGCATCCGATGGGGTGGGACGCGTTTGGGTTGCCGGCGGAGCAGCATGCGATCGCAACGGGGGTCCATCCGGCGATTAACACGGAGGACAATATTAACAATTTCCGGAAGCAAATTAAGCGTGTAGGACTCGCAATTGATTGGGAGAGAGAGATTAACACGACGGATCCGGACTATTATCGGTGGACGCAGTGGATTTTTCTGAAGTTGTTTCAACACGGGCTTGCGTACGTCGATGAGCGATCTGTGTGGTGGTGTCCCGCGTTGGGGACGGTGTTGGCGAACGAGGAAGTCATCGATGGACGTTCGGAGCGCGGAAACCATCCGGTAGAGCGAAAATTGTTGCGTCAGTGGATTTTACGGATTACAGCCTATGCGGACAAATTATTGGAAGCTCTTCCGAACCTCGATTGGCCGGAGTCGACAAAACGTCAGCAAATCGCGTGGATTGGGCGCTCTGAGGGGGCGGAAATCGTGTTTAAAGTGGAAAATTCCGCGGAAAGCCTGAAAGTTTTCACAACGCGTCCGGATACGCTGTGCGGCGTTACTTACGTGGTCATTGCGCCGGAACATCCGCTCGTGTCGACGCTAACAACGGATGCTCAGCAAAAAGCGGTCCGTGAGTACGTCAAAAAAGTGGCCAATAAGAGCGACTTAGATCGTACGGATTTGTCGAAGGAAAAATCGGGCGTGTTTACGGGGGCGTACGCAATCAATCCCGTCAATGGCGATGCGGTGCCAATTTGGGTGGCGGATTACGTCCTGATGAGTTACGGAACGGGGGCTGTCATGGCGGTTCCGGCGCACGATGAACGGGATTTCGCTTTTGCGCAGCAGTTCTCGTTGCCGATCAAAGAAGTCATTCAGCAGGCCGAACGTACGCATCATAAAGAGCACTCCGGCAACCACTTACCGTTTACAGGCGAGGGCGTTTTGGTAAATTCCGGAAAGTACGACGGATTGCCTTCGACGGAAGCGAAAGACAAAATTTTGTGGGATCTGGAAACGGAGCAATCTGCAAGGAAGGTGGTGTGTTTTAAGCTGAGGGATTGGTTGTTTTCGCGTCAAAGATACTGGGGTGAGCCATTTCCGATCATTTGGGTTAATGAGGAGGGGTATCAGAAAATTGCCCAATCCAAAGCGAGTCCGTTCAAGGAATTTTTGCCGCAGTCGGCCATCAGGTATCGTGCTGATGGACAGGCATTTTACGCCATTCCGCTGGCATCCGCTCACCTACCATTGAAGCTGCCGGAAATCCAGTCTTATCAGCCCTCGGGAACCG
This sequence comes from uncultured Opitutales bacterium, assembly GCA_964457855.1. Lineage (GTDB taxonomy): Bacteria > Verrucomicrobiota > Verrucomicrobiia > Opitutales > CAYWEO01 > CAYWEO01. The sequence goes on along the minus strand of CAYWEO010000001.1, from coordinate 112,104 downwards.
CAGACAGTCCCCTCGCGAATGCAAAAGATTGGGTCAGTGTTGCTCTTAATATCGAAACCGGAGAAATTATTCCCAACGAAGATCTTAAAGTGAAAACTAATGACTGGATTCTCGGCACGCGCGAGACGAACACGATGCCTCAATGGGCTGGATCTTGTTGGTATTACCTACGTTACCTTTCGCCGAAAGAGGGGAAAGCGTTCGTAAACAAGGACGCAGAACGTTATTGGGGAACCCCCGATTTTTACATCGGTGGGGCCGAACATGCCGTTTTGCACTTGTTGTACGCGCGGTTTTGGCACCAATTCCTCTACGACATCGGGGAAGTGTCTACACCAGAACCGTTTAAGAAGCTTTTTCATCAAGGAATTATCGTCGATGCTGAGGGCAACAAGATGTCAAAGAGCCGCGGAAACGTCGTCAATCCGGACGATATCGTCAAAACGCACGGTGCCGATGCACTTCGCCTGTACGAACTCTTTCTTGGGCCACTCGAGGCGATGAAGCCCTGGAATACGCAGAGCATTGAGGGGGTTTCGCGGTTTCTGAAGAAGGTTTGGCGTCTTTTCGTCACCGATTCTGCTGGAACGGAAACGACTTCCAAAATGCGCCGTGGGATCGCAAATTCTGCTGAAACCGATACCATTCTGCACGAAACGATTCTCAAAGTGACGGAAGCGATCGACAATCTGCGTTTTAACACGGGAATTTCTCAGCTGATGATTTGCCTGAATCATCTGCAATCCTGCGACGAATTTTCGTGGGAAACGGGTGAAATTTTCCTGCAATTGCTGGCTCCCTTGGCTCCCCATATTGCGGAAGAGCTTTGGCATCGCTTGGGCCATCGCGACAGTATTTGCCTCAAACCGTGGCCGAAAGCGGATCTCGCAAAAATCGCGTCCGACGACATGACGATTGTGTTGCAAATCAATGGCAAAATGCGTGGAAATTTTTCTGTAGCGAAAACCACCAGCCAGGAATGCGTCATTGCGCTCGCGAAATCCCAAGAAAAGGCCTGCCAAGCCCTCGGAAATGGGCGTTTGATCAAGGCCATTTACGTTCCAGGCAAGCTCGTTAACCTCGTGATTCAGTAACCTTTATGCAATCGCAATTCCTCCATAAAGGATTCACGGAGAAAGGGTTAACGCCTGAAGGAAATGCCGTTTGCTTGATTGCTGGACAGGGATTTTATCCGGAACTCTTGTTCGACGGTATGAAGCGTTCCGGCGTGAAGGCTTTTGTGATTGGTTTTGAGGGGGAAACATCGGAGAGTTTACTCGCAAAAGTGGATGAGGGGCAACGGGTTGTGCTCAAAGTCGGGCAGATTGGGAAATTATTGAAAGCGTTGAAGAATTTTGCGACTCCCTACGCCGTTATGGCCGGGCAAATCACCCCGCGTCGCTTATTTCACGACTTGCATCTGGATATGAAGGCTATTTTGATGCTTGCGAAACTGAAGGAGCGCAACGCGGAAACGATTTTTGGCGCAATTGTGACTGAAATTGAGCACTGCGGCGTGGTTTTGTTGGACGCGAGGAGCTTTATGGACGTGCATTTGGCCGATCTCGGGATGATGGCTGGACCTTTTGGGAAACTCAAACAAGAGTGGATTCAGCACGGAATTGATTTAGCGAAAAAAGTCGCAACATTGAAAATCGGGCAGAGTGTCGTTGTCAGCAAGGGAACCGTCCTTGGCGTTGAAGGTTTTGACGGGACCGATGGCTTGATTTCGCGCATTAAGGATTTCCACGCGCCGTCTCCCATTTTCGTCAAAGCCAGCCATCAAAACCACGATTTTCGCTTCGATGTCCCCGTTTTTGGCATGAAAACCCTCGAACTTTTGCACGCATCCGGTATCGAATACGCCGCGCTCGAGGCCAAAAAGGTCCTGATTTTGGAAAAAGAACGTGTTTTGGCCCGTGCAAAGGAGCTCCGCATTACATTACTGGGGTTTGATGCCGATACTGCCGTTGCGCTTGAAAGCTAAGCCTATGCGAGCAAGTCATTTACGTCACAAAACCAGTGGGATCGCGTTGATTTGGACCCTCTTACTGTTCGGCTGGCTCTCCCTCATGATGATGCTCTCGGTGGGTTTCGTTGGGGGGCATATGGCGGCTTCCTATCAACGCAAAATGCAGCTCCAGTGCGAACAAATTGCCTTTTTCGGCCTGCAAAAAGTGATTGCTGATGTTCAGAAAACGTTGGGTCCCGACTGCAGAGTGACGGGCTCCGCAGAACTACTTGCAAAAGAAGATGATAAGCAACTTAGCCCACTCTGCAAAGAACACTTGGGTTGGCTCGGCGTTTGGAAGTCGGGAAGCGATTGGAATTCACGAAAACCCCACGAGCGGACGTTCGTCAAATGGCTAGTGTCCGTTACCAACGACCACCTGGATGCCGTTCTTAAAGACGATTTTGCGTCTACGGTCAAAATGGCTGAGCCCGAACGCGTGAGTTTTCCGCCCGAAATAACAGGCCGAAAAGACGCCGTTTTTGCCGAAAAAATCCCCATTTTTAGCGCCAATACGCAAGACGTGATCGGCCATTATGCGTATTGGATCGAAGACCTTGGTCAAACCGATGCGCACGAAGGGGTTCTGTCCGACGGCATGCAGGGAGGCGACAAAGAGGATCTTCTTGCGTTCATCGCGAAACCGGAGCACAAAAATACGCCCATCTTGAAGGACGTTCCGGACGCCAAGCTCGTTGCGTCCATCGGCGGTACATGGGGACAGCTCAACGAATTCTACCAGCTCGGAAAGTCGCTCAACACCGATAATTTAACGCCGCACCCCTTCCTTTTCCCCAAAACTAACGACACTTTTGAGGGGGATTGGGGGAAATTGATCGCCAACAACACGGTCGATGACGATACGCAAGCAACGTGCGGCATCTATCCCATTCCCATTCAGTGCGCGATCGGTTATCATTGCTCAAAGGCGGGGAATTCCATCCTCCTCCACGGCTATTTTGGTGTCGCCGTCTGGAACCCCTACGACAGAACAATGGAATCCGAAAAGTACCAAATCCGCTACGTTTTCAACAAAAATCAAACCCTCCGCATTTCATTCCCCAAAAGCAGTCGCATGCAGCACATCGAAGTTGCACCCAGTAAACTTTTTGAAAAAACCTCAGGAATTTCCGGCACTTTCGAGACCGCTTTTGCTCCCGGAGAGGTCCAGTTCTTCACGTTTCCCATAAAAACGGTCGTTGTCGACAATTCCGTAACCCAAAAAACGCCGTACGCAGCCATCAAACTCAACTCCGATTGGACGAAAGCGAATTTGGAGTTTTCTATAGTCTGTGACAAGACAGTTTCCGTTCTGCAAAACATCATCGATATCCCCATCGAAACGAACGGTGCAAAAACGGAATCCGGGACGTTCACTTTGAACGATCAGGCCCCCAAAGCCCCCAAATTAACCACTTCATTGGTATTGACCATCCCGCCGGAAGACAAGCTTTCTGAAGGCCTTGAGTCGCAAAATCCCCGAGGAATGCTTGTTTGCAACTCCCTATCACCCAAGAGTTATTGGAAATGGAAGGGCGTTCTCGGCAATACCCCCGAAGGCTTTCTACGCGATACCACCAACCAACAGCCGCTCACCTACGAAGATTTACAGGGTCGGAACGATATCTTTAGCGCCCAACAACTTCCACTGTTTCATTTCCCGAAGCTGAAGTCCCTCGCCGATCTGCGGCATTTCGCTTCCCCCATGGGAACTGTTCCTACGTACGCTATTGGAAATAGTTATTACTTGCAAGGCATTCCACGAGAAGAGATTAAGTCTGAAAAGAAATTTTTGTACGACATCCCCTTCCTTCTCAACGAACACCTCTGGGATTGCTTCTTCGTCCAGCCCGAAAAAGAACCAACCAAAAAAAAGACCCAACCGGGCAGTTTTAACATTAACACAACGTCCGCCGATGCCTGGAATCGCTTTCTAAAGAAACACTTACTCAAAAAAGACGTTAAAAATGTCCTCAACCAAACCCTCTCCTTCGACGAAAAAACCATCAAAATACTCGCCAAACACATCGCCAAACAGGCCTCCCTCCGCGCCCCCTGGATGTCCCTCGCCGATTTCGTCAATCGGAGAATCCTCGAAACCGCCAATGATCCCAATGGCCTCAGCAAAATAGGGGCCCTCCAAGCGGCCATCGACCTCACAAAACAAGAAATTGTGCAAACCAATTCCCCCTTCCTCGACGGTAACTCACTCTCCCAATCGGACCTCCTTGCAATCCTCTCCCCCTACGTCTCCCCACGCTCCGATACCCTGAAACTCTGGATCTACGCCGACACGTCCCCCGTCGCCCCACAAACCACCCTCTTCCACGCTACCATCCAACGCACATCGACAATGACGAATGATCTGCGATCATTCGTCATTGTCGATGTGGAGTAGGGGGTTGAAGAAAATAATTTCGGAAACTTTTCTTTTCGAAGAAAAGAAGAAGTTTCCGAACCTTCAAAAGAAAAGCGGTATCGAAGCGAATTTTTGTGGCACTACGTGCCTCAAAAATTCGCTTCGAACGAGAGTTTTTTTTGGAGAGGTCCGGAGAACCAATTTTTTGCAAAAAAATGGTTCTCCGGAAAACACCCCCTCCCCCAAAAAAAGCTAGCTATTTTCTTACGGCCTTATAATGATTAACGTTTATGGAAAAGACAGCGATAACACCGACGCGGGCAGAAAATTATTCGGAGTGGTATCAAGAAGTGATTAAGGCGGCGGATTTGGCGGAGAATTCGCCTGTACGGGGGTGCATGGTGATCAAGCCGTGGGGGTACGCGATTTGGGAGAACATTCAGGCGATTTTGGATAAGGAATTCAAGCGGACGGGGCATCAAAACGCCTATTTTCCGTTGCTAATTCCGTTGAGTTATCTGGAGAAGGAGGCGAAGCACGTGGAGGGGTTCGCGAAGGAGTGCGCGGTGGTAACGCATTCGAGGCTTGAGGCGAACGCTGAGGGGAAGCTTGTGCCGACGTCGCCGTTAGAGGAGCCGCTGGTGGTGCGGCCGACATCGGAAACCATTATCGGGGAGATGTTTGCGCGTTGGATCCAGTCGTATCGCGACCTGCCGTTGAAGATTAACCAATGGGCAAACATCGTCCGATGGGAAATGCGCACGCGACTTTTCTTAAGAACAATGGAATTTCTTTGGCAGGAAGGACATACGGCGCATGCAACTGAGCAAGAGGCGATTGACGAGACGTTGCAAATGTTGCAGGTTTATGCCGATTTCGCTAAAAACACGCTTGCGATTCCGGTGATTTGCGGCGAAAAGACGGAGAGTGAACGCTTTCCCGGGGCTGTGAACACGTATTGCATCGAGACGATGATGCAGGACCGGAAGGCCTTACAGTCGGGAACTTCGCACTTTTTGGGACAGAATTTCTCGAAATCGATAGGCATCCAATTTGCAAGCCAGTCGGGGAAAACGGAGCACGCCTGGACGACATCGTGGGGAGTTTCGACACGCATCATCGGGGGGCTGATTATGGTCCATTCCGACGACAACGGCCTCGTGCTTCCGCCGAAAATTGCTCCCGTGCACGTGGTGATACTGCCGATGCTGCAGAAGGATCCGGAGTCCGTCCTCGCGTATTGCAAGACCCTACAGAGCGCTATCCAGCGCCTCACGTTCGACGGCAAACCCATCCAGGTCTCCATCGACGACCGTGACATGCGGGGCGGCGACAAACTCTGGCACTGGACCAAAAAAGGCGTTCCGATCCTCCTTGAAATCGGGCCAAAAGAAGTCGCCGCAAACGCCATTTCCTATATCCAACGGACCCAATCCCCAAAGTTGCGCACATCCCTCTCCCAGAACGACTTTCTCGCGACGCTGCCCAGCATTCTCCAATCCATTCAGGACATCCTCCTTGCACGCGCCACCGCCTTCCGTGACGCCCACACTGTCACGATCTCCTCTAAACAGGCCTTTTACGACTTCTTTACACCAAAAAACACCGCAAAACCCGAGATCCATGGCGGTTTTGCCCTCACCCACTGGGCCGGAACCCCCCAGCTCGAAGAGCAACTCAAACACGACCTCAAGGTCACCATCCGCTGCATCCCCTTCGACGCCCCAAAAACCCAGGGCGTCTGCCCGTTTACGGGACAGGCGACAACACAGCAGGTCATTTTCGCGAAGGCGTATTAGGAAGCCGGGAAAACCATTTTTTGCAAAAATTGGTTTTCCCGGCTTCCTCACCCAAAAAACTCTTAATTCGGAAGGCATTTTTGTGCGGCCTTATAGGCCGCGCAAAAATGCCTTCCGATATCGCTTTTCTTTTGAAGGTCCGGAAACTTTTTCTGTTCTGGAACAGAAAAGTTTCCGGTTCCCACCTCTCCTTCCCACCAAAAGACATTGACTTTGCGTTAACGTCGCGCAATTGTCTTTGTTCATGCCGGAGTGCTTAGAGATTCGAGATTTATCGGTTAGAATTGGGGACAAGGGGGTTTTGCGGGATCTTTCGTTAGCGGTTCCGAAGGGGGAAGTGCACGCGTTGATGGGGCCGAACGGGATGGGGAAGAGTTCTCTGGCGAAGGCGCTTGCGGGGCATCCGGATTATGTGATTACTCAGGGAGAAGTCCTTCTTAATCAAGAGAATATCGTTGGAATGGATCCTGACGTGATCGCGAAACGGGGCCTTTTTTTGGCGTTCCAGCATCCATCGGCGTTGCTGGGAATCAGCGTGGCAAACTTCATCCGAGCGGCGATTTGCGCGAAAAATCCTTCGATGCCGTTTTCCCCGACGCAATTTTATAAAACGCTCTACCAGAAGATGGAGCTGCTAAAGATCGATAAATCGTTCACATCGAGGGCGTTAAACGATGGTTTTTCGGGCGGGGAGAAGAAGCGGTGTGAAATCTTGCAAATGTTGATGCTGGAGCCGTCGTTTGTGATTCTGGATGAGATTGATAGCGGCCTCGACATCGATGCGTTAAAGATTGTCGTTCAAGGGATTCAAGCTCTAAAAAATTCCCATCAGACGGGCATTTTGGTCATCACACACTATCAGCGGATTCTCGACATTTTGGAGCCCGATTTTGTCCATATTCTTTACGACGGGGCGATTGTGCGTTCGGGGAAAAGCTCTCTTGTACAAGAACTTGAGAGTAAGGGGTACGAGTGGCTAAAAGTTCCAAGCAAAACGTAAAACATGCCAGAAATTCCCGATACGACAAAAGGTTGCTTTAATTACAACACCGCATACGACTTTGATGCGGGAGTTGGGCTGAATGAGGCGACGGTGCGTTACATTTCGGACGTGAAGCAGGAGCCTGATTGGATCCGCGAATTTCGGCTAAAAGCGCTGCAAACCTTTTATAGAAAAGAACTTCCGTCGTGGGTTCCGAAAGAAGTTTCGACGCTAGATCTCAGCAAAATCCGCTATTATTTGTCGAAGGGCCAAACGCCGGCAAAATCGTGGGATCACGTGCATGCGGACGTCAAGGAAACCTTCCAGCGCCTCGGTATTCCGCAGCAAGAAAAGCAGTTTCTCGCTGGCGTTGAAGCGCAATTTGATAGCGAGTTCGCGTATTCAAAGATGTGCGAAAAATTGCAGGCTCTCGGCGTGGTTTTTACCGATTCTACGCAGGGTTTGATCAAATATCCGGAAATTTTCAAAAAATATTTCGCCACCGTCATTCCGCCCGGCGATAATACGTTCAGTGCCCTCAACAGTGCCGTTTTCAGCGGCGGAAGTTTCATTTATATTCCTCCAGGCGTTAAGGTTCAGCAACCTCTGCAGGCCTATTTTCGCATCAATGCGGAAAATTTTGGGCAATTTGAGCGCACGCTGATCATCGCGGACGAAGGATCGGAAGTCCTTTATCTAGAAGGGTGTACTGCCCCGAAATTTTCTTCGCAAACGCTGCATTCGGGCGTCGTCGAGCTCGTTGCATTGAAGGATGCGAAGATTCAATACGTGACGGTCCAAAATTGGGCCCACAACGTCTTCAATCTCGTTACAAAACGGGGAATTGTCCACGAAAATGCGCAAATTCGCTGGATCGACTGTAACATTGGGTCGCAAATCACTCTAAAATACCCCGCACTTTTGCTAAAAGGCCAGCGCGCAAAAGGGGAAGTTTTGTCAATTTCGCTCGCGAATACGGGGCAAATTCAGGACACAGGCGCGAAAATGATCCATCTCGCCGACGAAACAACGTCTACAATCACAGCTAAGTCCATCACACTCAACAGCGGAGATAATCGCTACAGAAGTCTCGTTGCGATCCCAAAAAACCTTAAAAAATGCCATAATTTCACGCAATGCCACTCTCTGTTGCTGCATCCAAACAACGCAACTGCAACGATGCCAACGATTTCCGTCACTGGCAACCAAAACAGCGTTCAGCACGAGGCGAGCGTATCAAAAATCCACGAAGAACAGCTCTTTTATATGCGCCAACGAGGGCTGTCGGAATATGAGGCTATGAGCCTCAGCGTCAACGGCTTTGTGAACGAATTGATTGCAGAATTCCCTCTCGAGTACAGCGTTGAGCTCAAACGTTTGATCGAAATCGAAATGAAACAGGCGACCGGTTAAAAATCATGCAAACACCAGAGAATTTCCATTCAAAAAACACTGACAACGCCTTCGTAAAACGTTTAGAGGATTCCTGCGGCCTCACCATCGCACAAGAAGCTCTGGCAGAAGCGCTTAAAATGTCTCCATCGGCTCAAAACTTACTGAAGCTTAATTGCGCACCAACAGGCTTTCTCGTTTGGATTCCGCAAAACACGACCCTCTCAGAGCCGATTATCCTCTCGCATGTGCTACAAACCGATCCGACAGAAGCATTTCCGATCACGCTCATCATTCTAGAAAATAATGCACACTGTCAAGTGATTCAAAACGTCAAAGTTGTCCAAAATTCCGCGCAAAATAGCTTTAACTCTCTCATCTACACACACTTACGTTCTGGATCTAGTTTAAACTATACGTTTGCACAATCCCTCAATCCCCAGTGCACGAGTCACGTGACTTTCCACAACGTCCTTGAAGACGCATCCCTCACGCACACAATGATTTCCGTCGGCGGCCGCTTGGTCAATGTGGACAATCACCTCCATCTCAATGCAAAAGCCGCCCATGCGGAGGCTTACGGTCTTGCGGTTGCAAACGCCTCGGAAGTGACTCATTGGCAAGTGGTTCAGAACCACAACGCGCCTGAGACGACATCCGTTTGTCTGCAAAAAACCATCGCAACCGACGACGCCGGCACGCACTTTTCAGGCTCCGTCAACATGCCTTTCCCGCTCTGTTCGGCCTCTCAGCGGAATGACAACCAACTCCTCTCGGAAACCGCAAAAGCCACTTCATCCCCAGCGATTTACATCAAAACTGACAACGTCACCTGCACGCACGGCACCACCGTCGGCCACGTGAATCCCGAAGATCTTTTTTACGCACAAACCCGAGGCCTTTCCAAAGACGATGCGCGGAAGCTCCTCGCTCTCGGATTTGCACAGACCATTCTCGACAAAATCCCACAACCCTCTCTTCAGCAATCCCTTACAGAGGACATCCTACACGTTCTATGAACCAAGAAAACACCATCAAAAACGAAATTTGGGAAGCGTTGAAAGAGATTCAGGACCCAGAAATGCCCATCGATATCGTCAATCTCGGCCTCATTTATGCGATTCGCCTGAAGCCCAACGATAGCGGAACTTCTTGGGATGCAATAATTTCCATGACACTCACAAATCCCGCGTGCACGCTTGGCCCCTTTATCGCCCAGCAAATCAAGCAAACGGCGGAATCCATTCCGGGAGTCGATCGCGCTTTCATCGAGATTGTTTGGGATCCCCCATGGACCAAGCACAAAATTTCCGAAGAAGGCAGAATGATGCTGGGCATTCTTTAGCTTTTTTCCTAGACAAAACAAGATTTTTCAGGCAATATAGAGCTTATGACCAGACTACCCGACCAACATCCAGAGGCTAGTACGCTAGCTCCCATCACGATTGAAACATTTATTAACAAAAAATTCCTCGAAGGACGCAAAATTTTCCTCTGGGGAGAAGTGAATGACGAATCCGCCAAGGATATTACGGAAAAACTTCTGTACTTGGAATTCGTCGCTCCAGGCCAACCTATCTTGTTCTACATCAACACTCCTGGCGGTTCGATTACCGCAGGAATGGCCATTTATGACACGATGAAGCTGATTTCGTCGCCCATCACGGTCGCCGTCACGGGTCTCGCTGCCAGCATGGGCTCGATCCTCCTCTGCGGCGCGAAAAAGGGCCACCGCCTCCTCTATCCGCACGCACGTGTGCTCATCCACCAACCCCTCATTATGGGCCGCATCGTTGCCCCAGCGATCGATATCCACATTCAGGCGATGGAAATGGAAAAAACACGCGACGAACTCAACCACATTCTCGCAAAATCCTCCGGCCAACCGCTGTCGAAAATCCAAACCGATACCGACCGCGACTTCTACATGAATGCCAAAGAAGCCATTGCGTACGGCCTCGCGGACGCCATTATTACGCCAGAATCTTTCGCAAAAACCGCATAAAAATAGTTTACAAACGCTCCAAGGATCCGATAATCCTTGTTAATGAATTCTCAAGAAATCCTCGAACTCGCTAAGGGCGTCCTTATAACAGAATCCAAGGCCCTCGTGGCCACCGCCGGACGTCTCGGCGACGCTTTCCTTCAGTCGGTTTCCCTTCTCGCTAAAAGCAACCAAAAGGTGATCGTTTGCGGCGTTGGGAAATCCGGCTACGTCGCTCAAAAAATCGTCGCCACCCTCAATAGCGTTGGCGTCCAGGCCGTTTTCCTCCACCCAACTGAAGGCGTTCACGGCGATCTCGGTATCTACCAACCCCGCGACCCCACGATCCTCATCTCCAAAAGCGGCGCTACACAGGAAATCCTGCAGCTCATCCCCATTTTAAAGCGGTTTGAATCCCCCATCATCGCGATTCTCGGAAACCCCAGCGGCCCCATCGCGAAACATGCCGATTTTGTCCTCGATGCCTCCATCGAACGCGAAGCCGACCCCCTCGGTTTCATCCCCACAACCAGCGCCATCGTTGCCATGGCCATCGGCGACGCCATCGCGTCCGCTCTCGTCAAACTGCGCCAATTTACCGCCCAAGACTTCGCCATCTTCCACCCCTCCGGCCAACTCGGCCGCAGTCTCCTCCTCACCGTTGGCGACGTCATGCATCCCCTCAAAACCGTCGCGCAGGCCCTCCCCAACGACTCCCTCAAGCACGTTGTCATCAGCATGACCGAAAAACCCCTCGGCGCCACCCTCGTCATCGACCAAAACAACCACCTCATCGGCATCATCACTGACGGCGACATCCGCCGCGCGCTCCAAAAATTTGACTCCATTAACGACGTCCATGCCTCCTCCATCATGAACGCCTCCCCCATCACCATCTCCCCCAACACCTCCCTCTCCGACGCCCTCCGTATTATGGAAGAACGCCCCAAACAAATCCTCGTCCTCCCCGTCGTCAACGAAGGGAGTAATTGCATAGGCCTGCTACGGTTGCATGATATTTATCAATCAAAGATCGGGTAGGAAGAAAGGGAATATCCGGGAAACTTTCTTTTCGAAGAAAAGAAATGTTTCCCGAACCCTTCAAAGAAAAGCATATCGAAGGGCATTTTCATTTGGCCTTACAGGCCGAATGAAAATGCCCTTCGAATTAAGAGTTTTTAAGGGAGAGGTCCGGAGGGGGTGCTTTTTGCAAAAAACACCTCCTCCGGTTTACTGACCGCTAAAGCCAACGCGTGAGACAGGGGCGATTTTGAGATGACGAGCAGGCGCGCGAGGACGAGATGCCTGAGCGTACTAACGTACGTGATGGCATTGAGACTGATGCGCAACGAACTCGCCGCTCAAAATCGCCCTGTATCACTCGCCAGCGACTTGGCTGGCGGCATCCACACGCTTACTTAGGGACTTCACGGCGACGATCCAAATGACGGTAATGACGAGGAAGCAACCGAAAGCGTAGGGGGCAATTTGGGTGTACGTGACCTTTGCGCTGAGGATCCAGCCACCGAGTTGGAAGAGGAAGACTTGGAATCCTGCGCCACCGGACTTGCCGAGGCGTCCGCCAACGACGTCAACAACGGCCTTACCTTTGACCTTCATTTCCTCGTCGAGGGGGATGTAAGCCATCTCCTTCGTTAGGTCGAACAAGGCGTACTTAGTGGATTTCGCGATAACGAGAACAGTGACACCCAAAAACACAGCGATTGTGACGGGATTGGAGCCGAATCCAGCAATTATGTTGCCGAGTTCTGTCCTAAAGAGAATGAAAGTGAAGAAAAGGATACCGCCAACGAGGAAAACGAGAGGCGTGATGACGGCCGCCGTAAACCAACGGAAGAGACGTAATATGTTGCTACCAACGATCATAATGACGATCGACGCGTACCCAGTCCATTGACTGTACTGGTTCATAAACGTGTTATAATCGTTGGGATTCGGGTACTTGACCTCCAATTGGCTCTTCCAGAGGCCTTCAATGAGGTTTACAGTAATTCCGTAGGCGACAACGAGGGCTACGATGAGACCAAGGTATGGGGAGGAAAAGATGACTTTCATGCTCTCAATGAGGCTTGCTTTTTTCTTTTTCTTGGTAACGCCGGGCATTTCTGGCTTATCGTAAAAACGCTTGTCGGTGAGGACGCAGCGATAGATCCAGCGATAAATCAACATCGTCAGAACACCGCACACAACGACTGCGCCCATTAACCAGTTAAGGGAAATCTGCCAGGGATCCATTCCGGATGAGACCGTCGAACGAATATCTGAGAAATGCTCTCCCCACATACCCGAAAGAATCAACGAAAATTGCGCCATAATGGCGAAAAACGCGTACATGCGCTTGGCTTCTTTCATGTGCGTGATCTGGTTCGCAAACTGCCAGAAAGACAGTGAAAGGATAGCACTTCCCCAAATTTCTGCCAAAACGTAGAACATTCCGTAGCTCCACACGCCAAAAATCGCGAAAAACCAGTGCAATGAGGGGTAAGCGGTCTGCAAGGCCACAATCGTTTCGGGAGCCGGATGCAGCATCACACGATTGGGGTAAATCCAGAAGGCGAATAGGCCGAAAAACACGATAAAGGGCGTTAGCGTAAAATAAAACAACTTTTCGTTGCTCAAAATGTTACTGGCGCCTGCATACATCAACATGAAGATAATAGCCGATGGCATCACGCAAAAGAGTTTCAAAAATGACAATGCCTCTGCGCCCGTATGCGTAACCACGAGGGCATCCTTCACGTTACGTAAACATGTGTAGTTGAACAAGATAAAGAAAAAAATCATCCCCATTGGAAGCGCTTTCTTTAACTCATAGGTATGTATCGGAAAGAAGATAGAACGTAACTTAGAAAATTGATGATTTTCTGCCGGCTTTGTAAACGTACTCATACGATAATAATAATAAATGATTAAAGTTCCCTCTTACGTTCATAAAAGAGAACCCCTAGTGACTGAGTTTATTAAATGATGCTTTTTTGAAAAAAAGCAAGAAAATTATTTCATTGAATTTTACCAAAAAGGTAATATTCAATAGAACATCGCTCTATAAGAAACTATTTTCAAGAAAAACGCAAGAACGATTTTGCATAAAAGAGAATTCACCAGCAAAAACGCCAATTTGCGCTTTACTTTCCCACCGCTCTGCTCTATGATGATGCGTGATAACCTTTAACAGGAGACTCCCCTATGAACCCCCATTTAAAACTCGCCGTCAAGGCCCTTTCCGCCGCCCTCATTCTCGGCTTCCAAGCGCCTTCCTACGCCGCCGACCAGCCGATCGCCCCAGATGGCCAAAATGGCCAAGAAACCCTCACGCCTAAGGCAAAAGACACGGCAGTTAAGGCCGCAACCAAAGAAAAACCAAAAGGCAAAAAACGGGCCTGCAAAGGCACGAAAATTAAGCACTTTAGATCTAATCGCGCCCCAAACATCCATACGGATACCTCCCAAATGCAGGTCACTTTCCAACAAATGAAAGAATTTTTGAGGAAAATCCAAGATTTCGACAACCTCGACCCCAATTCCATCACCTGGCTCAGAAAAATCCAAAAAAGCGCCGATCAAAAAGCCTACACCATTAAAATCAAATTTCTCCCCAATATCCTAAAAGATAGCATCCGTATCACCACCTACGCCAAAACCCACGAACTCCAAATCGACGGCAGCTTCCGCGAAGAATCGATCCAAAAAGACGTCCTCGGGAAAATCGTCAGCCGAAAAGTAGAAGAAGGCAAACTTACCAAACGCTTCCAGCTCCCCACAAATAGCGACTTCTCAAAGATGGAAACCTTCTATAAAGATCAGGATTATACCCTGAAACTCCGCATCCCAAAGAAGTAAGGCCTCGATTTTGAGCGGCGAGAGGAGAAATATTTCGGAAACTTTTCTTTTCCAGAGAAAAGAATAAATTTCCGAACCTTCAAAAGAAAAGCGATATCGGAAGGCATTTTTCAGGCATTATACTGCCTGAAAAATGCCTTCCGAATGAAGATTTTTTTGGAAATGGTCCTGGAAAACCTATTTTTATAAAAAATGGTTTTTTCGGTTCTATAAACTCTGACTGTCTTTCCTCCAAAGAGCAAAAGACCAAAGAAGGGCTCCCGTTTGAGATGACAAGCAGGCGCGCGAGGACAAGATGCCTGAGCGTACTAACGTACGTGATGGCAGCGAGATCCGATGCGCAACGCACTTGCCGCTCAAACAGGAGCCCTTCTTTTTAGTCCTTGATTTCACGATGGAGGGTATGCCTCCGCAAAAACCAATTATACTTCCTCTTCTCAACCTTCTCGGTCTGAAGTTTCTTGTTGCGCGTGCTCATGTAACGAGATGGCGGCCTCCCTTCCTTCCTCGCCTCCGTACACTCCAAAATAATCGTTTCTCTTGCCATGGTTAAATATTGTCTAAAATAAGTGTTAAATGTAAAGCAGAAAAGTATGGACTGCTTCGATTTTGAGCGGCGGGTTCGTTGCGCATCTGTCTCAATGCCATCTCAGGCATTAGGGGATTGGAGTGGAGCAGAGGCACTCACTCCAATCGACCTCGCGCGCCTGCCCGTGATCTCAAAATCGAAGCAGTCCATCTTTGAACAAAGGGGCACAACGCAGCCAAGCAAAAAAAGAACCGAAATACTAAGGAAGGCCTCAAGTTTGAGATGATAGGGACGGCTACAGAAAAATTTCAACCCCTGAGCGTATTGAAATACGTGATGGGGTTGAAATTTTTCTGTAACGGAACCCTAGCGCTCAAAATCGACGCCGTCCTTAGCATTTTCCGGCGTAGATAGCATTCTTACCGAGAGTCTCCTCAATGCGGAGGAGTTGGTTGTATTTGCAAATGCGGTCTGTGCGGCTCATGGAACCTGTCTTGATCTGGCCGACGTTCATGGCGACGGCGAGGTCGGCGATGGTGGTGTCCTCCGTCTCTCCGGAGCGGTGGGAGATAATGGTCGTATAACCAGCGCGCTGGGCCATCTGGATGGCATCGAGGGTCTCCGTGAGGGTACCGATCTGATTGACCTTGATGAGGATGGAATTGGCAATGCCCTGGTCAATTCCCTTTTTGAGGAATTTTGTATTCGTCACAAAGATATCGTCACCAACGAGTTGTGTCGTCCGTCCGAGGGCCTGAGTGAGCAAATTCCAGCCATCCCAATCATCTTCCGCGCAACCATCTTCAATCGAGATGATTGGGTAGCGGGACTTCAAAATGCGGTAAAAATCGACGATTTCTTCGGCCGTTTTGACGGATTTGTCGGATTTTTTGAAGATATACTTGCCGTTTTCGTAAAATTCCGATGCCGCGACATCGAGGGCAATCCAAATGTCCTTTCCTGGGACGTAACCAGCCTCGTGAATAGCCTTCAGGATGACTTCGATGGCCTCCTCGTTGGAGCCTAAATTCGGGGCAAATCCGCCCTCATCTCCGACGGCTGTTGAAAATCCACTCTTTTTCAGAACTTTTTTCAGGGCCTGGAAAACTTCCGATCCCATCTGAATCGCGTGACGGAAACTGTCCGCGCCTTTGGGAACGATCATGAACTCCTGGATATCGATTGGGGCATCCGAATGCGCACCGCCGTTGATGACATTCATCATGGGAACGGGCAGAACCTTCGCGTTTGTGCCGCCAATATAGCGGAACAAGGGCATCTCTAGGGCCGATGCAGCTGCATGAGCGACAGCTAATGAAGCCCCGAGAATCGCGTTGGCGCCCAGGTAACTTTTATTGTCCGTACCATCGAGATCGATCAGCGTTTTATCGATATCAACCTGATCCGTGGCGTCACAACCCATCAACGCGTCCGAAATCTTCTCATTCACGTTGTTAACGGCCGACAAAACGCCCTTTCCGTTAAACCGTTTTGTGGCTTCGGAATCCCTCAGCTCCAGCGCTTCACACGCGCCCGTACTTGCCCCAGATGGAACGGCGGCTCGTCCGTAAACACCCGAATCGAGCGTAACTTCAACCTCAACGGTCGGAATTCCACGCGAATCCAGAATTTCTCTTGCATGCACATCGGCAATTGTCGTCAAACACATAACACTTCCTTGGTTTATTGAAATTGAATCGCTTTCGCGTCGAACTGTCTACCTAAACATCAAAATGGGGATGTGGCAACGGCGGACGAGATTCGTCGTCGTGCTGCCAATCAACAGATGCCGAATGGCGCTGTGTCCGTAGGCTCCCATGACAACCATGTGGATTCCATGACGCTCAACATATTCCGATACAACCTCTTCCGGCTCTCCATTGACCACTTTGTGGTGCACATTGTAGCCAGCATTCTGCAAGATGGCTTCCGTGCGTTGAATGTGGCCAACCATCTCCGTATTCTCGAGATCGTGCACAGCCGTCACTAAATGGACCTCCAAATCCCTAAAATCCTCCGAACGCGCAAGAAATTGGATAGCCTTGTGCACACTCGGACTCGCATCATAGGCAATCAAAATCCTCTTAATCTCTCGATGATCCCGCGAACTTACCAAACACGGCTTCGTGCTCGATCTCACGATCCGCTCCATCGTCGAACCTAGGTGCTCCGTCGCAAAATTGACGTTTTCCCCACGCTTTCCAAGGACAATTAAATCCACTCCCATTTCGCTGGACTCAAATTCGTTCAGAATGTCCACCATGATCCCCGTGCGCTGGTAAAACGTCACGCGATCTCTCATCGGCGCAAAGATTTTCTCCACCTGCTGCTGAATAATCCGCGTCTTCTCACGCTCCATCTCCTGCAGCTGCATGTACAAATTCTGATAAGGCTGCACCCCTAAACTGCCACTGAAATCCGTGACCATCGATATCTCAAATTGCCTGATATCAGAGACATACAACACAACGAGCGACGCTTTCGTCTTCTGCGCCATCCACATAGCGTCCTGGCAAACAGACTCCGTATAGGGCATCGACCCGTCAATACAAACAAGAATACGCTTAATCATAATCCTTGAATTATTCCCCCGTTAGACGAAAATTGCAACCAAAATTGTTGCTTTGTAGAAAAGTTTTTCGGGAAAGGAGGGTATTTTCCAGGAAAACCATTTTTTGCAAAAATAGGTTTTCCCGGACCCTTTCCAAAAAAACTCTCGTTCGGAAGGCATTTTTTGGCACTTCGTGCCACAAAAATGCCTTTCGATATGCTTTTCTTAGGAGGGCCCGGGAACCCTTCTTTTCTTCGAAAAGAAGGGTTCCCGGAATTTTTATAAGGCCCTAGACTAAGAATACATTTTTCCCTATTGACAAATCTCATTGCATACGTACATTTATTTTTCATGTTTTTAAAGCAATTCTCTAGTGCTTATTATTATAGCGGTGAGGTCAAAGATCCGCCAGGGGGTGTTGTTTTCTAAAACAAAATCAATGTCACAAAAAAACGGCGGAGTCTTTCCGCCGTTTTTTTTATTTTCAAAAACTCTATAACCAAACGGTGCCCGTGAATTCATCCATAGGCATTCAACCAATCAAACAATCTATATGAAAACAAACTCTACAAACTCAAATATAAGCTCAACCATCTTCCACACAGGCATGCTGATTGCCGGCACTGCAATCGGTGGGGGTGTGCTTGCTTTACCCATCTTATCGGGGACAGTTGGTCTCATCCCAAGCCTTGTTATGTGCCTCATCACTTGCCTCATGACGACCACAACAGGCTGGATTATGGGGAAAAAGTACATAGAAAACGCGAAACAACAATCATTGCAGCAATTTTATGAGGAAATTTTAGGGAAATGGGGGAAAAAAATCACCAGCCTCTTGTTCCTTCTTTTCGGGACACTTCTGCTGATTGCTTACATAAAGGGAATTGGGAATTGCCTATCTGAGGCACTTTCTTTACAAAATTTTGGTCAAAACGTCACTTTCGTACTCACTTGGCTGTTGCTGACCCTACTTTTGCTTTGCGAAATCCGCTTGATCTCTATTTTTAACAGCGTTTGCGTTATTTTAATGATTGGCTTGTTCGCTTTTTTAACGATTCCCTGTTTTAAGAAATTTCAATACACACACGTCGCTCTGATGAATTGGAACCTACTTCCAACGTTATTCCCTGTTTTTGTGGGTAGTTTCGCGTTTCAAGGATCCATTCCCGCGATATGCAAGCAGTGCAATAACGACAAAAAAGTTCTCTTGTGGTCCCTCCTATTGGGTACCGGAACGACCTGCCTCATTTACGCCATATTCTTGATTTGCACCTTAGGCGTCATCCCACGGCATGGCGATAGAATATCGATCGACTACGCCTTCAAAAATGGATTCCCTGTGACTGTTGTACTGGGTAACATCCTTAAAAACACGACCTTGTTTTCATTCATTGGTCTCGGAATTTCGATCCTAGCAATGGCAACTTCGTTTATTGGAGTTTCCGAAGGACTCGTTCAATTCATAAAAGATGGCTTCTCCAACAACATCTCAAAAAAACCATCGATTCCCATCAAAAGGAACACGATTCTCATCGTTACTTTATCCATCGTTTTGTGTTTGCTGTTCACAGCCAAAACTTCTTTTGTGCAAGCTATCGTTTGGGTCGGAGTGATTTGCGGCATCCTTTTCGGCTTACTACCCTGCTTCGCTTGGCTAAAAGACTCCTTAAGGGGGAAATCCTTAGTTAACACAGCATTGAGCTTAGCCCTTTTCATCCTTTTCGCGCTTGCTCTGTACTTTGAAGCTCGCGGTATTTTCACGGAATGAATTCTTAACTCTCTGATGGTCTAGAGCCTATTTTTGTTCAGAAGGTGTTCGACAAGGACGGCCTCGATCTTAGGATGACGAGCAGGCGCGCGAAATACCTTAACCTCTGAGCGCACTTACGCCGACCAGACGCATGACACCGTAGTCAGTTCGAGATGATAGGAACGGCTGCAAGAAAATTTATGCACTCACGCGACAGTTACTGCTCTAAATTTAAGATGACGAGCAGGCGCACGAAATACCCTAGCCTAACGGAGACGCCGTGGTAAGTTTGAGATGATAGGGACGGCTACAAGAAAATTTTAACCCCCGAGCGTATTGAAATACGTGACGGGGTTGAAGTTTTCTTGTAACGGAACCCTAGCGCTCAAAATCGCCACGGCGTTTATACCTACGGTTGAAGCTTTCGACTCTGCCCGCAGTATCCACAAACCTCTTCTCTCCCGTGTACGCAGGATGCGAATCCGACGTAACATCACGAATCACTAGGAAATGCTCCTCTCCATCAATGACTTCTGTCTGCTTCGAACGCATCGCCGAACGCACCAGAAACCGCTTCCCAGTGGAAACATCTTTAAAACAAACCGCGTTAAGCTTTGGATGACCTTCCTTTTTCATAAACTAACTCCTACCCCTGACGACACTTGTAACGAGGATTCTTCTTGTTGATAATATATACCCGCCCCTTGCGACGCACCACCTTGCAGTCCGCATGCCGCAATTTCAAACACTTTAATGAATTCACTACCTTCATGACTATCTATATGACCCGTTTCTGTCAAAGCTGTCAATGGCATTCGGAAACTTTTCTTTCGGGAACCTTTCTGTTCCAAGAACAGAAAGGTTCCCGAACCCTCCAAAGAAAAGCGATATCGGAAGGCATTTTAGTTCGGCCTTACAGGCCGAACTAAAATGCCTTCCGAACAAAGATTTTTTTGGAAAGGGTCCGGGAAAACCTATTTTTGTAAAAAATGGTTTTCCCGGCTCTATTCACCTCTTCCCGACCCAACTTAAAAGTTCTTGCAACTTATCGCCGAAATTGACGGATGAGTCGCCGGAGATGAGGCAGTGGAAGAGGGCTTTTTTCTTGGATTTGAGGGATTGGATAGCTTCTTCGACGGTTTGGGAGGCGATGAGGCGGTAGACAGAAACGGGGTTGCTTTGGCCGATTCTGTGGACGCGGTCGATAGCCTGGTCCTCAACGGCGGGATTCCACCAGGGGTCGACGATGAAAACGGTATCGGCGGAGTGGAGAGTGATGCCGGTTCCGCCGGCGCGGAGGCTAACGAGCATGATAGCCTGTTCTGTCGACTGAAACTGTTCGACGAGGCGGCCGCGTTGGCGACTTTCGCCCGTTAGGAGGAGGATTGGGCGGTCGGGCCACTGCTTTTTGATCCAAAATTCGATGTTTTTAAGCAGTTTAACAAATTGGCTGAAAATCACGACCTTGCTTTGATTCGCGAAACAGGCGGCCAATTTTTCGAGTAGAACGACGATTTTTCCGCTTTTGGGCTCGTGGGAGAGTTGTGGCCTGAGGAGGTCGGGGTCGCAGCAAATGAGGCGCAATTTCATCAGGAGGGCGAGAAAGTGGAAACGCTCGTGAGATGAAAGACCTTTTTCTTTGAAATCCGCGAACGCCCGTTCACTCCAGTAGTGGTAGAGATTGGCCTGCTCTTCGAGGAGGGGGCAAGGCAGCTCCATTTCGATCTTTGGAGGCAATTCCTTTGCAACGGCGGCCTTTGTGCGCCGCAGGAAGAAGGGGGCCAGTTGCGCGCGAATGGCGGATAGAGGGAGGGTCTTGACGATTTCCTGGAATTGCGACCGCGAACCGAGCAACCCTGGCATCAAAAAGTGCATAATGGACCAAAAATCCAAATCCTTGTTCTCAATGGGCGTTCCGGTGAGGGCCAAACGATTCTGAGCGTCAATCGCGAAACACGCCTGCGCAGTCTTTGACAGGGGATTTTTCATCATTTGCGCCTCATCCAAGATCGCATACCGGAATTTCTGCGTCTTTAGAATCTCTCTGTGGTACCGTAACTGACTGTAACTCGCGATCCATAAAGAGGTTTGGTCAATCGCTTGAGAGAATTTCTGCACACGCCGATTCGGGAAAAACCGCCGGATTTCTGCCTCCCAAACCGACACAACGCTCGCGGGACAAACGACCAAATCGGGAAGCTCCTGCTCTGTTTCTGTCTCAAGATCAAGGAGCGCAAGCACCTGAAGCGTTTTCCCAAGCCCCATCTCGTCAGCAAGCAAAGGGCTACAGCCTTGCTTCAATAAATGCCGCATCCAGGCAACCCCATCACGTTGATACGGACGTAAACACGTTTGCCCTGGAAGCTCTTGTGGAGTCTTTAACAACGCCTCTTTCCATTGCGCGAGAGGTTCATCGAGCACGAGATTTTCGGCATTGACCAATGAAAACAGCAAATACGGCTTCCCATGCCCATTTTTCAACACCTCGCGGAAACGCTTAAACGACTCTAAATTCTTGGGACGCAAGGCAATAAGACGTCCTCCCTCCATCAATTGCGTCTTATTCGCATGCCGTAACCACTCCTCGGGAACCTCAACGCCATCGTCAAAAGTTGCTTTTAGGGAAAGACTTCCGTCTTTTTCTAGAAACGCACGCATCGTCATCGACAACTCCCGTACACCCTGCTTCAGCGGCAAAATGTCGTCTGAAATCTTGATAACGAAGTACTTTTTCCATTTGGGCACAACGCGGTTCAAAAAGTCCGGAATTGCCGCCAAATTTTCCAAAACAAAGGCATTATCCTTCAACGCAAACCATTGCTGCTTAGCGAGATACATGAGCCGAACGATTTGTTCACGATCAATCACTTGAAAATGAGAACGCTGCCTCAGAACGTCTTGCAGCGATGCCGTAATATTCGCCTCGTTCCAAAAGACGCGAAACCCAAATTTCGGCGGTTTTAGGAAAAATTCCAGCACCAAATTCTTCTTTACGGGCAGCGATTGCGGCTTTATAGGCACGATTTCGCGCTTCGGCTCCGCAATAGCTCCCTCAAATGGAAACGGAGAAGCTACCTCGGCAACGATGGCCTCGATTTCATAAATTCCCGCAACACCGAGGGTCATTCCAGCCTCGCGATCCTCGGAAGATGTTTGCAGCTCAAGGACATTTTTGTTCCACTCAATCACGGTGGACTCCTTCGAAGCCGACTGGACAATCGCATACCCCACGTGCAATTCCAACGTGCTCACAAGATTTTGGCGGTACGCGGACCGACCACGCAAAATCCATTCCGGCTTCAGCAAAGGCTCCCAGTCAGTGGCTAACTGCTTCAGCCAAAATTCAATCGCTTCAACGGTATAATTGACTTTTCGCACTGCCGGATGGTTTAAAGAACGCTTTTGGGGAAGCAGATCCGCGACACGGTATCCTCGAGATTTTTCCCCAACAAAATCTCCACTTCGAGCTTCAAATAGTAAAACGGCAGCTGGCTTTGAAAATTTTCCTCGATTCTGACAGCATCCTTCTCCGTCGTCAGCACGAGCTCAGCCCCCGCATCCACGGCAGCCTGAAAAAACTCCCTTAAATCCGCTTTGTCAAAACGATGATGGTCCATAAACCACTTACTGTAAACAATTTTAGCGCCTTTTTCCACTAAAAACTGCTCAAAACTTTCCGGAACCGCAATGCCCACCAAACTTGCGACTTTTAGGCCAGCCAATTCCGATAACGTCAAAATCATTTCGCCGCCAATTTCATTCAAACACTTTGGCTTATAACGACATTCGATGAGCTGCGCATCCTGATTGTGTTTGCGAATGATCGCTTCCAAGGGAAGATCGCGGACGCCATCGGATTTCGTCAGCAACACATACGAAGCGTCCTTCAATCGGCTCAAGGGCTCACGTAAAATTCCGCAAGGCAACAACTTGCCGTTCCCAAAAGGGTTTGTCTTGTCGACCAAAACGAGATTGAGCACCCCTTTGAGCGATAAATACTGAAAACCATCATCCAAAATCAACGTATCCGCACCAAAATGCCGAATCGCGTACCTTCCTGCCTTCACGCGATCCTTGTCTACAATGACAACAACATCCTGCAGATTTTTCGCCAACATGTAGGGCTCATCACCCGCATATTCCGAGTTCAAAAAGATCGTTTTCCCGTCGCTAACCACCTTCGGAGGCGATGCAGGTGCGTGAATCAGCCAATTAAGCGCCCGCCGTCCAAGAGAAATTCCTTTGCTTTTGTAGCCACGGCTCAAAATCGCCACCTTTCGCCCCTTCCGCGTTAAAGCCTTCGCCAATTGCTCCACAACGGGCGTCTTCCCAGTCCCACCAACGGTCAAATTCCCCACAACAATCACTAGGCACCCAAGGGGTTGCGCCTTAAAAAGACCGTTTTTGTACAGTAACAACCGAATTTGAACAATGAGCGTAAAAATCAACGATAGGCCTCTCAGCAACAACCTCAATAAACAAACGCCCAACCCCTCCGTCTTTCGATCATAAATGACATCCACAATCAACCGCTCGAAGGATTCGGAAGTTTTCTTGAAAAACTCTCGACAAAATCCCATTCAAACGGTTCTTATTGAGCAACATCTGTAGTATTTTCTGGCGCCGTGGCACTCGTCGAAGCACCCGCATTCGATGATGAACTTCCAGGAAGCTTATAAACGCCCCCATTGCGATCCCGCCAAGCATCCTCGCGGGATAATCCCTGAACGGCATCTAAATTGCTGCGTGACAACACTTCAATTGGACTTATGAAGCCAATCATTTTTAAGTAATTCATAACAGCGTTCGCCCGTCTCTCGCCCAAACCCAAATTGTACTCGCGCGGCCCAAACCAGTCGCAACAACCCACGATAATAAACCGCCCATCCCCATGGGAACTCTCCGCAAACTGGCGCAATTTCTCGCGATCGCTCGGCCGAATCGCCGATTGGTCAAACTCAAAATAAACCGTTACTTGCGCCTCTTTCCCCTTCACTAAATCGTAAACATCCCCCTGCAAACCCTTCAAAAACGCCTCATCACGCTCCGCCGGCATACCTCCTGTCGTCTGCATTGTCGCGGAATCCCCATTCACGCCCTGAGCTCCTCCAGCCCCTCCTGCAGTCCCAGGCGCCACAAAATCGGGCCCCTCTTGATACCCATCCTTCGTAATCGTATCTTTCGGACTCAACCCCGTCGTGCTCCCACACCCAGAAATCAACACCGCCAACACGCACCCCATCAACAAATTCCAAAAATGCTTCCCCATGATCCTGACTAAAGTAGATATTTTTTCACGAGAATCAACTATTTTTATACGGGAAAACCATTTTTTGCAAAAATAGGTTTTCCCGTACCCTTTCCAAAAAAACTCTTAATTCGAAAGGCATTTTTTGGCACTCTGTGCCACAAAAATGCCTTCCGATATGACTTTTCTTTGAAAGGTTCGGAAGTCCCTTGTCTGAGCAGAAACCGCTTCGATTTTGAGATGACGAGCAGGCGCGCGAGGCCGAGATGCCTGAGCGTACTGTAGTACGTGATGGCATTGAGAACAATGCGCAACGAACTCGCCGCTCAAAAGCGACGCGGTTTCTACGGCGCCAAATTAGTGAAGACGGCCTTGACGTCTTCAAGCTCTTCGAGTTTTTCGACGAGTTTGAGGATTTTTTGGGCAATTTCGGGGTCAGTAACAGCGGTTTGGGTACTTGGGATGTAGGTAAGTTCTGCGGATTCGACGGCGATTTTCTTCTCTTCGAAGGCTTTCGAGAGGGCGTAGAAGTCTTTGACGGGGCAGAGGACTTCGAAGTGGTCGTCGTTGTTTTTGACGTCTTCGGCGCCATGTTCGAGGGCGAGTTCCATCAAAGCGTCCTCGGAAACACCTTCGGCATCGATGAGAAACTGTCCTTTCTTTTGAAAATTGAAGGCGAGAGCGCCAGCGCCGGCGAGAGTGCCGCCGAATTTCGTCAAAGTGCTGCGAACCTCGGAAGCTGCGCGGTTTTTGTTGTCAGTGGTGACCTCGATGATGACACCAACTCCACCTGGGGCATAGCCTTCGTAAACAATTTGTTCGATCGTGAAGCCTTCCAACTCGCCAGTCCCTTTTTTGATCGCGCGATCGATGTTATCGTTGGGCATATTGGACTCTTTTGCCTTGGCCATCAACATCCTTAGGCGTGTATTGAACTCCGGGTTGCCGCCTCCGTCGCGCGCCGCTAGGGTGAGTTCCTTGCCGAGGATACTAAAGATTTTTCCGCGCTTTGAATCGATAACCGCCTTATGTCGCTTGGTGGTGGCCCATTTGCTATGTCCTGACATGACAGACTCCTTTAGTTGCGAGAGGTATTAACGCTTGTGATGTTTTTTCGGCACGACGACTTCGCCGGCTAAGCTCTTTCTTGAGGTCAACAGTTGTTGTACGATCGTAAAAATATTTTGCGCAGTCCAATAAAGGGTCAACGCGGATGGCAGGTGGTAGCAGAAAATCACGAACAGTAAGGGCATGAACTGCATCATCTTTTGCTGAACGGCATCCGTCGTTGGGGTGGGCGTCATGCGCATCTGGATGAACATCGTAACAGCCATGATGAGAGGCATGATGTTGATCGGAAAGCTAGCGATGTAGAAAACGGTGTCAGAAACCGATAAGTCGCTGATCCATAGGAATTTCTGGAAGCGAATCTCCGAACACGTCCGCAACATGAAATAGAAACCAATGAAAAGCGGCAATTGAATGATTAACGGCAAACAACCAGCCGCGGGATTAATTTTATGCTCCTTGAACAATTTCATGGTCTCCGACTGCAGCTTTTGGGGGTTCCCGGTGTGCTTTGCCTTCAAGTCTTTGAGCGGCTTTTGAATCTCGTTCATGCGTTTTGCGGAACGGACCTGAGAGTTGGTGAGCGGCCACAGAAGGAGCTTAATGATTGCCGTAATGACAATGATGGTAAGACCCCAGCTTGGAATCACCTTATGGATGCCTAACATCAACAAGAGCAACAACTTACTGACGGCGCCGAAAAAGCCGAATTCCATCACTTGATCTTGATTTTGGCCTAATTTGGAAAGACGTAAATATTCCTTCGGACCGACGTAATAATTCATTTGCAGGAGGCCTTCCTTTTTTGGTTCCAAAACGCCTAAACTCATTTCCAGATGCCCATTAATTCCCTCTTCTTTCCCCGAATCAATGGGCACTGGTTGAACAAAATAGCCTGTCGCAGGAACTTCCGGGGTTAAAACGGCCGTAAAAAACTGATTTTTTATGGCACCCCAAGTAAAGTACTTTTTCGATTCCTGAAGAAACTCACTGGATGCGCGAACCCCGAAACCGAGAAAACCACTGCTTCCATGAAAGTCTCTTACTTTAATGAAATGACCTTTTTTCCCATTATAGCAACCAAAATTTAAATAATCCCCATAACGATCGCCTTTTGTCGCAGGAATGGTTCCCAAATTGACGCAAATACGGCTTAAATCAAAGGCATTTGAGCTTTGATTCACGAATTTCGTCTCATGAACAATGACGTACGCATCGTGGTTTTTGCTGTCATTTTGCAATCGATATCCGCGAATAATGCGAATACCTTCAGGGGTTTCGTAAAGAAACTGCAGAGAGGTGTCAGTCTTTTGCACCAATGTGTATTTTGGCGCGTAAGTCGTTAGTTGAGAATCGCCTGAGGCAACGCTGATCGCCAACGCGGGATCGTTCCCTTGCGTGTTGAAAATGTAAGGCTCCTTGCTGTCGATAGCCGCCGGATAACGTTTCAGCTCAACGTCTTTGATCGCACCCCCAAGGTTTGTAAAACGCACGCGAATGCAGTCATTTTCCAACGTAACAAATTGCTCCTGAATGACTTTTTGCACCTTCTCTTTCGCCTTCAAAATCTGCTCCGGAGCGACCTTTTTAAACATGGATTGCGTTGTCGTTAAAGCATCCACTGAGATAGGGGGGGGTATGGGTTCTTTTGTCAGCGGCCCCCCTTGTTTTTGTTGCGCGACAATGGATTGCGCATCGCGAGGCTCCACCCCTGACGTCGTCCGCGCATCATTTCCTTGCTTGAAAATCAAGGCCATCGCGGCGATTAAGCACACACTTCCTAATAAGAGATCTTTTTTTTCCATAAAAATTTTATTGTTTGTTAAAATGGGGTAAGGGATCATATCCCCCTGCAGCAAAGGGATGGCAACGCAAAATCCGGTTGAACGCTAAATAGGTCCCCCTTAACGGCCCGTAACGCTTCAAGGCTTCTCTCGCATAATGAGAACACGTGGGATAAAATCGGCATTCCCCGCTCGTTCCAATGACGGCCCTCAAAAGCGGCGAAATTCCCCAGCGATAGGTCTTGAAACACACCTCCACAAGCAGCCGCCAAATCATTCTTAGACAACGGTTTAACAAGTCTAAAACCCCTCGCTGACGTTGATTACGCATGAGACACCTTCTCCAGGAATTGGCAAACGTCCGCCTCCAAAGCCCCGTAAGAGGATTCATTGAAAGGTTTCTTTGCGATTAAGAGAAAGCGGCAAACTGGCGGAACAACATCCCGATGTGTACGGATCAATGCCCTAACGCGACGTTTAACGCGATTACGCTCAACAGCCATTCCAATTTTTCTTGAAACAACGACCGACCACCGAATGCCTTGCGCCACATCTTCAGGAGGTTCCGGAGTCTTCAAAAAACGCATCGTCAAGCAATTGCCGTGCAAGCGCTTGCCTTTTTTATAAAGACGATCAAACTCGCTTTGTTGACTCAAAGACCGAATACGTTCTCTCATCCGGAAATAACTAAACGCGACGTAACTTTCTTTGATGACACAAGGACTTCCTGCCAATCTGACGACGTCTCCTGAGAATGGCTCTACCACCACGCGTTTTCATACGCCCTCTAAACCCACATTTGCGCCTTCTTTTCAAATTCGACGGCTGACGATACGTTGATTCCATAGCTTAAATAGTTGATATTTACTAAAGATCTCTTTTGCTATCGCGATTGTCAACCTCCAAAAACAGTTAAACGTCTAAAATCATCCCATCGTACGAAACGGCAATTTTCGGCAAGTAAAAATGCTCCACAGAATGCTCTTCTTGGTACAAATTCGCGTACTGCACAGTATCGTGATAAAATTTCTCTAACATCGCATCCGAGTGCGTTGCTTCATGATGGTACAGAGCGAGTTGCTTCACGCGCGCCTCACAAGCAAATCGCACGGCAAAAAGATTATCCGAATGTCCCCAATGCATTTTCAGCGTGCTCGCATCCAACGACGAATACATAGCGTCGAAGATCAACAAATCTGCGTACCGAAAAAAATGAATGAACGCTGCCTGCTCGTCGGCATTGTCCTCCGTGTGTTCGCAATCCGTTGAGTAAACAATCGTTTTCCCGGCCTTTTCAAAGCGGTACCCATAGGATACGCCTGGATGATTTTGCTGAATAGCCGACACGTGAAACCCACACACGTCAAACGATTTTTCCTCGGAATGTAGTTCAAAATGAACATTGCCCTTAACGGTATCCCACGAAACAGGGAAGTGAGGAGACATCATTTGCCGACTAAACGCAGCCTCCATTTCGGAATGGCATCCGTGGATGACAATCGTCTGTTTGCTGTCGTAAAGCGGCATAAAAAACGGAAATCCCTGAATGTGATCCCAGTGCAAATGCGAAATAAAAAAGTGAAACGTTGCGGGCTTGTTCATTAAACCTTTTTTCACGTAATCTTCTGAAAAATCACGCACTCCAGTTCCGGCATCCAACAGCAAATATTGATCCGCGCAGCCAGTTTCCAGTTCCACGCAACAGGTATTCGTCCCAAAGGTTTTACACAAATCGCCCGTGTTGTGAGTTCTAATAAATTCCTCTACGGAGGCATCCGTTTCGAGGATACAGCTACGCGCCTCTTTCAAAATCGCTTTTAACTTATCATGAAAAACACCTTGATTGCAAGAGGCCGGCAGGGAACCCCTCGTGCCGAAAAAACGAACCTTCATGAAGGCATTTTAACAAAAATTCCACGACCAAGGCAATGCTTTATTTCGCAAAAATTCAGCCTCGCGGCTTTGACCTTCAAAATGACTTATCAAACTCGATTTCATCTACGTTGAAGACTTTCTGCACCATGATTTCAAGGACTTCCTCGGGAGATTGATGGGTCGTGTCAATTCTGATGGCATCTTTCGCACACGCTAAAGGCGCCACATTCCGCGCACTATCTGCCAAATCTCGCTCATGAACGGAATCAGTCAAGCCTTCCTCATTCCTGCGTTTTTGGCGAATCACATCGTCAGCCTCTAAAAAGAATTTATGGTCTGCATCCGGGAAAATCACCGTCCCGATATCACGCCCCTCCACGATCAAGTAATTGTATCCGTTCGATCGCGCAACGACTTTCTGATGCTTCTGATAGGCTCCCAAAGACTGACGCACGGCGGGAACGGCGGCAACTTTGGAAACATTGGCATTAATTTCCGCCGATTTTAAAGCCGATGATCTGACTAAACGATCATTAACCACGATCATGGATTGCTTGTTTTCAATCCACGTGCCGAACTCCAAATGTCCGACCCATCGAGAAATTCTCTCGATATCATCCACGCGAATCCCCTCCTTAAGGATCCAATGCGTAAGACTTCGGTAGTGCATCCCCGTATCCAAAAGCAATCCCCCTGGGAGATGATTCACTAACAGACGGCTGGCGGTACTTTTCCCCGAACTCGCACCTCCGTCAACAGCAACGACACAAAACATAAAAGCAGGCAACAACCAGTATTTCCGGTATGTTTCTGCATTAAAGTGCCTTTTTTTTCTTATGCCAAGAAAAAAGTGTATCATGAGTACTTTTTTTTGTTTTTTTACTATTTGATTGTCTTATTTTCAATTTCATGATTCATATGCATTTAACACAAGTTTTTCTATGAATAAAGCGTTTATTGATCTCATCTTAGAAAAAAAACCTGAACTCAAAGAGTTTAGGGAAAAATTGGAAGCCATGGAGAAGGGAAGTTTCTGTATCCATAACAGCTGGGGGTTTGGACAAATTGTCGATTACGATGAAATCAATAACCGACTCATCATCAACTTCGATGACGGCAAACAAGGCCATGCCATGGATCCCGTTTTTTGCATCAACAAGCTCGAAATTTTGCCCGAAAATCATATTTTGGTCCGCGCTAAAGCGGATCCCGCTAAATTCGAAAATGCCTTAAAAAAAGCACCCGTGGATCTCGTCATTGAATTCCTCTCCCAACAACAAAATGGGACTGCGACGGAAAAGGAAATTGAAACCATTTTTAAGTACATCGTTCCCGCAGAACAATTTAAAAAGTGGTGGCCCGAGACCAAAAAAAGCCTATTGAAGGACTCTCGCATTGGCGTTCATAAGAAAAAAACGGATGGCTACTTTTTGCGGGAAGAACCCGTTGCCAAAGAACAAGAAGTTTTGGAAACTTTTTACCTTTCACGCCAACCCCTTAAAAAGATCCTTTTGGCGGAAAAATTGTTGCAGGCCTGCACGAAAACCCCTCAAGAGCTCCCTGGGCTTTCCCAGGTTCTCGAGGAACTTACCACCATTATCAGGGATGCCAAACTCAAGGCTCATGAACGTTTACACGGATGCTGGGTCCGCGACGGTTTTGCAAAGTATTTGGACGTCAATCCAGAAACCCTAGAGCCCAACATTAAGACGTTAATCGCTGGTACGGAAAACCTTCCCAAGCTCATCGAAGACATCCCTCCCGCGTACTATCGCAATTTCCTTGAGCTCCTGACGCTCGTTTACCCCAACGAGCAAGAGTGGCAATTCGCTTGCCTAAACATCCTCAGGAACAGTTCCGGCAAACTCACCAGTGAATGCATTCAGTTTCTCATCTCCAAAAAATGCGAAGCCCTCCTGTTGCAGAGTCTACAAAAATGGATTTATGAAAAAACTGCTAAAGCACCCGTTTTGCTTTGGATTGTCAAAAACCGCCACATGCGTCAATTAAAGTCCATCATTGAGCCCCTTTTAACCTCCCACCTCCTCGGAACCATTTTCATTGCGATTGACCAAGAAGTCTTCAACATATCCGGATCTCGCAGGATCCCCCTCGCAGACTACCTCAGTTCCGACAAAGAGCTGATCAAGGACCTCCTGTCTGGCGCCCAAGTTGAAGAAATCAAGGATCTCGCCAGAATTCTCCTACTAAACCAAGCATTCGACCCATTAACCAAACGCTATCTTTTAACCCATTTTCTGCAATTCGATTCCACCATTCAACAGTTAATTGTTAGTGAAAACGAAATGCAAAAGGAACAACTCGTCGTCTCCCAAGAAAGTTTCAATATCCGGAAAAAAGAATTCGAAGTCCTCATTAACCAAAAAATTCCGGAAAATAAAAAAGCCATCGAAACCGCACGCGAACTCGGTGACCTGCGCGAAAATGCAGAGTATAAGGCCGCTCGCCAACACCAAGAAAGCCTCCTCAATCGCAAGATGCAACTCGAGGCAGAGCTCCGTTGCGCCCAAATCACTGACTTTAAAAACGCTTCCGATGACTCCGTCGGAATCGGTTCCGTCGTAGAACTCTCGGACCCCAACCACAAAACCCAAACATACACCATCCTCGGCTGCTGGGACGGTAACCCCGAAAAACACATCCTCTCCTACAAGGCCCCCCTCGGAAAGGCCCTCCTCAATAAAGGAGTCGGCGATGTCGTCAACATGCGCATCGGCACCTCAGAAAAAGTCTATACCGTCACAAAAATTAGCCGCTTCCAGGCTTAAATTTGGGAATATTCGGAAAACTTTCTTTTCAGAAGAAAAGAAATGTTTTCCGAACCTTTCAAAGAAAAGTCGTATCGGAAGGCATTTTTGAGGCACGAAGTGCGACAAAAATGCCTTCCGAATTAAGAGTTTTTTCGGGGGAAGATTTTGAAATAGGCCAAGGAATGCACTGACGCTCCTTGGCCCATTTTTGTTAATAAGTGCCTTTTTGCGGGGCTTGGAGCGCCGCCACCATCTGCAAGGTTTGTTCTGGGAAAAGCGTTTGATTTAGACGCTCATGTTTTAAAAAAAATCTACGCAAGGCATTGATTTTGAGCGGCTTTTTTTATTTAAAAAAATATCTGTTGACCTGGTTTAGTAAAACAATTATTACCTTCGGAAGTGGCGATTTTAGGGTGTGAACAACCTGTGTATAACTTGTGAATAACCTGTGAATAAGTCGCTCTGAAAAAGTTGCTCACATTTCATTCACACGTTATTAGCCAGGTTATCCACACAAAAATTCCTTCCATCCCCCTGCCCTCCAACGAAATAAAAACTTACTCAGATATTCACAGAGCATAATAATAGTAATAATATATATATTTATATATAATATTAATAGCGGCGTGGCGATTTCGAGCGCTAGGGTTCCGTTACACTTCGGATCTCAATGCCATCACGTACTACAAGTACGCTCAGGCATCTCGTCCTTGTGTAGCCGTCCCTATCATCTCGAACTTACCACGCCGCCTGGTGCTGGGAGTGGGAATGCATTAAGAGAAAAGCCATATCGGCAGGCATTTTTATGGCATATCATGCCCAAAAATGCCTGCCGAACGAAAATTTTTTGGCGGAAGGGTCCGGGAAACCCCCTTTTTTATAAAAAAGGGGGTTTCCCGGAAAAAATGCCCTCCCAAGCAAATTACACAAAATACGGGGTTGCAAAGTTAGGGAAAATAGTTTTTTAATGAGGTAAGGTTGTTGATATTATGAAATTTACCATTAAAAGAGATTATTTTATAGCGGCGTTGCAGTATGTTTTGAACGTTATCACTACGCGGCCTTCGTCGATGCCGATTTTGAACAACGTGTTGATAGAGGCGGACGATAATCGGCTGCGTTTGACGACGACCAATTTGGACATTGGGGTAGAGGTTTCCGTGAAGGCGAACGTGGAAATCAAGGGGAGGATAACGCTTCCTGGACGTCGGTTGTTAGCGATTATCAAGGCGTTGTCGGAGGATATTGTTCAGATCGATGAGGTTTCTGAGACGCAAGTAAAAATCGTTTCTGGCAATTCGCAGTTTAAGATCATGGGGATTCCGAGCAAAGATTTTCCGGCGCTTCCGGACATCAATGGGCCGTTGTTTTTGGAATTGGGCCAGAAGGAGCTTGCGACGATGCTCCGTGACGTGGCTTACGCAATGTCGATGGATGAGGCGCGTTACGTCCTGAATGGTGTTTACATGTTTCTTGAGGCGAAAAAGCTGTCGGTTATCGCGACGGATGGGCGGCGTTTGGCGATCATTGAGCGTGCGGGGGAAATTGTGAAAGACTTTGCGGATCAAGGATTTATCGTGCCTGCGAAGACCGTTGTGGAATTCCAGCGATTGGCGGGGATCGGTGATGCAGTCCATATGGGATTTAACGGGCGCCACGTGGCTGCCGAATTTGACATCAGTCCCGAAAATGCTGAAAAAATGGGTCTAATCGACTCCATTTATTTAATTTCGAAAGTCGTTGAAGGCCAATTCCCAAAATACCGCCAAGTGATCCCAAAAGATACCGAATTTCGCATAAAAATGGACCGCGAACTGCTTTTGACCTCGATCCAACGCTGCGCCCTCGTCGTTAGCGAAAAAAATCACTCAATTTCCCTAAAACTGAGCGAAAACACCCTCGAAATCCTCGGATCTAGCTCCGAATTCGGCGATTGCCACGAACGGCTTGCCATCGACTACCGCGGCCCCGAGACGCAAATGGCTTTCAACCCCCAATTCCTCATAGACCCCCTCAAGGCTCTTACCCAGGACACCATTACCTTCGAATTTAAAGACAAACTCAGCCCGGGAGTGTTCCGCACCTCCGACAATTTCCTCTGCGTCATCATGCCTTTGCGGACGACGTAGCGATTTCGAGCGCTAGGGTTCCGTTACATTTCAATCGCGAATTGCTCACGTACTACAGTACGCTCCGCAATCGCGATTTCATTTAGCCGTCCCTATCATCTCGAACTTGCTACGTCGTCCTGCGTTTTGTGGCTAAGGTAAACTTTCCGGAAAAACCATTTTTTGCAAAAATTGGTTTTCCCGGGCCCTTTCCAAAAAAACTCTTAAATTCGGCAGGCATTTTTATGGCACTACGTGCCACAAAAATGCCTGCCGATACCGCTTTTCTTTGGAGGGTGCGGGAGCTATTTCTTTTCTCCGGAAAAGAAAAGTTCCCGCGGTTCCCGCATTTAACCACCCTTCCTTTATTTTTCCCTTGATTTGCTTCCAATCTTCCCTTAGAATGTAGGGAAATTGTATTATGATGTCTTTTCAGAACTTTAGGAAAATCGTGGGTCAGTGGATACAAACGGTGAGTGAGGCGATAGGGATCCCGTTGATCATGAGTGAGGATGGAGTGTTGGCGTTTTCGACACCGGGGTCGGAGTTGGTGGTCGTGATTGAGGTTCCGTATGAGGAATATGATTTCATGTGTTTTTATTCAGAGATGATGCCATTTTCGCCGAAGGACGAGGAGGATAAGGCGGCCCTGTGTGCGCAGTTATTGAGTTTAAGTGCGCTTCAGAACGAGACGGATCGCGGGGCGATAGCGCTTTCGCCTGGTGAGGAGAAGGTGTTGTACTGCAAGCGTTTTTCCATCGAATCGCTTCAGAATGTGGAAGCCTTCGCAGCGGCGTTGACGAAATTTACGAAAACGGCCTTGAATTTGAAGAAAATGATCACAAATCCACCTTCTGATGCGGCAGATGAAGGGCCAGAGCCGAAGCTAGGGCAAGGACAAGACGCTGCCACGCAGAACAAGGATGATTTTCATAAAGAAATAAACCCTATGATGGAGTCTTTAGTATGAACGAGAACGCAATGATTTTGAATCTTTTATTAAAAGCTGTGCATCCTCAACTGATGGTCAATGAGGACGGCTCTTGTGTGATCCATTTTGGGAGTGGGCTGCAAGGGGTCGTCGTGCTTGTGGAGGATGCGGTGTGGATTTATATCCATCTCATCGAGGTTGACAAATATGCAGACCACATTGGGAAGCTGTTAAAAAAAGCATTGACGCTGAACTGTTTCCAAATCGAGACGAAGGAGGGCTGTCTCGCGTTGTCACCCGGGTGTGAATCCATTTTATACAGTTGTTCAACGAGTTTCGACCAATTAGACGACATCGCGTTTAGGAATTTCCTCTCCAACATCGAGCAAGTTTCGTTGGGTCTTAAAGAGAAACTCATTGCGAATCTGGGGGATGCGTGAGCATTTTAAAGGCATTTTTAACCACCACAAACCCTGACAACTTTTTTAATCATGACTAGTCACATCGGTAGTACACATTCCGCACATAAAGCCCAAATTGCCCCAATTTTCGCAAATTCTCCCGAAAAGCCGAAAAGTCTTTCCAAAGAGTCAACGCAAGGAATAAAGGACATCTTTGGTCATCCAGTGCAATCTCCGTTACCTCCCATTGGAAAGAGCCTCATGGACCCCTCTGCTAGCGTGAAGAACTAGAGGTCATTGATTTATGGTAATAAGACTAGAATCGCGATTTCAAAGTCCTGCAGAACGTTTTATCGAGCATAACATAGAACGTGCTGGAAACTTGAAACATACCTTGACGCACCCATTCGTGGAGTTAGGCAAGGATTGTAAAAAACTCATTAGCGGGCAAAAAGTTCCAGTTGCCTTCTTTGAAAAACCCAATGTTAAACTCAAGAATGTAGATAACTTGCTGGCGACTCCGAAAGAAAGTTCCAGTGAAATCGAGCCAGAAGGGGTGCAGGGTCTCAAGGGACATCTGGATAATGCATTTGATGTATCCTTTAATGCTATGTATGAGCCCATTGCTTTCCCTATGAACGTTTTCAAAGCGCTCGTAAATTCCCAGGGAACAGACCTCCACAGCTTTGAAACCGCAGTCAATCGGTATTGCGGGAAAAAAAAGAAGACTTTAGATAAGGCAGCGCTGGGGGTTATGAAGAAAAATGATTGGAATGCAAATTCGCCAGAAGCAGCGAAGTTTCTTGAAAGGAAAAAGGAAATGCATGGAGAATTAGATAAGAGACAGCAATCGCTGATTGATGGTTGTTGCTCGCCCAATGCATTGACTTATGAAGAGATGGACATTAACAACAAGGGAAAGAAAAAAGAATTCGATACGTTGTGCAAAGAGTATCAGAAGGAAATCAAAGGATTTCTAACCCACGAAAAAGGGATATCCTGCACACAGCAGCAAATTTGTGACACAGAAAAAATCAAAAATCAAAAACAACAATTAACCATCATCACAACAAAAAACAATAGTTGAGGCTAAAGAGTCAATTTCCACAATCGGAAAGATCCTCATGGACCGCCCGGTTAGTTGAAAAACTAGAGGTGATTAATTTATGGTAAGGCTAGAAGCGCAATTTCAGGGTTTTGTCGAGCGTCAGGGAGAGCGTGCCTTTGAGGCTATTTGCAATGCGGGAAGAGCCGGTGAGCACGTTGTTGTGGAGTTATGGAAAGACTTAAAGTGTTATTTCAGTGGGCAAAACATTACCGAATATACCCTTAAAAATGATTTTGAGCTTAAAGATTATAGCAGTTTGATGAAGACGTCAGATAAAGCTGTAAACATTGAGCCCGATATTGCTAAATTTGACCAAACCGGAACGCTCTTGTCGAACTTCATTACGACGTCGTTTTGCGCAATCCCAAATGTTTTAAAGGCGTTTCGAAATTTACAACACACGAATATTGATAAGACGATCGCGAAGGCTAAAGAACACTATGAGTCCAAAATAATGGAACTAAGCGAACTAGGAAAAAAAGGCCTTAGCGATGATGAAAAGACTACCGCCAATAAGATAATCGGTCAGATGGAAACGATGGTCCAAAATCTTGAAGCGTGCAAGGGAAAGCCTTTGACCGACGAATATAACAACTTGCTTGCTCTTCGAATGAAGGCCATAGACCTGCAATTAAAAAACCTCACTTTTGGTGTCAAAATTCGAAAAATTTCAGAAAAATCTGAAAATCTCGTTACGGGACTAAGGAAGCATTGTGTTACAAAAGCGTGCGAGAGACTCAAGAAAGCAGTCAACAATCATAAAGCATCGGTAATAGAAAAACAAACGCAGCGCCTTAGCAAACAACTGGAAAAGTACACGAAAGATGCACATCCGATAGAAAAATTTCAGAAAGGCGGCGGAGCGAAAATCTGCTATCAGGCGAAAATTTATAAAGGTTTAGAAATCAAACCACAGATCAATAATAATTTTATCAAAGGAGTGAAATAATATATGAATCCTATAAATCGTAGTAGTACTACAAGTTGTATAAAAAGTGAAGAAGGTGTCAAAAAAAACACTTTGACTGCCGTAGAATTGAAGAAAAACATTGAGAAACAAGAGGTTAGTGAAAAATTGATCACCGTGTCGTCCAATGAACCTTTTACCTCGTTAATGGGTTGCTCAAGCAATAATTCAGCCTTGGAAGTGCTTCTCGGTCCAGAGATGAACGTGAATCCCAGTCTGGAAGTGAAAGTGGATTCTGGTGAAAAAAAGCCTCCATTGGAAGAACCCGGGTGGAAAAAGTTGGCAAATGGTATTTGGAATGCGTGTGGAGCGTTTCTTAGTGATATTTTCAATACGATTAACTTATTTCCTGATAAGTACGCAGAAGTGGAAGGATCGAACATAGATGAGCATCAAAGACAAGCGATAAATCAATTAAAGGGTATACAAACGGAGGTAAATGAAAACCCAAATATCACAGGTGAAGAAAAGAAGAATTTTATAGCAAGGATCAATGATATCATAACAAGCGCAATCACGTTGCAAGAAAACATAAAAGAGGAAAAAGACAAGTTAGGTGATGGAGGACTAGAAGCATCAAAATCCCTCGCGAAAATATTGAGTGGGAACTTGAAGGAGGTTCAGGATTCTTACGATGAGCTCATAAAAAAAGCAGGAAGCCAAAATCAGCCAAAAAAGGCAAATGTCCAGCTTGAAAATTTTTTATTAACTCATGATAAAGCATCCAATTTATTAAAGGATAATAAATTTTTTGGAAATACTGAGAATCAAATTAAGAACAATATCCAAAACTTCGATGACCAAAAACAAATTCAACCTAAGTTGGCCGGTTTTCTGACGAATATACAAACTCAACTTTCTGAACAGAGGAAAAAGATTGATGAACTGGGCAATGTGGAAGGAAAAATCGACAAACTCGAAGATCTAACAAAAAGCTTCAATCAATTTTTCCTGGAGTTTACAAGAGCGATCAATAATTTTAAGGAATGTAAATCATCCCAAGAACTTGAGGGAAGTTTAGCAACCCACGAAAACAAGCTCAGTGAACTTGATAAGCAAGTCAAGGATGCTTGTGCTATAAAAAATTAATGATACGTCGAGTTCCCTGCGTTCGGACAATCCCCCCATCCCCCTCATTTTTCTCTTGCATCTTCTTCAAAAATGCTATTACTTCATAAAGTTCGATAAGATATGAAGATTAGCCACGACTCTGTTGAGGTAACAAAAAAGTATCTATATTGGCGCTTTCGTTTGATGTATGCGCTGATTCTAGGCTATGCGGCCTTTTACATCATTCGGCAGAATTTTCCGATCGCTGCGCCGAGGATGGACATCGATTTGAAGCAAATCGGGTGGGCATTCGCAGCCTTCAATCTGATTTATGGGACGTTTAAGTTCATTAGCGGTACCATTTGCGATCGGATGAGCGCGCGCTATTTTATGCCCATCGGGTTATTCGGCGCGGCGATTGTGAACCTCGTTATTGGGTTTTCGGACTCCGTTTGGTTGATGGGCGCAATGATCGTTCTCAACGCCTGTTTCCAATCGATGGGGTGGCCGTCTGTGACACGCTCGTTGACGCAGTGGTTTGGGCCGAAAGAACTCGGGATGCGCTGGGGAATCGTGAATGCGTCTCACCAAATCGGCAGTGTGGCGATTTTAATGGGCGGGGCATGGCTTGTTCAGCAGTACAATTGGCGGTACGCGTTTATCGTTCCGAGCGTTATTTGTATTGTTATTGCGTTTATTATCTTTGAACGCCTACGAGATACGCCGGAGTCGTTGGGATTGCCGTCAGTCGAGGAATTTGAGGGCCTTGCAACGGTCCAACACGCGCAACAGCCTCATAAACAGCATCCGCACGCGAAGGAGGTGCATCATCATGAGCCGTCGTTCAAGAAAGTTTTTGTCGACAACATCCTTTTTAATGCGCGTTTATGGACAGTGTGTTCGGCGAACTTTTTTGTGTATTTCGTCCGAATGGGCTTTTTCTGTTGGGCGCCAATCATCATTTTAAAGACGAAGGGGGTGTCGTTGATTTCCGCGGGCTTTAAGACGAGCGTTTTGGAATTGTCGGGATTACCTGGAGGCATTTTTGCGGGTTGGTTTACGGACCGCTACTTATCGGATCGCCGGGGCCTTTGTGGATTTTTCATGATGATGGCGCTGGCTGTAACGATTACGATTTATTGGCTTTTCCCGACGCAAAATCCCATTTTGGACTCTGTTTATTGGGGGTTAATGGGCTTCTTCATCTACGGGCCGCAGACGATCAGTGGGCTATCGAGCGCTGAATTCGGTTCAAAGCGTGCTGCAGCAGCGGCAGCGGGGTTGAACGGAACGATTGGGTATCTAGGTGGGGCGGTCGTCGGTGTGAGCATTCCTTGGATCGCCAGTGCGTGGGGCTGGGAAGAGGTTTACATGGCCTTTATCATCGCAGCGTTATTGGGAGGATTCTTCTTTTTAGCGACGACGTGGAAATTTTTAAGAAAAAAGACTTGATTCGGCGAATCTTTTCTGTTTTTTTAAACGAACCCAGTGATGGGATTACTTAAACCTAAAGATCACAATATATGTTTATTAACAAAAAGACAATAACGGCTTTGTTAGCGGGCTTATCGCTAGCGATTGTCGTGAAGGCTGACGGAATAGCTCCCAAGCCTACTACGACAGTGACAGCGGCGCCAACAGCGCCAGTGGTGGTGGCAGCGCCAGCAACACAACCTGCGGTTGACTTAGTCAAGCGCATAGAAGCAGTTGAAAATACGATGAAAGCAACGGCTCCTAAACCGACCGGTGTTTTTTCCAAGCACAACGTCAACTTCTACGGTAAATTCAACATTAAGGCGAGTTACCAACAAGCCAATGGTGCTGATACTGACTACATAACACCTCGTAGGGCAGGTTCCAGTGCTGCTGACACCAGAAATACGTTTAACATGGATCCAAAATCCACACGTTTTGGCTTTGATGTCACTCTACCAGAAGTGTTTGGCAATCCGGTTAAGGGAAAAATCGAAGCGGATTTCACGGGGAAGAGCGTTGGTGATAACACGAAAAATCTCTTCAACCTCCGTCATGCTTACATCGACTGGAGAAATCAAACCCAGTGGGGGGTGTTGATGGGACAAACGTGGTATCCAATGATGACAGAAGCGCCAGAAACGATCTACGCGGGTGGTTTGGAATCGAGCGGTAGTATCGTTGATTCACGTGCCGTGCAAATAACGGTATCCAAGGGCTTTGACGGCGTGATTCTTGCGAAAGATAAGGTACGCACAAAACTCGGTTTGGTTCAGAAAGCGACAGAAACCAATACGACGGGTGTTGTGGCTAGCACTGAAAAGACCATTATGCCGCACATTCAATGGAATATTTGCTACAAGCATCCGTTGTTCGGCAAAAAGCGCACACGGTTGTCCTTCTCAGGAACTGCTGGTAAAAATACCTATACGGGTGGTGACCTTAATGGCCAACACTACTCATCATGGGCTACAGTCGGTGCCTTGAGAATGCCTATCTTGACCTGGTTGAGTGTATCTGGTTCCCTCGGTTATGGTGCCAATCTGAAAGGCTGGAACGACGGTGGTATCTCGCAAGGTGTTAATGCGACCGTGAAGAAGGCAATTCACTCCCTGTTTGGTTGGGCTCAAGTGTCCATTCGTCCTCCACAGTATGACAAAATCATGCTGAATGGTGGCGTTGGCTTTGACTCGATTAATAGTGGTGATTTGACGGCACTTAAGGCTGAAGCTGACAGAAAGCGTAACATCACCTACTTTGCGAACATTTCGTACGAAATCACAAGTGCTACAAACGTCGGTTTGGAATACATGCATAAGAGGACACGGTTCGTACAGAGTGAACTCGGAAGTGGTTACAGCCACGCGCTTTACGGGACCTTCAATTACCTATTTTAGGTTGGTTTGAAAAAGAAGGAGAATTCCGGAAACTTTTCTTTTCGAAGAAAAGAAAAAGTTTCCGGACCTTCAAAAGAAAAGCGTATCGAAAGGCATTTTAGTTGGGCCCACAAGGCCGAACTAAAATGCCTTTCGAATTTAAGAATTTTTTTGGAAATGACCCAGAGGGTCGTAGAAAACCTATTTTTGCAGAAAATGGTTTTCCCGGAAGCAAAATTCTATCTCCCGGCACAAAAAATGCACCTTAGAGGTGCATTTTTTTACTTTTTAACGTTTTTTACGACTTCTTTTTACGTTTCTTTGGTTTTTTTTTGGAGGCGGGCGCGGGTTTAGTTTTTTTCTTAGCGGCTTTGGGAGCTGTGTTGTTTTCGGTCTCGATTTCGTCGTCGTCATCATCGTCCAGCGCCTCTATTAATTTTTCTGAAACTTCGTCATCGTCATCGTCGCCCATTTCCTCCTCGGCCCATTTCATCGTTTCGTCTTTTTCGATGGCCTCGTCGTCGGCTTCGACGTCTTTAATTTCGGGGTAATTGTGTGAGCTTTCGCCTCCCTTAACGGGTTTTCGGACATCGTCATCATCGTCATCTCCGAGAGTATACTCGAGAATGTCGGCGATTTCTGCAAAGGCGTGGGTATTATGGCCCTCCATGTAGTATTGCTGTTGGAGGTCCCGGACGTCGCTTTCAAGGTCTTCGATGGTCAATTTTTCATCAGAGTCGTTGAAGGCGTTGATGAACTTGACGCGCACTTTTGTAATATGATCGAGAAAATCGGCATAATGGCCCTTTTCTTCATCAATGATGTCTGGCAGAACGAACAGCTTTTCTTGCGTGGAGAAAATGCTTTCGTCGACACGAGACAGGCGAACACAATTGTCTTTGAGCTTTTTGTCGATTTTGAACTTAAAAAAAGCCTTTTCCACGATATCGCGCTTTAGGCCATATTCATAGAGGGGCTCTAGCAGTTCAAGGATGTGGCTCAGCTGCCTAGGATCGATGATGCTGAGGTCGTCAACGTCCCAATAGATAGGATCGCTAACTTCCTCCACCCACCAGTTAAAGTCTTCCCCGATGCGGACAATACACCATTTAATTGTTGATTGATTGATGGTCATACGTGAATGATTTCTCGATAATTAAAATATTCCTTTGACTGACGAATCGGTCATTGAAAATGTTTGAAAATAAGCGGTTAACAAGTCAATAATCGAATGCAATTTTTTCATAATTTATGCAAGTAAAGCCCTGAACGCCCTCGTTTTTTCCTAAAAGATGCCCAAAAAGCTCCATTGATCAACCGAAAACCTACTCGGATATTGTACAAGACAATGGCGAAAAATGAAAGGCATTTTTAGCAATTTTTGCAGAATTAACGGAAATGATCGTTTTTAGCGATTTTACAGCTTGTATTTTCCGTAAATTTCCGACAAAGTTAGTTTTAAAAGGATTTTTATGGCAAGAATTTGTTTTATATCGGGGAAAAAACGCATGATGGGATCTCGTATCATACGGCGCGGAATTGCGAAGAAAAGTGGCGGTATTGGTTTGCACATCACTAAGGTCAATAAGCGCGTCTTTAAGCCCAATTTGCAACGCGTCCGCATTGCTACCCCAGATGGGAACACTAAGCGCGTTTGGGTGAGTGTTAAGATGCTGAAGGCCAACAAAGTCCAAAAAATCGTGAGGACGCCGTCTCTTTTAAGCGGCGAGTGCGTTGCGCGAAAATTGTAACCCC
The DNA here is from genome assembly GCA_964457855.1 of uncultured Opitutales bacterium. Classification (GTDB taxonomy): domain Bacteria; phylum Verrucomicrobiota; class Verrucomicrobiia; order Opitutales; family CAYWEO01; genus CAYWEO01. The sequence goes on along the minus strand of CAYWEO010000001.1, from coordinate 68,971 downwards.
GTCACGTACTACAGTACGCTCGGGGGTTAAAATTCCCGCGCGCCTGCTCGTCATCTTAAAAGAGACGGCGTCCTCATCGTTGGGTTCAGTACGCTCAGGCATTTCGGTCTTGTGCGCCTGCCTATTATCTCGAAATCGACGGCGTCCTCGCGATTTTTGAGGTTTCTGAGAGGTTTACCGGGGCCCTTTTCGAGAAAACTCTTAGATTCGGCAGGCATTTTTTGTTGACTTTTTTACATATAAAAGCATGATTTTTTTATGAATTATGAATGGGATGCCATGAAATCAAGCCATAATCTTGAAAAGCATGGTATTAGCTTCGAATTCGCGTCTAGGTTGTGGAAAGATCCTCACAAGTTAGAAGTTGTTGCCAGATGTGTCGATGAGCCACGATATGCCATGATCGCTCAATACGAAGGACAAATTTGGATTGCTATTTATACGATTAGAGCCGAAAAAATTAGGATCATTTCAATTAGAAAAGCACGTAAACAAGAGGAAGCACATTACTATGAAAACATCTAAAGTCATTACTTCACAGGAGTTTGATGAGAAATTTGATGCTGGGGAAGATATCAGTCAATACTTAGACTTTTCACAAGCCAAAAGAAAACAACTCCCTGCGCCCGAAGAACTTATTGATGATCAAAAGGAACGCGTAACGCTCGTTTTACGTCGAAAAACATTACAAAGCATTAAACGCTTTGCTTGTAAGCACCACAGTAGTTACCAAAAACTGATCAGAAAAATACTCGACGCCTATGCTAATCAATATTTTAAAAATTAAGGAAAAGACCTATCTTAAGCGTCTGCCTGGCATGAGTAAAAAACGCCGCCTTTCTTAGAAAAATTTCCCAATAAACCTCAAATAACTGGTGGCGAGGGGCGGATTTGAACCGCCGACACAAGGATTTTCAGTCCTCTGCTCTACCCCTGAGCTACCCCGCCGGAAATCTTTTTGGAACGCATCTCTTTTGAGCGGCGAGTTCGTTGCACTCGGCCTCAATGCCATCACGTACTACAGTACGCTCAGGCATCTTGTTCTCGCGCGCCTGCTCGTCATCTCAAAATCAATGCGTTCCATCTTTTGCAAAAATTTATCTTCTTTTTCTACGACCCTTTCCAAAAAAACTCCTATTCGGAAGGCATTTTTTTGGCACTTCGTGCCTAAAAAATGCCTTCCGATACCGCTTTTCTTTGGAGGGTGCGGGAACCTTTCTGTTCTGGAACAGAAAGGTTCCCGCGTCTATAAATTCTTTACGCTGCTGGCGCTGCTACTGCCACCAAGTTCATCACGGAGACTTTGCGATGGGCATGGTCCCATTTGACTCTTCCCTCGATGAGGGAGTAGAGGGTGAAGTCGCGGCCCATACCGACATTTTTGCCTGGGTGGGTGCGAGTGCCGCGTTGGCGAACAATGATGTTGCCGGCGAGAACGTGTTCACCGCCGTATTTTTTTGTTCCGAGGCGTTTACTAATACTATCATGCCCGTTCTTACACGAACCCTGACCTTTATTTTGTGCCATAAAAAGGAGTCTTGTTGATGTTTAAATGAAATCTTTATGAAATGGATTCGATCTTAATGACCGAAAGTTCTGGCCGAAAGCCGCGTTTGCGTTGATAGCCTTTACGGCGTCTCTTCTTGCAAATGATGACCTTTTCTCCGCGTTTGTTTTCGAGAATCTTGGCTTTAACGCACTTGTCCGCGAGGAGGGGACGTCCGATGGACGCTGCGCCAGAGTCATCGATGGTCATCAAAATATCTTTGAGCTCAACGACATCTCCGGTCTGAGAATTTTTAAACTGATTGACAAAGTACACCTTGCCGACTTCTGCGGTAAACTGCCTTCCTTGGATTCTAACAACTGCTTTCATTTATCTGACTAATATACATTTCAAGAAAATAGACCCCTGCGCAAATAGCAAGCATTTTTTCCCATTTTTTGCTTCCATCGCTGATCAAATGCCTTATGTTTTGGTTTTTATATTAATGAAACTATATTAATGAAACACAATCCTCAAGCCAAGCGGAAATTTAATGTTTATGAGATTCGTAAAGAGTTTCCCATTTTTAAGGAACATCCGGAGCTCGTTTATTTAGACAGTTCGGCGACGGCTCAGCGCCCCCAGAGCGTTATCGACCGAATGATGAAGTTCAGTTGTAGCGAGAACGCGAACATCCACCGCGGCGTCTACAAACTCGGGGAAAATGCGACGCAACTCTATGATAAAGCGCGAGAACGGTTGGCGGCGGCGATTAACGCGAAGAGTGCGTCGGAAATTATTTTGACGCGTGGGGCAACGGAGGGATTTAATTTGATTGCGCAGACGTGGGGGAAAAAATTCATCAAAGCGGGGGACGAAATCCTGATTTCCGAGCTCGAACACCACTCGAATGTCATTCCGTGGATGATGTTGGCGGAGGAAAAGGGCGCGAAAGTGACATTCATTCCGATCACGCCTACGGGAGATCTCGACCTTGAAGCGTTTGAGAAGTTGTTGACGGAGAAGACAAAAATCGTTTCAGTGACGTGTCTTTCGAACGTTTTGGGAACCGTGCCTCCGTTTGATCAGATCATTAAAAAGGCGCACGAAAAAGGAGCGATCGCGATTCTTGACGGCGCTCAGGCCCTTGTCCACTTACCTGTTGACGTGCAAAAGCTGGATTGTGATTTTTTCGTGACGTCCGGACATAAATCCTATGGCCCAATGGGGATCGGCTTTGTGTACGGTAAACTGGCGATTCTCAACGACTTACCGCCGTATCATGGCGGAGGCAATATGGTGCAGCGCGTGACAAAGGAGGGGTTTACTTATCGCGATGTGCCGGACCGTTTTGACGTCGGAACCCCCAATGTTTGCGGCGCGCTTGCGTTTGCAGAGGCCATTAACTACATTTTTTCGTTTGTTTGGGAGGATCTCATTGCGCACGAAAGAAAAATTCTGAGTTTTCTTGTCGAAAATCTAGACACAATCCCGCAGGTGAAAATTGCTGGCCGGCCTTCGCATTGGCGTAATATCGTTTCGTTTACGATGCGCGGTGTTCATACGCACGATGTTGCGATGCTGCTGAGTGGAGAGCATATTGCGGTTCGGGGCGGTTTTCACTGCTGCCAACCACTCTCGCAGGCTCTCGGATTGCCAGGAGGGACGGTGCGGTTTTCTTTGGGGATTTACAATACGTTAGAGGACTGCGAACGGGCCATTCAAGGCGTCAAAAAAGTTGCGAAATTTTTCAATTAAACCATTTATGAACAACGATTTACAAGAACTTTATCAAGAAACCATTTTAGAGCACAATCGGCATCCGCGTAACTTCGGAGCCATGATGGACGCCTCTGCAAGCGCGGCTGGGTACAATCCCAATTGTGGGGATGATGTGAAAGTGTTCATTAAGAAGGACGCAAAGGATGTCATTCAGGACATCAGCTTTGTCGGCCAGGGATGCGCCATTTCAAAGGCTTCCGCCTCGCTGATGACGGAGGCCGTTAAGGGGCTTACGCAGGAGGACGCTTTGGCGAAAATCAACGCCATTGTCGCGATACTTTCGACGGATCGTACGTGCGATTTGGATGCGATTGGAGACCTTCAGGCGCTTCTAGGCGTGCGGCAATTCCCCGCTAGGGTCAAGTGTGCAACCCTCCCCTGGCACGCGCTTAAGGCGGCTTTAGAGGGGCGGTTGGCAGCGAAGATGGAGGGATAATAGGATTCCATAGCAGCGCGTAATAGCGCAATAGGCAGCGTTGTTTTTGAGTTAAAAAAAAGTTGCAAAAAAAGTCATCCGTAAACGCTTGACAGGGTGTTTTTTTCGCGCAGAGAGTGTTCGTAGTTGCGCATTTGTTTCCTTTTCGGGGTATCAGGTTGCAATTATGTATCAATAATATCAATCACATTCAATAAAAAAAGGAGTCTCTATGAAAAATTATCTAAATTATTTAAAAAGTCTGTTAATCGGGTCGGCCATCGTCGGATCGCTATCGCTCACCACTGGCGGGTATGCGATGAAGCTGAACGCCCAGAACCAACCTAGTAACGAAAAGGACGAGAAAAACGAGCAGAATAGCAAAGAGAATGAAATCAAGCTCACGAATGACAAAAATGAGGAAACTCCAAAAAACGAAAAGGACGAAAAGAAAGTAACAATGACGACAAATTCTTCTTTGAAAATTGAATCCGCTCCAAATCTGAGCCAGATTTCCCAGCAGGGTCAGTTTGGGCTGCAGAATCAGAATCTACTTCAGAGCCAAAATCTCACGAATTCTGTTTCGACGAGGAGTTGGCAATATTTCGAACAAAAAGCCTTGTCGCAGTGGACGGATGAGGATGCAGCGAAACTTGGAGTACTCATGAACGTCTGGCGCTACAAGTACTTTACGGGATGGGGAGTTTCCTTCTGCCCCGATGACGAATTCAAGATGATACAGATATTCCCCTATCATTGGAAGACATTTTTTGAAGAAATTACCCGAAAATTTGGGGCTAATCCACAGAAATTGGAAGCAATCAAGGAACTCGCTAGAAAATACATGCGGTACTATCGCGACATAAAAGGCTACGACGTCCTCGGTAATGAAAAAATGCTCAATGAGTTCATAGGAACCCCCTTATACGGAAGCAATAATGAGGATGATGCACTGAACGGTTTGCCGAAGAGCTTGAGATATCTTGCGCAGGTAGACTCATCGAAGTGGAAGGATGAAGAGTTAAAGCAGATTGAGAAATTCATGATTGCCAATTATGTGTTCTTCGCGACAAATGCCTGTGTCATTAATCATGAATTAAAGGGGATGCAATTAGATCCAGTGCATTGGAAGGCATTTTTGGATTATATTAATGGCTGGTATCAGGATGCTCCCAAGAGGGCAGAAGCAGTCAGGGAACTCGCTAGAAAATACATGAGATACTACCGCGACGTGAAAGGCTACGAGGTCATCGATGGCGAAAACGAGCTCAATGAGTTCATAGGCGCTCCTGAATCCAACGTGCCCGAACTATCGATTTACAATCCCAGTTTCCCGCAGAATCTTGGTTCTTCCCAGAATCTCAATGCGAACCAAAACACGCTTGTGTTTGCCAACAATAACAAAATTGAGAATTCTACCCTTGGCTCTACTCTCAATTCCGGGTTCACTTCTGGATCGAAGTCGCTTAAAAACTCGCTTTTTGTGAATAAGAATAAGAAGCAGAAATTGTTGCGTGTGCAAGGCGTGTTAGGAAAGATATTAGCAAACAACAGTTTAAGCTTCGCAAATTTTTCAAATTTGGAGGAGTCGGATCATAACTTTTTAGCGGATATTGTCGATGGTAATGATACTGAGGTTCGGAAGGTGCTCAAGGAAGAATTGCTTAACGTGATGAGTGATCAAAAGGGAGGAATTATTTTCCCGCAAATTATATTGGATGTACTCGTTCGCGACTTTTTTGAGTGCTTTTTATGCAAACTCTTTGATGAAAAAGAACTTTCCAATTTGCCATTAACACTATCTTTCAATGCGGGTGCGGACCACAATACTGGGCACTCAAATCCCACGGAAAAGACGCTTTTTTTCATCATCGAAAAGTGTAAAGGTCTTCAAAAAATCGTGCTCCATGTCTGCAAAAAAGCCGTTACGGATAAGCTGATGCTTGAACTAGGGAAATTAGGAAATTATCCCAATTTGGAATACTTAGAGCTGTCTTACAGCTGTTACAACCTAACAGACGAAAGTCATCTGGATAACTTGGCAACAAATTGCAAAAAACTGAAGTATATCCATATGAATCACTGCGATTCATGCCCAACGGCTGTCGTTACCGATGCTTTTATGGCTGCATTAGCGGACAATTGCCCCGATTTGGAAGTCCTCAACATCAATTACAGCTGGCAAAATCTTAAAGAAAAGTCTTCTATTACAGGATTGTCGCAGTGTAAGAAATTGAAATCATGGCACCTAGCTAAACATACAGGTACTATCACGCTAGACATCACGCTAGAAATGATTGCTGAACTGCTCAAAGGATGCCAGAAATTAAGGTTCATTGAATTACATGAGACTTCGATCGACACCAAAGATGGCGAGGGCGAAAAAGCATTGCTAGAACTGCTTAAGAATATGGGGCGGAAGGGGATTATAATCCGTGGTGTGAATATAAATATTGTAGATGGCGTTAAAGAAATAAAATAGATGAACAACGGCCACGTCTCAGGAATAACACGACGTTTCCGATGCAGGGGCTCTCTGGGGGTTGTTTTTTAAAAAACAACCCCCTTTGGGTCTCTTATAGAAAGACTCTTAAGGGGTAGGCTTCCTTTTGAGGGATTCGGGGGGCGTTTGTGCTCCCATTTTTTTAAGTTTTCCGAAAACTACATCAAATCGACGGGATCGACGTCGATCGCCCCCTCAATAAAAACCGGAAAATAACTGCCCAAAGGCCATTTTTGCCGGAAACTTTTGCCTAAAACGATACACAAACGCTTGACAAAGGATTTTTTTTCTTCAAAAGTGTTTGCAGCTGCAAGTTTTTTTTGGAGGTGGCGGCTCAAAAGTGCAAGCTTTGTGCCTGGAATAGCGGGAGCGGGATTGACGTTTATGATGTTGTCATCACGTAAGATTTTATAAGATTTAAAACGGGAAAAACTGAACGATTAATCAACCTTAATTCAAATAATCACCTATATGAATATGAAAATCACCTATATGAAGCAATGTCTAAAAAATCTCATTATCGGTTCAGTGATCGCAGGATCGCTCACAACCGGCGGTTTTGCCATGAAAAAGGAAAATGAAAAAGTTCCTTTGAAAGAAGAAAAAAAGGAAGTTAAGAAGGAAAGAATATACCCCTCTTTCGGTGAAATGTTACAACTTTCCATAAAAAATTTTACGCAGGTGGAGATGGCGATTGATCACATCAGCAGCACATACCCTTCTTTTAGTGGAGTTTTCACCGAATTGGATAATGAATCCGGAAAGCCTGGGGTCGTAAAGCCTGGAGACGTCCGTATGGATGTGGCAAAATGGAAGCAGTTCATTGCCTTCGTCTGCAATCAAATCGTTCACGGGGATAAGGTCCTCGGTCAGCAGTTGGTATACGTTGGTTTTGAAATTGCCACGTATTACGCGCTTAGCGGGCACCATACATTAATTGGGAGTGACGAGAATTTCATCAAAAATTTCGTCAATGATTTAAAGTTAAAGATGCCGATTGTATCACCCGAGGAGAGGAAAAAGAAGGTGAAGGAGACCATTGAGGCTTGCGTTTCAAATAATACATCACTGGATTTATTGTTCCCATCAGGCCAAGTAGACTCAGAGATAACAGAATATTTGTTGAAAGAATTTCCGGAGTGTGGCGTTGACCCTGAAACGCTTTCCAAACTACGGCTGGAAATAGAGATTGGAAAAAGTAATGGGCAACCCTGCTACGTTAAAAACAAAACCCTTTGCGCGGTGGCCAAAAAGTATACAAATTTAAAAGGTGTGGTTTGCTTTAATTGCCTTAAATTGACGAATCGCTTACTCCATGCATTGCAAGGCAATCCGAACCTCATTCGCGTATCTCTTCATAATATTTGTCACAGCGGCAAAGGTCTCATAACAGATAAAGATATGATGAGCCTGAGCGACAAATGCCGTAAAATGCGATTTTTTTCCATCAATGACTACATGCCTGACGTTACCGATGATGCTGCTATTACCGATGAGGTCGTGAAAAATGGTATTGTGAAGAATTGGAAAAGTACAATAAAAAAAATTTGCTTGAATGGCGCCAGAATTAGTAACGATTCTATTAAAGAACTTTGGAAATGCAAAAAGATCAAGAACCTGACGATAGAAGACTGCCTGCCACCGTCTCCGCCTCCGCTTCCGAACTATCCGCTGGAGGGTCTTAATTCGCAATGTTCGTTCAGGCTCTCTGATGACGTCATCAGAAGATTGTGTCAAGGCCCGGCGCATTCACAGGTAGATCAGTCTGTTACGTTTTATGCCACGCTTTTCTCTCAATTCGAGCTGCTCACAATCGATGTTGTTGCCAAGTGCTTTTCGGAAATGCCAAAACTCAAGTATCTCGCCCTTTATAAGAGTGCTTGTGACGTGGGTGTGTCAAAGCTAGGAGAGGCTTTCAAGGAGAGTCTACAAAAGCAAAACATAGAAGTGATCGGATGGTACACGCCCGCAGAGGCAAAAAATAAGAGTGGCCGGAAAGTCGAAATTACCGTTTCAGATGAAAATGGGGAGCGCGCCCTTATGGTTCTTGTTATCAAAAACGAATCCATTGAAAACAAGTTCGCAAATTTGAAAATCGAGAGTGATAACAAAGAAATTAAGAACCAAAAAATTGAAGATAAAGAAGAAGTGGAAATCAAAAAAACAATAGAAGTGGACTGAAAGCGTAAAAATCTCGCGAATAAATCCCCCCAGCTCGGCCAAGTAAAACCGCCGGGCTGGGATTTTTTATGCTTTCGACGGAAACGGACCGTGAGTGCGATCTAGATGCAGATGCGATTGGAGACCTTCAGGCGCTTCTGCGTCGTCCGTATCAAGTGTGTTGTGCAACCCTTTGGCGCCCTTAAAGCGGCTTTAGAGGGGCGGTCGGCAGCCAAAAAGGAGATGGAGCAATAATAGCGGCGCACCTAACGGCGCACACGGGTGGTGTTATTCATTTGCGAAGAGCAGCAAAAGGTTTGACAACTTCCGTATCAAGTGAAAAAAATGTTCGTGTAACCGTTTAAAATCAGCCCGTCGTAGGCCTTCCAGCCTGTCAATCCTCTCGGGAATTTCCCCTTGAATGATCGGCATTAGCGCCGCTTTTTTTACACCTGCACACAAACCTTACCTGAGCGGCCGTCGATGGTGGTTTGTTTTACGGTACAGATGGGGATTGTTTGGCGATTGGAGAGGGCGGTTTGGGCGATTTTGGGGAGGGAGAAGAAGGAGACGTTATGTTGGAGGAGGGTTTCGAGGAGGGTTTCGAGAAAGAGGAGTTTCCGCATGCCTTCGATTTCGGCATGGATGGTGAGGACGTTGAGGGCATCGGGCTTGAGGCGGAAGCGGTAAGCGTCGATGAGGCGATTTTCGGGGAATTCAGGCCTTCCGAGCCATTCGTCAAGGGTGGGGAGGGTCGTGGGGATTTGGAGGGTTTTGAAGACAGTACTGCCGATTTGCGGGAAAAATGGGCTGACTCCGCGAGTATCGCTGGCGAAAAGGAGGTTTTGGGAGTCGTAAACGTTCCAGGCCCTTTCGTTGATTTGCCAACCTGGCGCACCGGCGCAGGAGGCCCTTTGACCAAAGATTTGCCTAAAAACAGCCTGCGCGCGTTCGAATTCGTCGGCAATTTCCTGCTCAGAGAGATCGTGGATGTGATCTTGCCAAAAATAATGATTGTAGGCATGGATCCCGACGTCAAACCCCTGATCCTGAACAGCTTTTAACACGTCGTGGTTTCGCTTACCAATGTGCGGCGACGGTAGCAGCGTTCCGTAGAGGAGCGTGCGCAATCCATACAGCTCTAAGACGTTCGTGCGCTGCACTTTCTTGAAAAACCCAGGCCGAAAAACGCGAAAAATCGCCCGCCCCGTCTGATCCGGCCCCAGACTAAACAAAAAAGTCGCCGGAATCCCCAACCGCTGAAACAACCTCGCCAGCGCCGGTACCCCCCGCTGCGTCCCAACATGCGTGTCAACGTCAACTTTGATAGCTAAGGTGGTCATGGGGGGGGGGGGAGGAAGGTTAGGGTAGGGGCTGAGCAATATTCGGGAACCTTTGTTTTCGCGAGAAAACAAAAGGTTCCCGAACCCTCCAAAGAAAAGCGATATTTTTTGCTCATGCTGAGCAAAAAAGGGACGGCTTCGATTTTGAGATGACGAGCAATGTACGCACGCACTGAGAACCGCATCAAGTTTAAGATGCCAGGCAGGCGCGCGAGGTCGAGGTGCCTGAGCGTATTGAAATACGTGATGGCACATCGATCCGAGCGCAACGAACCTGGCGCTTAAAATCGATGCGGTTCTCAATGGGTCTGAAACTTATTGAGTTCATAGTTCTGATGCTTCAGGTGGAAGTCGAGGGTGAGTTTGAGGGCTGTCCTGAGGGAGGTTGTTGGGCGCCAATCCAGGAGCGTTTCGGCCTGTTTGATGCAGGGGACGCGTTGCTGCATGTCTTGGTAGGATTTCCCGTAATAGTCGTCTGCAGTAACGTGTTCCACGCGAATTCTTTCTGCAATGGCCTTGTACTCGTCGTATTCCTTGACCAATTCGATGAGAAGGGTGGCCAATTCGGCGATAGAATAATTCATGTAGGGATTTCCGATGTTGAAAATGCGTTTAGAAGCGACTCCATTCTCGTTTTCCAGGATTTTGATGAGGCAATCGACGCCGTCATCGATGAAGGTGAAGCTGCGTTTTTGCTTTCCGCCATCGACGAGTTTGATGGGTTTCCCGTGGATAATGTTGTGAATGAACTGCGTAATGACGCGAGAACTGCCCTCTTTAGGGTCATTAATGTCATCGAGCTTCGGGCCCACGAAATTGAATGGGCGAAAGAGGGTGTAATCGAGCCCATTGTTTTCTCCGTAAGCGTAAATGATGCGGTCAATCAACTGTTTAATGCAGGAATAAATCCAGCGCTGCTTCGGAATAGGGCCTAAGACAAAATTGCTGGTATATTCATCAAATTCCGCATCCGGACACATCCCGTAAACCTCTGACGTCGAAGGGAATACGATACGTTTTTTGTGTTTCACGCACTTGCGCACAATTTCCACATTTGCCTCAAAATCGAGCTCAAAAACGCGAATGGGATCCTTTACGTACAGGGCGGGGGTCGCGATCGCCACGAGCGGAATGACGACGTCGCATTTTTTGATGTGGTACTCAATCCATTCCTTGTTAATCGTGATATCGCCCTCAAAGAAATGGAACCGCTTGTGATCATGGCAATGCTCTAACTTGTTGCTCATCATGTCCATTCCGTAAACTTCCCACAGAGGCTTCCGATTTAAAATCTGCCACGTCAAATTGCTCCCAATGAAGCCATTCACTCCCAAAATCAACACCTTCTTGCAATCCGCCACTTTTTCTATGCTATTCATGATTCTGTAACTTGTAAGACATCCCGCGAAACCCGACAAGTTTTTTTTAAATTTATTTGGGGGGGCCTCCTCCCTGAGGCGGTGTAGTAAGTCGGTAGGCGCACACTAACCGGTGACCGCATCAAGTTTAAGATGCCAGGCAGGCGCACGAGGTCGCGGATTGCTTAGCTTACTAAAGGTAAGTGAGCAATCCAAGATCCGATGTGCAACGCACCTGGCGCTCGAAATCGCTACGGCACCCACAAAAAAGGGCCCTGCCGCACTACCAGCAAGACCCCCGTTAATAAGGAAATTATTAACTCTTATGAAAACACAATTAAACTAACACACAACTAACGGATAAATTGCTTCACCCGTGAAAAATATTCTTAGGCTCCCATGTCACTTCTGGCAGCTCCCATGTCAGTCCTGACCTGCTCGAAGTCAGTCCTGACCTGCTCGAAGTCAGTCCTGGCAGCTCCCATGTCAGTCCTGACCTGCTCGAAGTCAGTTTTGACCAACGCTTGGAGTCCGCTCGCCACTAACGCAATCATCATTATTTTCTTCATCATAATAAACCTCCATTAAGAGATTAAGCATCTTTTTTAAACGATCCTTTATGCGCTTGTCAAGCACTTGTGTGATTTTTTTCAAAAAAATGATTATTTTTATGAAAATCTCTCTAAAGTGGGCAAAAAATGCCTATTTTTGTCAAAAAAATCCCCCTAGAGCGTTTTTGCCTAGGGGATCTTGAAAGCGGGAAATTTTTTCACCGCAAGGGGGCGCATGCCGTTGTTCGCAGAAAAGATCTGATTGCTTCAGCCTTTAATCGCTTATTGATGATTTTACTTATTGGAATCGATGATCTCAAAACCATTCAAGTCTGGATCATTCTCGAGATCAAGTTCTTTGTCTTTCTTCGTACTGTTATCATCGCTATTATTTTCATTCTTCTTTTCGATTTTATTTTCCATGCTATCGCTTTCGAAGTCGATGGTTGCGTATTGCTCGCGCTCCTTAATGAGGTCTTCTAGATGTTCTGCCTGTTTCATGCGCCTGATCAAACACTGCGTATCGTCAAACGACCCTATCTCGGAGGACGAGGACGACGACGAAGTAAAGAGCTCGCTGTCTTTTTCTTTTTTATTGAGATTTTTATTAGATTGCTTGTTTTTATTAAGCTTTTCCTTTTCTTGCATGGCTTTTTCTCTGTTTGATTCCTCTTTCAGTATCTTTTCGTGAATCGTGTAGCAATAGTCTTTAGCGTCATCGATGAGTTTCCCGACAGCACCTTTAGCGGTACCCTCATTGTCAAATAGTTTGCAGAATCCGATGCGTGTCTTGAGTTCATTCAATATCTGATAGATCGTGTCGATTTCCACCCCAAGCATCGTACAGAAAGGCATATAATCAGTGAGAAAATAACTCAATCTCTCTTTGCATACTTCCATCTTCTCCTTGTTTGAGCGATCGTAGGGGATGTTGTAAACCTCTTGATGATCGAAGCCTTGTTTAGCCAAAGTATCGAAAGCAAAGAAGATTTGAATCATGATTTTTTCGGGACTGGAAGTGACATACTGTGCCATAGGCGGCATTGAATTGTTCCCCATATTTTTTGCCGAACGAAACATCCCCGTCAAAACGTTACCTGCCTTCATATAAGGCTCGAGATTCTTGCACGCTTTGTAGAGCTTGTCCTTTTGTTCCAGAACTTTCTGATCTTTCAATACGGAATCGAAATAGAGACCAAAAGCATTTTGCGTTGCGATGCTTGCCGTTAGACTGATCGCGATGAATAATGATTTTTTAAGTGTTTTCATAGTGTTTTCCTTTTGTGTAGTGTTAATTAACCGACAATTCCGGTTAATATCAGTATTTTCTGAAGATATTTTTAATTGATGGCAATAAAAAACTTCCGAATAAATTTTATTTTAGATTTGATTTTGGACCTCTACAATCGTTAACCATGAAGATTGGACAACCTTATCTAGGCTCTAAAAGCAACCAATAATGATCCACCAGAATTCAAAAACGCCATATAGCAGGAAGTGCCGTCTATCGCACCGTTGATAGCGATTAAAAACGGGGTGGGGAAAGAGATCATCCGCGAAACAAAAGAGAAAGTGATCGAAACGGATACGAGCATTATTGAGCGTTTCATTCGCCCAACGAATTTGCGCGCGGAAAGTCGCCTATCAATGGCACAAAATGCCTGTCGAATTTTGCCAAGCGCCGGCTCGTGAAATTTAACGGCATGAGCACATCGACCTTTACTTTGCGCTTGATCTCTTTTGAAGGTCCCATTTCTGTTCTCGGAATGAGAAAGGTTTCCGAAAATATTTCTGCTTGCTTCAGACAAGCAATGATCGTATACTTCAAGGGTTGATTTATGAGCACGGTGACTATTGTTAAAACGCAGAAGGCAGGGCCTTTGGAAATACTGAAGAAGGCTCCGCAGGTTTTGGGGGAGAAAGCAAAGACTTTCCTAACGAATCCCGTGTGTAATGCTTGGAACGTTAGCCAAGCCGCTGGTGGTGGATTGATTGCTTTGGGCGTTGGTGGTTTGGTGTTGCCGACGGTGATTTTAGCTGCGGCGGGAAGCATCGTGCCAGGTGCGGGAACTGCCATTGGGGCCGTGATAGGAGGTAGCGTTGGTGTGGCTATTTGCGCCACGCTGATCACTCTTGGTGTGGGAATTTGGGCAGCATCGACCCTTGCTTCGACAACTCAAGACATCATCATGCACAGCAAAAGGGGGGATAGTCTTGGCGGGCATGCAAAGAACTTTCTTCTTCAATCCATGAAGAATCTCGCCTGGTCGTGTGGATTTGGCGTCTTGGGTGCTGGTCTAACCGCCGGTTTTGTCGCCTCTTGCGCATGTCCACTTATCGGCGCAGCAACGACCTTCGGTGTGTTATCAACCGCAGTGACCGTAGGCAGCTTCGCGTACAGCATTTACAGCCAGATTGAAAAAGCAGTGAGACAAGACGCAAAAGTGTTGGAAAAGAAAGTTTTAGAGGAAAAGATTGAAGAAGTGAGCAAGCAACACAAAAAACAAAAACACACATCACTAACCAGTCGTTCTGTTGAAAATCCGAATCAGGGGGAAGTGATCGAAAAACTTAAAGAGCAGTTAGAAAATCAGCAAAGAAGAATTGAAGAGATTGAAAATCTCCTCAAAAAAAATAGTCGTTGATCAATCACTTCACCATCATCATCCATCAAATTTTGACAACTTTCCCTACGCCTTTTCACTTTTTCTCTTGAGTTTGCCTAAAAGTTCACTAGTATCAGATTAATCGGCCAGTTGGGTGACTCATGCGATGATGGTTTTTGCTCGGCGGCCTTATTTTTAAGACATATGGAAACGAAAACAAAAAAAAAGCCAAAAGAAGCTGTTAATGTTGTTAATGCGCTTATCGATTTGATGGCCGCAAGCAGGGTCATTCAAGAAAACACCCTTGCGCTTACAAACGAAGACGTTTTCAATGAACTCCTTGCGGGAAAAAGAGCGGAGGCCAAGACAGAATTGGAGGCCTACGACGCTTTGCTTTCAGAGGCCATCCATCGTTTCGAAGCGAAGGATTCTGGCGGAGTGGTGACGATATTCCTCGACCAGTTGAGAAGTTTCAACGGCAACAAGAATTTCTTGGATGTCCTGATGAAAACGGACAAGACGAACCAGATATTCGATCATCTCATCGCAATCGCCGGTGAAACCTTCAATGACGGCGATTTTCAGTCTGCCAGACTCATGTTTTCGCTCATTTCCTACCTATTTCCTTTGCGGATCAAACCCTACATCTTCCTCGCATCCATTGAATGGCAAGAAACGGGCATCGAAGCGGCGATCAAAATTTACGAAGTCCTGCTTTCAACCTTTAAAAGCGCATTCTTAAATTTCTGCGCTGCAGACTGTTTTGCACAAAACGGCAATAAAGCACGTGCCACTTCGCTGCTAAAGGAATGCCTAGAACTCCTCAAAAGCGACGAAAATTCCGAAGCCAATCGCCTCCTGCAAGAAAGCGCCCAGGAAACCCTCGCTCAATTATAGCCAGGTGCGCGTTTCGTAAAAATCCGGCAAGTCGTTCTCGTAGAGGATGCTATCCCCTGCGCGGACATTCTCATCGATCCATGCCTTCGCTTCACGGAAAGACGTAAATGTATAGAGGCCCTCTGTTTTCTCCTTGCGCCACCCCTCCACAAAAGTCGGGATGCGTTTTGGCTGAATCACTAACGCAACGTCCACCATCTGAGCAGCCAATCTTCCTAAGTTAAAATGTTCCGCTGCATGGATTTCTCCCAACTCGATCATTCCGGGCGTAACGAGAATCTTCCTTCCATCTTTTTTACCCAGATCGTTTAGCAACGCCAGCCCCGAACGAAAACTGCTTGGGTTCGAATTATAAGCGTTATCGATGATGGTGATGTCCCCCGCTGGTGCCTTAACTTCTAAACGATGGGGAATTTGCGGAACGGTTTTTAAGTGTACAAGCAACTGGCTGACAGGGATTTCCAAAACAGCCACACAAAACGCGAACGCCGATGCTAAATTTTGCACCTGATGCAGCCCAAATAACGGCGCCTCAATGGAATACGTATCGCCGCGGAAGGTGATATCGCAAGCAATTCCTTTGGCCGTTTGTCTCGCGTTTGAGATCAGAAAATGCGGCCCATCGTTCGGATTGGAACTGATCGTAAAGTAGTTGTGCGGATTTTTCGGCAAAAATCGAAATGCCTCTCGATCAATGAGATCCAAGTTCACGACGCAAGCCCCTCCGTTCCCAGAAAGCACGTCAAAGAGCTCAAATTTCGCAGCAACGACATTTTCTAGCGACCGAAAGCGTTCGTAATGAACAGCTCCAATCGAGTGAACAATCCCAAAATCCGGCATCACGAGCTTGCAGAGATTACGGATAGAATGCTTCCCGTACGCCCCCATTTCGGCAATAAAATACCGATGTTGCGGCTTCAAATGCTCCAAAATGATCCGCGAAATGCCCATTTTCGTGTTCACGCTTCCTGGCGTCATCAACGTTGGCTCGCAAGACGATAGAACGTGATGAAGGATGTGTTTCACGGACGTTTTCCCGTACGATCCAGTAATACCAACGACTTTCAGACCTTTTGTCTTCGTCGCCCGCATTTTTTCCCCCGCTTTCCCGAGAATTCTCGCCTGGATCGTCATTTCAATGGGCTTTAGGAGGCCATTTGCGCAGATCAGGGTGAGGGGAATGGCGTGAACAAATACCAGTAAAAACCAGTTCCGCCAAAATCCGAGACACCCCATAACCATGATCAGGAAAAGACCGTAACTGACGATGAAAACCCTCAACGCTCGTGGCGTCCAAACAAGCTCTTTCTTGGAAACTCTTCGCTTGCGAGATTCGAAAAACACCATGCCCGCCAACAACAAAATCCCCAGCCATTCAGGGGCTCCAGTCGCCAAAAAGAGCCCGCAAGCTAACCACGAAAGAATGGCTATTGAACACTTGCAATCAAACCACTGATGCTTGACGAAATGCTTTGCAAACCACGTCCCATCATACTCTCCCTGCTGAAACAGCCCGAGATAAAACCTTAGCCGGTAAAACGCAAACGCGGCTAGACCGATTATTAAGAATGTTTTTTGAAATGACATACGAGTTTCTATAAATCCCCAATTCCCCGTCAAGAGTCAATCAATTTCACTCGATCCGGAATCCACGATTGAAAAATCCACCAAACCTTTGTCCCAGAGAATGGAGACTCCTCTAAACCTCCTCCTCAAAAAACGCTTACTTTTTTTGCCCAAATAGGCAAAAATTTCGGGATGATAGGTGGGCGTGCAAAAAATTTAACCCCCGAGCTAAAACTGCAAATTTCGCTGGACGTAAAATCGCTTTAATGCCTTTAATTTCGGGATGATAGGTAGGCGCGTAAAGATCGAAAGTCAAAAAACTCTGGTGGAACTGTTTTGGAAGGCGTCGATTTTGAGATGACGAGCAGGCGTGCAAGGTCAAGATGCCTGAGCGTACTAACGTACGTGATGGCATTGAGAGCGAGCACAACGCACTCGCCGCTCAAAATCGACGCCTTCCAAAACAGTTTGGCGCCCCGTAGGGGAGTCGAACCCCTCTCTCCAGAATGAAAATCTGATGTCCTAACCGATAGACGAACGGGACTGTTTGAAAAACAATCTACAAAACTAATATTATAGGAACAGATTTTTCTCGGAAAATCAAGGATGAATTTTCAACGCCATAGCGATTTCTCGTTCCCTGGTTCCCAAGCCGTCACCGATTCTGAGCAGCTAGGAATTTATAAAAATTTCGGTTTTAAACCATCGCAAGCAACCGTAAATAGCCGCTTGCGCCAACGAAGAGCCTAAATTTATTTTTCGATGTTTCCTTCTTCGCCAGAAGGCCACTTTTTACATTCAACCCTCACTCCTTGTTTCGTAACAAGCTTGAAAGGAAGCGAGTAAACAATACGTAACTCCCAACCTTTGAACACCGCTGCTGCATCCAATGTCAGAGCTTCATTTTCGCTATACTGACCAATCGTCCAATCACCGTTTTTAGAATAACCTGTGCCACCTATGGTCAATGTTTTCTTCTTCTTTCTATTTTCTATACTTTCCTTTTCTATTTTTTCATTTGTTATCTCTATTTTTTTCCCTCCTATCTCATTCTCATTCTTTTCTATACTTTCCTTCTTTATTTCTTTGCTCGTTGATGGTAGCGCTTTGATGATTTTCAAAACATCTTTTTCTGCAATGCGCCAACCAGACAGGTCGACTTCACAAATACTTTCTGATGATTCTTCAAGGATCTCAACCACCTCTTGGACGGGGTCACTATAACAGGAATAAGAATTTCCTAAGTCGTATAGTTGTGATTGCATCCCCTCCGACATTTTGTCCTGCCGATCAGGATAATGCAGGTGCTGAGGATCGCACTTGAAGCAAAATTTATCGAATTTAAATCCCCGATACAGATTTTCTTTTATCAGATTTTCTTTCAGACTTTCTTTTATCAAATTTTCTTCATCCGTGTCGCTGTTTGGCAGATTTTTTATCGGACCATTTAGCAGATTTTTTATCGGACCACTTAGCAGCTTGTCTAGCAGCTCGTATTGTATCCGATTGTCTTCTATCAGCTTTTTTTCTTTTATCAGCTTTAGCATGGCGCGATTGCTTGTTACGCTCAGCTTTTTTTCTCTTATTAGCTTTTTTGCATCAAGGATCAGCTTTTTTATCTCATCGTCTTGTATGTTCGGCTTTTTTTCTTTTATCGAATTTTTTATCAGATTGATCAGCTTTTCTACCTCATCGTCTTGTAAGTTCAACTTTTTTTCCTTTATCAGCTTTTCTATCAGATTGGCTTGTATTACCAGATTGGTTTTTTCCAGACCGCTTCTTATCATTTTTATCAGATTTTCTTCCAGTATTACACGATTACTTTCTATCAAATTGGCTTTCATCACTTGCAGCATCGCCGCAGGAGACGGACCACAGTTTCTTCCTAAAATAAGATCGTTAACATTCGGAAAGGTCTTAAGAAGACCTGAGTCATATTCACCACCACCCTGGGCAGCGGTGAAAACGACGTGAAGGTGCTTAACTTTCTTACAGAATTCTCTGACCTTCCCACGCTCGGTTACGGTTTCATCCATATCGAAAAAACTTGATATCCACTCACGAACCTCCCCATCTTCGTAAAAATAAACATAATTACCGAGGGGAGTATTCTTAAATTGATCGCTGCCACCAATAGTTATCACAGCACCATCCTCGTCAGTGAATTCTAGCCTCTCTTTTTCCCTGTTCCAAGTCGCGGATACATTATTGGAAGCATCATAAGCAGATTTTTTAACTACTCCAAACACGCCTGGTGTCATGATACTATTTGCTAGATTTTCGTTTTTTTGGAAATCATTCGAGAGACCACCCGGCATCTGAAATTCCTTCTTAACTTCCTCCAGCAAATCATCTTTAAGGGCACCAACAATCTCGTAGTAGGGGAAACCGATAAGATCTTTAAGAGCCAGCGCAAGCAAGTATGGATGAATGTTATCATTAAACAGATCTTTTGGGAGACGTCCATCTTCACAGGCTGTTCTCATACCGTCTATGAGAATTCCTTTTGTGACTACTTTGACCTGTTTATTATTTTCGTTCTCAAACAGATTCTGCTTCATGGCTACCGCACTTGGAAGCAATAGCTGGTTAAATGAGAGGCCGCTGATAACAATCGCGAGTAATGGGTATTTCATAATTTTATAGTAAGTGTTAATAATTGTACATGTTGGTTAGACTTTTTCCAATGTCAATATTCCAAAATTAATATTTTCTCGACATCAAAAGCCCCTTTTCCCGGAGAGGGTATTTTTTGCAAAAACAACCCCCTCCGGACCTCTTTTGGGAGACGTCCATCTTCACAGGCTGTTCTCATACCGTCTATGAGAATTC
>CAYWEO010000001.1:0-49372 GCA_964457855.1 uncultured Opitutales bacterium | reverse complement strand
AAGCCCCTTTTCCCGGAGAGGGTATTTTTTGCAAAAACAACCCCCTCCGGACCTCCCCTAAAAAAATTCTTAATTCGGAAGGCATTTTTCCGGCACTACGTGCCGGAAAAATGCCTTCCGATATCGCTTTTCTTTGGAGGGTTCGGGAACCTTTTCTGTTCTTGTGAACAGAAAGGTTCCCGTATAACGTACCTCTACCATCTTCCTTCTCTACTTCCTCCCTCTACTTCCCTACCAGACGCATGTCACCGGATTTGGCGTAGGTTTCGTGGAAAGAGAAGGCGCGAGAGAGGGAGACGGGGATGTGGCCTTTTTTCTGAGCGGAAACGAAGTCCGTGAGGAGTTGTTTGTAGTCGGGGTGAGCGCAGTTTTGGATAATGGTTTGAGCGCGCTCGTGTGGGGATTTGAAGCGGAGGTCAGCAACACCTTGTTCAGTGACAATGATTTGCGTATCGTGCTCCGTGTGATCGATGTGGGAGCAGAAGGGGACGAGAGCGCTGATGGTACCGTTTTTAGCGGTTGACGGGCAAATGAAGATGGAGAGGTAGGCGTTGCGTGTAAAGTCGCCTGAGCCGCCAATGCCGTTCATGAGGGTGGAGCCGAAGAAGTGGGAGCTGTTGGCGTTTCCAAAAAGGTCCGCCTCGATAGCGGTGTTGATGCTGATGACACCGAGACGCCTGACGACTTCCGGGTGATTCGTAATTTCCTCTGGCCTGAGGACGAGCCGTGGCTTGAAGAAATCGAGATTTTTGTAAATCGTTTTAGACATTTCCTGCGTAACCACCAGGGCAGAACAGCTCGTGAATAAAACGCGTTCTTGCTGCATTAAAGCGATAACGGCGTCTTGCGCGATTTCCGAATACATGATGAACTGCGGAATGTCTTTGTGCTGACCCATCGCGCCGAGAACGGCGTTGGCGACGTTACCAACCCCCGATTGGAAGGGTAAAAGATTAGCGGGCAAAAGGCCTTTTTTGATCTGCGAAACGAGAAATTCTGCGACGTTGAGGCCAATTTGGTCGCTAATGGGATCCGCATCACGGAAATCTTTAGCCTCGTCGGGAATATTCGTGTGAACGATGCCGAGAATCTTTTTTGGATCGACCTTGATGACCGGCGAACCGATGCGATCTTGCGTGCGATAAATCGGGATTTCTTTGCGATTCGGCGGGCATTCCGGCTGATAAATGTCGTGAATCCCGTGCAGCGAGGCCGGATGGGCAGCGTTCAGCTCGATGATGATCTTCTTCGCCAGCGTCGTAAACGTCGGCGTGGCGCCGATAGAGGATGTTAGCGTGATTTCCCCCGAATCCGTCACGTGACAGGCCTCTAAAATCGCGATATCAATGTCTCCAGCAAACCCATACCGCAAACTCTGCGGGTACGACGAGAGGTGCATGTCCGCGAAATGAACCGTCTGCGCATTGATCGCATTCCGCAGATCCGTATTGGTTTGATATGGAAATCTCCTTGCAATCGCACCCGCACGCGCAAGAACACCGTCCGTCGCATCCCCATTGGAGGCGCCACAAAGAGCGTTTAGCTGGAACGGTTTACCGTCCGCATGGGCCGCCTGTGCCAACTTCGCAATCGCCCCAGGAACCACCTTAGCGGAACCCGCCGGCGTAAACCCGCTAAACGCCACCGTCTGCCCATCTTTGATGAAACTCGCCGCTTCATCTGCAGAAATCACTGGAATACTCATAATGATAGAGTGTGCAGAAGAAAGAGATGTAAGGCAATAAAAGAAAGTAAAAATTCGGGAACCTTTCTGTTCCAGAACAGAAACGGTTCCCGAACCCTCCAAAGAAAAGCGGCATCGAAAGGCATTTTTTTGGCACTACGTGCCAAAAAAATGCCTTTCGAATTAAGAGTTTTTTAAGGGGAGGTCCGGAGGGGGCGTTTTTTGCAAAAAAAGCCCCCTCCGGAAAAAGGTTGTTTTTGCATAACAAAGCCTTACCTTTTGATGCATGGAAGAGACGATCATAGCATTGTCGACGGCGTACGGGAGGGCAGCGTTGGGGGTGGTGAGGATGAGCGGGGGGATGTGTAAAGGGTTGGCGGAGAACGTTTTCAATAGGGGAGAGGTGGTGCCGAAACGGATGGAAGTGGGGTGGTATCGGAAAATGGATGGGCAGAGGTTGGACCAAGTGACGTTTGTGTATTTTGAGAAGGGGGGTTCGTATACAGGAGAGGAGATGTTGGAAGTGACGTGCCACGGGAACCCCTTGATTATTAATGGGATCATAGCGGATTGCGTTGCGAGGGGATGTCGGGTGGCGGAACCGGGGGAGTTCACGAGAAGGGCGTTTTTGAATGGAATGATGGATTTATGCCAAGCGGAGGGGGTCGCGGACGTGATTCATGCGCAGAGTGAAGCGGCATTAGGGGCGGCTGAGAGGCAGCTACAAGGAGCTCTTGGAGAACAGTTTGCGCGCATTTCTGACCACCTGCTGAACGTCGTTGCGCAAGTGGAGGCGAACATCGATTTTCCTGAGGACGATACGGCCCTTTCGAACACCGTTGGGGAGGCCGTGAGGGCCGTGATTGGGGACATTGAGAGGTTGGTGGAAACGCAACATCGGCATCGGTGTTTGCAGGAGGGCCTGCGCGTAGTGATCGTGGGGGCGCCGAATGCCGGGAAGAGCAGCCTTTTGAACGCACTGCTGGGGGAGGAGCGTGCGATTGTGAGCGAGGAGGCGGGAACGACGCGGGATTTCATCTCGGAAACACTTCGGCTGGAACCATTTGTGTTGCGGTTAACGGACACGGCGGGGTTGCGCGAAGGAAAAAATTCGATCGAGCAAAGCGGGATCGCAAAAACCCTTCAGCAAATGCGGTCGGCGGATTGCCTGCTGTTAGTTGTGGACGCTTCTGCGGAAATGCCGGAATTTTCTGAAGAGGTTTCGAAACTGCTGGCACGTGAAAAGACCTTTGTCGTCTATAATAAGGTAGATCTCGTTAAGGATGAGAATTTAATCATAGAAAAAACTTCTAAGCCTTTTTTTGGAGAGCGTTCGGGAGAACCAATTTTTGCAAAAAATGGTTCTCCCGGAATCTTTCATCCTCCCCTCGTCTCTGCAAAAACTGGGGAAGGGATGGATGTCCTTAAGGCGGCCCTGCGGGCCTTTTTGATGGAACGGTATTGGGGGTCGGGGGGCGATAGTGACGTGATGGTGAACGTTCGGCACGTGGGGCATTTGGAGGGCGCGAGGGGGTTTTTGGTGGAGGCGCTGGAGGGGATGACGGAGAAACATCGACCGATCGAGTTGGTAGCGAGCGACTTAAGGGGGGCATTGAATGAAATTGATGGCATTACGGGAACAGTGGGGACGGAAGCGATTTTGGATCGCATTTTTCAGCAATTTTGCATAGGGAAGTGAAAAAGGAAGGTGGGGGTTTAGTAAATGAAAACGATTTTGAGGATCAATGAGTTAGACGCGTATGATGTCATTGTCTGCGGTGGGGGTCATGCCGGATGCGAAGCGGCGCTTGTATGCGGAAGGATGGGACTGAGAACGTTGTTGATTACCGGCAACTTAGACACGATCGCGCAGATGAGTTGCAACCCCGCGATTGGAGGGCAAGCGAAGGGGCATATCGTGCGCGAAATCGATGCACTGGGGGGTGCGATGGCGGAAAATGCGGATGCGTGCGGCATCCAGTTTCGCGTTCTGAATGATTCTAAGGGCTTTGCAGTGCGATCACCAAGGGTGCAGTGCGACAAGAAGGCATACCAGTTTCGGATGAAGCAACTCCTTGAAAATCAACCACATGTAAGCCTTTTTCAGTCCGAAGTTACCGAGATCTTGGAGGAAAACGGGTGCGCAATCGGCGTCAAGACGTTGTTAGGAAATTTCTACAGCCAAACGGTGATCGTGACGACAGGGACCTTTTTGAACGGGCTGATGCACATCGGAAAGGTACAAATGGAGGGCGGAAGGCTGGGGGAGTTCAGCGCTAAACACTTGTCTGCGAGTCTATTACGTCTTGGCATCCAGATGGAGCGGCTAAAAACGGGGACGCCGGCACGGATTTTAGGGAGTACGATTGATTTTAGCGCCTGCGAAGAGCAGATTAGCGATGCGGAGCCGGAATTTTTTGCATTTTACGACACGCGAGGCGACGTTAGCGATGTTCCCGGGAAAATGTTCCACGTGGAACATTTTGATGAAGCGGCTGCTGATGCGGCGCATCTCCTTCATAAAAAACGACTTACGCATCCACCACTCCTCGGTTGGAAACCTGCCTCTCAAACGCTGTCCTGCTGGCTGACGTCGACAACGCAGGCGACGAAAGATCTCATTTTAAACAACTTGCAGCATTCCGCCCTCTACGCCGGAACGATTCAGGGAGTCGGTCCACGTTATTGCCCCAGCATTGAAGATAAGTGCGTCAAATTTTCGGACAAAGAGCAACATCGATTATTCCTTGAGCCAGAAGGGCTTAATACCGACGAGTGGTACATCAATGGCCTTTCAACGAGCCTCTCCATCGACGTACAAGAGAAGATGTTGCGCACGATTCCTGCCCTCGCGAATGCCGTTATGGTGCGTCCCGCCTACGCCGTTGAGTACGATTACGCGCCCCCGACGCAGCTTCAGCCGTCTCTGGAGTCGAAAATCGTCGGGAATCTGTTCTTTGCGGGACAAATCAATGGCACGTCCGGTTACGAAGAAGCTGCAGGACAAGGGCTTATCGCTGGTATAAACGCCACCGCAAAGATTCGCGGTCAGCAGCCCTTGATCCTCGGACGCCAAGAGGCCTATATCGGCGTTCTCATCGACGACCTCGTCACCAAGGGAACCCAGGAACCTTACAGGATGTTTACGAGTCGCGCGGAATACCGCCTTTTGCTCAATGCTAATAGCGCCGAGTTGCGTCTGTTCGATCACGCGAAAACCCACGGAACCCTTCCAGCAGAACGCCTTAAAAACATCGAAGAAAAAATAAAGACCGTTCTCGAATGGGTCGATCGTATCGAAACAATGAAAAACAGTGGCGTTACCATAGGACTTCTTTTGCGCAAAGGTGGAGACGCTAACACGCTGCTCCACAATGATTTTTTTATGCTTTCCGCCAGCACGCGCGAAGAAATCCTTTACCGCGTTCTTTATAAGGGCTATCTCGAACGAGAATCCAAACAGGTCGATAAGATGCGCCATATCGACAATATCCGCATCCCCGACCACTGGAATTACGCCACCATCCGCGGCCTCTCCAACGAAAGCCGCCAAAAATTAACCCAAATCCGCCCCCAAACCCTCGGCCAAGCCAGCCGCATCAGCGGCATCCATCCTGCAGACATTAGCTTATTGATGATTACTTTACGTGCCGAAAAGCAGACATGAGGGGAGTAAGAGGTAAACGCCGGGAAAACCATTTTTTGCAAAAATTGGTTTTCCCGGACCCTTTCCAAAAAACTCTTAATTCGGAAAGCATTTTTGAGATGACGAGCAGGCGCGTGAGGTCGAGATTCCTGAGCATATTGTAATACGTGATGGAATTGAGACCGATACGCAACGAACTCGCCGCTCAAAATCGCCCCTGTCCGGTTTGATCTCTGGGTAAGAGAAACGATAGGACCCACGAAAGGGCAGTAACGGCGACGAGGGCAGAGAGGGCCCATTGGTAGTGTTCGAGGGCATAGATTTTGGTTCCGGCGACATTAAAACCGTCTTTCCAGCAGAATTCGAGGATCGAGCCGACCCCTTGTTGCAAAAGTGCCCCGCCGAACATGTCCATGGAGTTGACAACGCCGATGGTAACGCCGGAATTTTGGCTGGTGGTTCCACGCGTAACTCCCGAGAAGCAAATGACTTCCGCGCCTGCGAACGCCCCGAGACCGACGAGACATAAGATCACGGTGGGTTCGGAGAGACCTCCGATGTAAATCAGGACGGAAAAGAGTAGCGTGAGGGAAAATCCGCTCCAACGGATGCCGCGTGTAATGCAATTGTATTTACTTGTCAGCCAAGGAATTAGGAAGCATCCGGCAGCGATTCCGAGGTGCATCAGTGCGGATAATTGAGCGGCTTTAGAGATGTCCCAGGTGAATTTCGTCATGAGAAACGACGTCCCCCAGAGGTTTGCGAGCGTCGAGACGGGGCCGTACATGCCCATTGCCAAGAATGCGTAGAGCCACACCTGCCATTTCTTTAAAACAGCGATGATGGGCGGCCAGAATCCGATATCCTCGACCACCGGTTTTGCGAGCGCAACAACGCCCTTAGGAATGCAAATGAAACAGCCTGCCCAGACGACAACACCCATGCAATTGACGAAATCAAGGCCCAAGCGCCAACCGAATTCGCTCATGACCCAAACGAGGAGTTTTGTTCCGAGAAAGGCACCCACGGTCCCCATTGCGACGGTCATACCCATGAAAAAGCCCGCTTTCCCTTTCGGAAAACCGTCAGCAGCGATTTTGAAAGCCGACATGAAGGCCGCCGCAGAACCGATGCCCACGAGAATGCGACTCATTTGGGCCCAAAACATTGTTTGAGCATGCGTCATCATGAGAGTTCCCAAAAGACACAGCAAAATGGCGACCAAGACGATTTTTCGGACTCCCATGCGATCGAGCAGAATTCCGAGTGGAATTTGCATGATGGCGTAGGCGTACAGGTAGTAGGCCCCCAGCAACGAGAAATCGCTTGCCGTCATCCCAAAAGTATCGCGAATGGGATCGCACATGACGCCCGGCGCTAGGCGCAGGATGTATTGATACAGGAAGAAAAGACTGACGAGCAGCCAAGACCAGTAGATTCGTGATTTGAATAACATAGATTACGTAGAGTGAAATTTATTGGTGAATGGTTTTAAATGCGGTATCTTTCGGCAGCAAAAACGAAAGAATCCAGCAAAAAAATGGGATGATAACGAGTAAGGTGAGTGCCCATTGGTAATTTGTCAGTGTGTAAATTTTTACACCCGCCGCACTGGCTCCTCCTGTCCAAAATTTATCCAAAAGGGACCCAATTCCCTGCTGGATTACGGCACCGCCGAGCATGTCCAAGGAATTCACAACCCCCAGAGTAACGCCGGAATCTTGACTCGTCGTTCCACGGGCAACTCCCGCAAAGCAAATAATTTCCGCTCCAGAAAAGATTCCTAAACCCAGCAAACACGCCATGACAACGAAACCTGCTGTCAGGTTAAAATAAATGAGGGCGCTGAACAATACCGTGAGGAGGAGACTGTACCAACGAATACTGCTGTTAATGATGTTGTATTTCTCTGAAAACCACGGAATGACGAGGCCACCGCAAGCCATTCCCAGGTAAATGAGGGTTGCAAACCAAGCGGCTTCGGCGATCGGCAAATGGAATTTTGTCATAAGAAACGATGTTCCCCAGAGGTCAGAAAGAGCCGAGACGGGGCCGTACATACCCATCGCTAAAAATGCGTACAGCCACACATTCCGCTTTTTCAAAACGGTAAACAGGGATTTCCAAAAGTGCCCGTTTGGCTCAATCGCATGAGAGGGCGCATGTCCCTTATGAATGCAAAAAAAGCAACCGATGAAGAGAACGACTCCAAGGCTATTGACAAGATCAAGCCCTCCTCGCCAGCCAAACATTTCCATAAGCCACACGAGAAGCTTTGCCCCTGCAAAGGCCCCAATTGTCCCCAGCGTAATCGTTGTTCCCATCAAGAAACCTTGCTTGCCCTTCGGAACCTCATCAACAATGATCTTAAAGGCCCCCATAAAGGCTGACGCAGAACCGATACCGACTAAAATTCGACTCAACTGCGCGACAAGGATCGTTTGCGCGTGCGTCATAAGGAGAGTCCCCAAAAGACACAACACAATGGCCGCCAAAATGATTTTTCGAACACCCATCCGATCAAGCAAGATTCCGATGGGAATTTGCATGAAAGCGTAGGCATATTGGTAGTACGCACCTAACAAAGAAAATTCCTGTGCAGACATGCCAAACGCGTTACGGATGGGCTCGCACATCACCCCCGGTGCCAAGCGCAAAATGTACTGGTAGAGAAAAAATAGACTCACTAAAAGCCATGACCAGTAGATCTTAGACCCGAATTTCATAAAAGCAGCTTAAACTATCTAACAAGACTACTTTTCGTTCATTGGCAATAGAAAACGCATTGAGCCCCCAAGAGAGCCGATAAAAAGCGTTGTTTTGTCCAAAAACTTCCTCAAGATGATCCCATGCAAGCAATCTTTGTGCACAACATAGACCCTTTTATGATCAGGTTCCCACAAAATCCATGGATTGAGGGCATTCGATGGTACGGGGTCGCTTATTTAATGGGTTTTTTGTCTGCCTGGATATTGTTGCGTAAGTATGTGAAGTATAGGAACTTATCCCTCAATTCCGACCAACAAAGCTCCCTCATTTTCGCCTGCATTTTGGGTGTTCTCTTAGGCGGACGCTTGGGCTACGTCCTCTTTTACGACTGGCATCGCTTCATCAGCGATCCCCTGTCTGCCATTCGCTTCTGGCACGGCGGTATTTCCGGCATGTCCAGTCACGGCGGCTTTATCGGAGTCTCCATCGCTCTCCTGTGGTTCTCGCGAAAAAACGCTCTTTCCATCCTCGCTCTAGGCGACATCCTTGCCGCCCTCACGCCCCCAGGTCTCTTTTTTGGTCGCATTGCGAATTTCATCAACGGAGAACTCTGCGGACGCATCACAACCGCCCCCTGGGCCGTCATTTTCCCTAACGTCGACAGGTTCCCACGCCACCCCTCCCAACTCTACGAAGCTGCCCTCGAGGGCCTTTTCCTCCTCGTCTACACGAACCTCCGCATCCGCAAACCCCTCCCCAATGGCCAACTCGCCGGCGAATTCCTCATCCTCTACGCCCTCCTCCGCATCTTCGTCGAAGGTTTCCGCCAACCCGATGCCCCCCTCATCGGCTTTTTGACGCGTGGGCAGTTTTATTCCATGTTTTTGCTATTGGCGGGCGCTGTGGTTTTTGCTGCGGCAAGGGTGAGGAGAAAGCAGGCTGCGAAACCCCCTCTTTTATAAAAAATGGGGCTTCGCGGTACTTAAAATATTTACACCCCCAAAAACCCGCTTACAATGCGTTTGCATGGAGATTGTTTTCGATATTGCGCGATATTTAGATGAGAGGCTGAGGAGTTCTGGGGTTGCGAAGGGGATTGTTGGTGAGGATTTTGCGAGTGAGGTGAGGCCGGCGGAGGCGCGATTTGGGGAGTTCCAGGCGAACGGGGTACTGGGGTACACAAAGAGGTTGGGGGGGGTAAAGCCGAGAGAGTTGGCGGAGAAGCTGGCGGCAGCGATGGAGTTGGATGAGCGGTACATAAAGACGGAAGTGATGGGACCGGGATTTATCAATTTTCGGCTAACGCCAAGGTATTTTGCGGAGTGGCTACAAATTTATGGGAGCGAGGAGGCATTTCGTGGAGCGGCGAAGGAAGTGCTTGCAGGGAAGATGGTTGTGATTGATTATTCGTGCCCGAACACGGCGAAACAGATGCACGTGGGGCATTTGCGGTCGATGATCATTGGGGATTCGCTGCAGAGGATTTTGCGGTTTTTCGGGGCGAACGTGGTGCGCGACAACCACATTGGCGATTGGGGGACGCAATTTGGAATCTTGATCGCGATGATTAAGCGTAAAGGATTCGATTTGGACACGCCGAACGAAAACATTTTGGACGACCTGGAAAATCTGTATCGCGAGGGAAATGTTTGGGCGAACGGCAGCGATGAGGCAATGGCGGAGGCGCATCGGGAGTTGGTAAAACTGCAGAACGGTGATGCCGAAAATGGAAGGATTTGGGAGACCATCAACACGCTTTCATACGCATCGTTTGACGAAATTTATCAGCAAATGGGGGTGACGTTCGATGTCGTTCATGGGGAGTCGTTTTATCGGGACAAGGTGGATCGCGTTTATCGTGAGCTGAAAGAGACGGAGATTGCACAGGAAAGTGAGGGGGCTTTGGTTGTTTTCTTTAGGGACAGCGAGAAATTCAAAGAACAGCCTCTGATCGTGCGGAAGTCCGACGGTGCTTCGAACTACGCGTCAACGGATTTGGCAACGGTGCTGTACCGCATCGAAAAATGGAACGCAGATACGATGGTTTACGTGACAGACGGGCGCCAAAGGGACCATTTTCAGCAGATTTTCCTGACGGTAGAAAAGTGGTTGGCAGAAAAAGGTTATCGCGTGCCGAAGATGGTCCACACGTGGTTCGGAACGGTCCTTGGAGAGGACGGAAAGGCGATTAAAACGCGTTCGGGGGGCAGTATCAAGCTGAAAGATCTTATGGCCGAGGCAGTTGCGCGCGCGTTGGAAATTGTGAAGGCAAAGAGTGCCCATTTGAGCGAAGATGAGCAGAAACGCATCGCGTCTGTAGTGGGTCTCGGTGCCCTCAAGTACGCGGATTTGAGCCAAAATCGCACTTCTGACTACATTTTTGCGTGGGATAAACTCCTCAGTTTTGACGGCAATACGGCACCGTATTTGTTGTACGCGATTGCGAGAATTCACGCGATTTTCCGGAAGGTTGGCATTGAGGCGGAGTCCATTGGCGCAAACAGCCGCAACCCAGCAACCGGTGGGTCAGAAAAACCCTGCGGACTCCTAGAAACCCCCGCAGAACTCACCCTTGCCCGTAAATTGGTTTTCTTCCCCCACACTCTCAAGGCCGCCCTCGAGGACTTCCGCCCCCATCTCATCGCCACCTACCTCTTCGAGCTCGCTAGCGACTTTTCCACCTTCTACAACGCCGATAAGGTCCTCATCGACGAACCCGCCATCCGCACCCGCCGGTTATTGCTCTGCAACCGCACTTTGGTCGTGCTAGAAACTGGTTTACACCTGTTAGGCATCGAAACCCTAACGGCAATGTAGGGGGTGTTTTTCCGGAGGGGGTCTTTTTTGCAAAAAAGACCCCCTCCGGACCTCCCCTGAAAAAACTCTTATTCGGAAGGCATTTTTGTGGCACTACGTGCCACAAAAATGCCTTCCGATACCGCTTTTCTTTTGAAGGTTCGGAAACTTATTCTGTTCTGGAACAGAAAAGTTTCCGAAAAATATTCAATTTCCTTGAAAAACGTCCAATTTTTTGATCCATTGGTGGGGTAAAGTTTTGTTGGGGCCGTAGCTCAATTGGTAGAGCGCGTCGTTCGCAATGACGAGGTCGTCGGTTCGATCCCGATCGGCTCCACCATTTTTCCCTTAGGGGTTTTGTTGTCAGTCATTTGTTTGATGACTGTGATCATTTGCTCCAGAAAGGCCTTAATGTGCGGTCCGGGGGTTTCGAGGTATTGCATTGGAATTGTGTAAACGTGGCCGTTGCGAACCGCTGGAATGTGTTGCCAAACAACGTCTTTTCGGTAAAAATCCAAGGCTGTTTTGTCGCATTGGCTGATGTTTTTGGCGGAAACGGGGCCTGCGTGGGGTGCTTTTTGCGAGGGAAGGCTGTCGTAAGTCCCCACAAAAATCACATCGGGAGCTGCGTGGAGAATGAATTCCATGGGCAAGCGCGGCCATTCTGAGGAAATGTTTTGAGCATGAGCTAAGTTGTTGCCGCCGGCTAACTTAATGATGTCGTCGATAAAATTCCGTTGACCCGCCGAGCACGTAGAGCCCAATCCGTAGAGGACGAGCACTTTTGGTCGGAAAGATTGTTTTGAGACGCGTGCTTGTAGATGGCGAAAGCTTTCGAGCCAACACTCTCCTTCTCGTTCGCGCCCAACGACTTTCGAAATGTTTTTGATGCTGCCCAAAATGTCCTGCAGAGTTTCCAATTTAAATACTAAGACGTTGATTTTAAACTCCTTAAGACGCTGAATCACGCTGGGCGGCGTCATTGGAGACGCGAGGACGCAATCGGGCTTTAACGCGAGAATCGTTTCGTAATTTGGATTCATAACACCACCCACACGCGTCGGTTTTGAGGTTAGGTTTTGGCAGTAATGAGTGACGCCAACGAGCGTATTTTCGGCATCCAGCGTCTTTAAGATTTCAGTAATAGACGGTGACAAACTCACAATGCGTATCGCATAGACGCTATATTGTTGCGCAAGAACGCCTAAGAGCAACCATAGAAACGTAATCCAAATATGCCGCCGCTGCATCCAGAACCGTTTCATCGATGATTTCCCCCAAATTTTTTTAAAAAAACTTCGGAAATTTCTGATTTTTCCCATCAAGAGCATCGGAAAACTGACCAAACATCTTTTTCCCCTTGGGCTGCTTCATAAGCCGCATGAACTGCCGCATTTGCTGAAATTGCTTTAACGCTTGATTGACCTCCCTGATGGGCAAACCAGATCCGCGCGCAATCCGATCCCGCCGGCTTCCTTCGATCAAATTCGGGTTCAGGCGTTCGGCTCGCGTCATCGACAGAATTGCGGCTTCAAGGCGTTGCATTTTAGCATCATGCTTTCCCTCGTTATCGATTGAGGGGATGCCCGGCAACAATTTTGAGATGGAGGACAGGGAGCCCATTTTCTTCATTTGCTGGATTTGCGTCAAAAAGTCCTCTAAATTGAAGTCCTTGGACGCCAATCGCTTTTTCAATAAAAGTGCTTCGTCGTCTTCAATCCTTTCCATCGCGTTTTCGACGAGCGAAACGATGTCTCCCATGCCAAGAATGCGTTTTGCGACGCGATCTGGATGGAACATTTGAAAATCTTCCGGTTTTTCGCCGATGCCTATGAATTTTATGGGAACTCCCGTGGCATTTTTCATCGATAAAGCTGCGCCGCCACGCGAATCGCCGTCAAGTTTGGTCAGCAAAATTCCCGTCAGAGCGACTTGCTCATGAAACGTTTTTGCGACGTTGACCGCCTCTTGGCCCAATGCGCTATCCGTCACCAGGAGAACCTCTTGTGGCTGAACAACGGTTTTCAGTTGTTGCAACTCCTCCAGCAGAGCTTGGTCAATCTGCAAACGGCCGGCGGTGTCGAAAATCACCGCATCGCACTTCCCTTCGTCGGCCCATGCGAGACTTTCTTTGGCGATTGCGCAGACGTTTTTTGTATCGCGTTTGCAAAAAAACGGAATGTTTTGCTTTTTCGCTAAAATTTCCAGCTGATCAATGGCGGCTGGGCGGTAAACGTCGCACGCAACGACGGCGGGCTGGTAGCCGCTTTTTCGTAAAAGAAGGGCTAATTTCACGCTGGAGGTCGTTTTGCCAGAACCGTGAAGGCCGACCATGAGGATGCGTAGGGGCTTTTCGGCGCAAAGGTCTTGATTTTCGCTGGTGAGAAGCGCAACAATTTCGTCGTATAGGATTTTGACAAACTGATCCCCCGCGGAAACATCTGCAATCTTCTTGATTCCCAAGCACTTTTCTTTCACAGAATCCACGAACTGCTTTGCCGTCTTGAAATGGACGTCTGCAGAAAGCAGTGCCATGCGAACCTCCGTAAGCGTCTCCGCCAGATTGTGTTCCGTCAGCGTGTTCTTCCTAAATCGGTCAAAAAGCCCTATAAATCGATGCGTCAGTCCCTCAAACATACGTTAATACTGTAAAACATTTTTGTGATGTAAATACACCTTTATACCCTAACACTGAACAGCAAGAGGAATCGCTTTTCAAGAAGAAAGATTGGCAAATGGCGGCCAAAAAAGAAACACCGGCGAGGGATTTCCGCGCCGGTTGTGGATCATTAGAGTGGATTATCTTTGTGAAACAGACTGTTCTTCGGAAAACAGATCAATCCCCTGATTCCTGTGACTTCAAACTTCAGTTTGTTATCAAGCCTCAGTTCGGCTTTTCGTTATTTTCATTTTTCTCGATTTTCACCTCTTTGTTGTCGAAATTTGATTCATTTTTCTCGATTTTCACCTCTTTGCTGAATTCCTTTTCCTTCTTTTCTTTGTCCATCTTCTCTATTAGGATGGCTTCCTCAAGCATCATTTCTTCAATGGCCTCATTCATGACTTTTTTGCCAAGAATCACCTGTTCGTCTTCCTTTTCTTCTCCGAAAAGCTTTTTAATGTCTTCGTCTGAGAGGTTAGAGTTTGGTAGAATGAGAATCTTTAGCAAAGGCAGTTTTTCGTACACTGATTTCAGATCTTGAATTGAGGTGCCTTTCAAATTCAGGAATCGAATGTTTGGGAAAAAATCCAATAAATCGTTGACATCTTTTAGGTTTTTGTTGCCCGCTAAGTTCAATCTAATCAGGTTATTGTTCTTTGTTTTTAAGCTTTTGAGACATTTGATGTATTCTTGAGTGATATCAGTGTTTTCGAGATTGAGATCAGTAAGGGTTTTAAACTCTTCTAGGGGTTTTAATAAGCTGTTAATCATATCTTCCAACTTTGGATGATAATCATGGTTTGTTTCCATAATTTGTTCTGTCATTTGGATGCCTTCGAAGTTGAGATCTTTGGATGTGGTGGAGGTAAGGGATGCTGTGCGTATATCGCTAGTAGGACCGTATATAGTATAATAGTTAAAGAGATTACTGCAGTCCTTCGCTGAAAGCTTTTTCAGTTTTTCTTTAGATGGGAATAATGCTTTAAGGAGATTTTCTATGTGTATAAATTCTAGTCCATCCAAGATCACGATTGTCAGGAACTTGCAATATTTGAAGTCAGAGACGTTGTTTAAATTCAAAAACGTAAAGGATGCGTTTCTCATAGCTTTGTCCCACCTTAGGTCAATGTACGTTAAATTGGGGAGATATTCGAGTAAAGAATGCCCTATTCTCACATTGTTTGGTACATACCGGAGAGAGAATGAGAAATGACATGATGGTGAATCTGGCCCTCCATACTGGTTGTGAAGACTGCACGTACAATGTTTAAATGAATTGAATTTGTCCTTCATAACGTCGTACGGAATATCTTCGAAGTCATCAAATTCAAACCAGCCTTGTGGATTGCTGCTCGTGAAATAATTCAACAACGGTTTGGTGTCTATCGTGACAATGGTCTCTGGTTTTGCTGTATGATCTTCATACCACTTGTCTGCTTCAAGTCTCGCCTCGTCTGCTAGTGCTTCGATTTCCTTTAATTGTTCTGAAAAATTATTGGGCAAGGGATTTCGCTTTAAAAGTTGCTCTTTCAGATGTTTTTCTATGTCTGCTATGTGCTCCTTTTTTTCTTTTATATTGTGGTTGAAGAGGAAATCATTGCTGTCATCTGCTTTCTTCTTTGCCTCTTCAACTTTCAGATTCATAAAAGAAGGGGATTCATCCAAAGCCTTCTTGAGGTACTTAACAAACTTGA
This sequence comes from uncultured Opitutales bacterium, assembly GCA_964457855.1. Taxonomy (GTDB): domain Bacteria; phylum Verrucomicrobiota; class Verrucomicrobiia; order Opitutales; family CAYWEO01; genus CAYWEO01. The sequence continues at coordinate 34,181 of CAYWEO010000001.1, read as the reverse complement.
GGAAATTGTCTTCGCTGAGAATCTTTATGTTATGGCTACACTCTATTGCACCGCCCCCATGGACGCTATCATGGCCGCAATACCAGTCAATCACAAATTCATATTGAGGATTAAGAAGAAGCGTGGGCATTTTCCTTTTGTAAACGTTACTATAGGGCACTTTTTTCAAATCAAACATTTTGAGTGTTCGGCCGCGCGATAAAAGAAGTTCCTTTTGTTCTGGCGTGATGTCAATTTGGTCGAACGCATCAACTTTTCTGGGGTGAATCTGAACTTCGCGGCTGTTCCCAAAACTATCGTAGAAATTACGCTCACCTGATTCCATTAGTGACACGATCAATTTGATGACTTCTTTCTGCCCAGCGGATGATGGCTCGTTGATTTTACCTTTTCTGAAAAGAGTCAGCAGGTTTTTTAGAAATTTTTGCTTATCAGCCTTGTTTTTGAAGACCCCATATTTGATTTCGATGACCGATCCGTCTTCGAGCATGACAGAAAACGTGTCACAGATTTTAATGCCTTTAAAGCAGACTTTAATATCGTTGAAATAGTTCTTCTCTGGGGGGCCTCCAGCGAACGAATGTGTGGCTCCGACGGTTATAAATAACGCAGTCAGGGCGCAAGTCGTTAATTGTTTGATGTTCATTATATAGCCTTCATCGTTGGTTAACGATTAAAGCCAATAAAGGTTCATGTTTTTTGATTCCTGTCAAGTCTCATTCTTTACGTGAGCAGAAAAACGCAAAACAAAGAGGCGTTTTCTTCAAGAAGTTCTTGACAAATGATAAGTTGTGGGTGCTTAATGGTTTTTCTGAGGAGTTTTCATATGAGCATTGTACGCATATTATCTTATTGGCTGTTGGCCGTTGGGTTGTTTTTTGGGCAAATGGAGAGCGGGCATGCGCTCTTCAACAATAGTAAGCTTTTTCATTCTTCTAAGGAATTGGAAAACGACGATGAGAAGACCCTTAATGACGAGAAAAAGGTGACCCAAAAAAATGAGACGATTGAAAAAGACAGTATCTTTGAGAGTGAGCAAGACAAGTATGTCGTTATCATAAAAAAACCTCTTGAGGAAGACGAGGAAACGGCTTCAGCTAATTTTCAAAAACAGATTATGGAGGACTATGTGGGCACTTTCTCCGCAGAAAATCAGAATTTTATTGGAAATGACCGGGAGGAGGAAGGGCTAGAGCCCGAAAAGCTAGAGTCTCAAAAAAAACAGGAAACGACAACGACGAATTCTTCTCAGCAATTAGCAAACAAGGTATTTGTGAATGAAAATGAAAAGAACATAAATGAGGGAAACAGTATTCTAGCCGATAATCTGCAGATTTTCATAGAAAAGAAAGAAGACAAAATTAAGGAAAAGAGTAAAAATACAGGCGATGACGGTGTATTAAAAGCCTACGAGGTTTTTGATCATAAAGGGAAAACAATCGATTTTAATGAATGGAAAAAGTTCGTACTACAAAATAAATCCAATCAGAAAGCCTGCCAAGAAGCGACAAACAGGATGGCAGCATACATTAATGCAGGGTATTTGATTACCAACTTTTGCGACGAGGATGTATTGAGTTCCACATGGTTCGGCGAGCCCACACACTCTTGTTTTTTGCAGCCATTCGCTAAGCTTCCGTTGAGACTAAACTTTCATGAGTTCAAGGCGAGCTCCGTCAAGGAATTGGTCAAGCACTTGCCTAAATTAGATAGTCTCTTGGTGACTGAATCTAATTTCACTCATATACACCCAGGAAAATTGACTCTTCGTCATGTTACCATGGCGTTCAGCTTTGGGGTTTTCCCTGTTTTTTACGAAGACTATCATTATTCCGATATGGATAGCATTGTTGAAGTCATGCACACTTACTGTCCACATTTGAAGCAGCTAGGGTTAGGTTACTCCGTTACTGAGAATATGACGAAAGAGATCCAGAGAACTCGGGGAGGGAACAGTGGGTTTTTCCCCTATGAGAAGCGCAAGTGAGATGGAGTTGCCTTATCGCGTGATTTCGAACAAAACGATGAGAATGATAGCGAGTGGTTTTAAGGACTTGGAGAAGCTGGATCTATCGCATCGTGCGCTTTCAGAGACTGGAATCGGGTATCTGGGTCAATGTAAAAACTTGAAGGTGCTGGACCTGAGCCAAGTACTCCTTCAAGATGGCAATAGTGACAAAGTGGTGAAGTTTATCGTAGATCGATGCAAAAATTTAATAGAATTGGATATTTCTGGATGGGATTTCAAGGATAAGAAAGCTGTCCTCGAATACATGAAAAAGCATTGCCTAAATCTAGCAAAATTGATTGCGGGAGGCAAAGTAAAAAATGACTTAAACGAGTTAAAGATGAAGAAGGTGTGGATGGCAATAGAGTTGTGGGAAATGGAATGGTCGCTGGCATTCTATACAGATTCTCATCCAGGGTGTAGCGTCTCATACACACAAACTTTGGAGTGTAACGGCAAGAAACATACAAAAAGCGTGAGTGAAAAGGTCTACAGGGAACTTAAGCAGCAGGAGATCGACAAGAAAAATCTGGAAATACAGAATTTGGAGTCTCAGATAAGAGAAAGAGAGAAAAACTCTAAGCGCTAAAGGCTCTCACTAGGGAACCCCCCCCTCACCCCAGCGCTTTCACTGCCTCGTCTTTCGTCTTATAAATTGCCATGACGCTTGAGAAGCCTGATATTTCGAAGATTTGGCGGACGTTATCCTGCAGGTTCGTCAGCCCCATTTTTCCGGAAGCCGCTTTAATGAGCTTCGCCGTTGACAAAAATACACGCAATCCCGCACTGCTGATATACTCGAGATGTTCGCAATCAAAGAGCAAAACCGTTTCTTTTTTCACAGTTATTAGCTGGTTGATTGCCGCCTCAAACTCTGGTGACGTCGCTGCATCGATGCGCCCGCAAATGAGCACACGCATCACGCCACACGCCAATTTCTCTGTCTTAACTTCTATAGGGTAATTACTCATGGTCAATAGATCCATGATAGATGGGGGAATCCTTTTAGGCAATGCTAAATGTTGAGAAAACCGTTTCTTTTTTCTGAAAAGAAAATTACCGAATGTTTCTTTTCCAGAAAACCTTGCATTCCAAAATATGGAACTTGCGTTTTGGTAATTTTTCTTCAGGAATTTTATTGGTCATGCTTCTCTATCAACGTTCCATTTTCTCACGATCCTTTTGGGCCGCCGTTTGGACGATCTTCCTTTTCACGTGCATTTTGCTGATGGGGAATGGTATTAAGGACCTCATGAAACTCTTGGCATGCAACAAGATCAGTTACATCACGTTCTACAAAATCCTTGGCCTTCTGATCCCCTGCAGCGTCGCCTATGCACTTCCCATCGGCATTTTGACGGGAACTCTGCTCGTTTTCGGCAAACTGTCCTCGCAAAATGAGCTTGTTGTCCTGAAATCTGCCGGCATCGGGCTATTTAGGATCAGCAGTCCTGTGATCTTTTTGTCCTTGCTGGCCACCGTTGTGTCCCTGGCGATCAATCTTTACTACGGCCCAAACGCGATTTCCAATTACCGGAAAAGCATTTCAAATCTCATTCGCCAGGCCCCCCTAAATTTCATCCAAACACGGACGTTTATCAAGGATTTTCCCGGCTACGTCATCTATATTGGCAACCGAGAGGGCAATCAAATCAAGGACTGCTGGCTGTGGGAACTTGACAGCCAGAAACGCGTCAATCTCTTCATCAAGGCAAAGAAGGGAAACATTGTCTATCAAGCAGATAAGGATGCCCTCGTGCTCACTCTTCTGAAAGGTGTTGGAGAGAAACGTTCCGACCAGCACCCCGAACACATCAAGGACAGCACCCTATTCGCCATCCTCTTCAAACAGCTTGTGATTTCACTGCCCCTTAAGGAAATTCTCGGAGAGGCTTCCTCAAAAAAACGTATCGGCTACATGACCCTACCAGAACTCCTCCAGGAACGCTCCGAAATCCTCGCACAAAAGGCCCAATTGTCGCCGCAAAGCTTTCTGCAGCAAAAGATTTGTGTCCAACTCGAGATTCAAAAAAACCTCGCGATGGCGTTCTCCATCCTCGCCCTCGTCTTCATTGCAATCCCCCTCGGCATAAAGGCACACCGCTCGGAGACCTTTGCCAACCTCGCTCTCGCCATCTCCCTCGGTCTCGGCTACTACTTCATCGTCATCGCCATCTCCTGGCTCGAAAATAAACCCCACTTCCGCCCAGATCTCCTCGTCTGGCTCCCCAATTTCGCGTTTGAGGCTGCGGGGATTGCATGGTTCATTAAAGCAAACAAACATTAGGGCGGCGTAGCGATTTGTAATCGCTAGGGTTCGTTAAGACGGGGCCGATTTTGAGCGGCGAGTTCGTTGCGCATCGGATCGCGGGTTACTCACGTATTTCAATACGCTCGCAACCCACGACCTCGCGCGCCTGCTCGTCATCTCAAAATCGGCACCGTCTGGAAAATCTCAACCCCGTCACGTACGTTAGTACGCTCGGGGGTTGAAATTTTCCTGTAGCCGTCCCTATCATCTCGAACTTACTACGCCGCCCTACTTTGAACGAAGAAATCGAAGCCACGCCAGCGGTCCCAACGCCCCCCCTAAAAACTCTCGTTCGGAAGGCATTTTTAGTCGGACCGGGAGGTCCGACCAAAAATGCCTTCCGATATGCTTTTCTTTGAAGGGTCCGGGAAACTTTCTTTTCTTCGGAACAGAAAAGTTTCCCGGATCAAATTTGCTATTGATTTTGGTGTAAAAGCGGCGCATTCTTTTTAGGTAATGTTGTCGATTGAGGATTTATTAGTGTTGCAGGAGCGGGATGTCAAGTATCTGAATGTGAAGTGGCAGTTGGAGAACTTGCCGTCCGAGTACCAGTTGTTGGAGAAGGGACGGGAGGAGGCGAAGCAAAAGATAGCGGCGAGCCAAAAGAAATTACAGGAGATGGAAGTGCACAAGCGGCAGTTGGAGGGGAGTTTACAGTCAATGGATGCGCAACTGGTCAAGTACAAGACGCAGCAAATGGACATCCGAAAGCAGGAAGAGTATACGGCGATGGAGTCGACGATCGCCCAACTGAAGGAGTCGATGGATCACATTGAGTATGAGGAACTTGATCTCATGTGCCAAATTGACGAGCAAAAAAAGCTTTTTGCGGCGACGAAGGCTGAGCAAGAGCTTCGACTACAGGCATTAGTCGAGGAAAACAAGCTTTTGGATCACAAAAAGCAGGTTTTGGAGGGGGAAGTGTTGCAATTGAAGGAGAAAGTACAAGAATTTCGTCAAAAAGTGGCCCCAAATTGGCTAACGGCGTATGATCAGGCGAAAGCAATGGTTAAGAGAGCACCCTTTGTCGTGACGCTTGACAATCAACGCTGTAACGGGTGTTTCATGAAGGTGCCCATAGGGACGATTAAATTGGCAATGAATTTGGATGAGCCGCATTTTTGTGACAGTTGCGGGCGCTTAATTTACACGTTGTGAGAGAATATAAAATACAGGCTAAAATCAATCTGAGGGAGTTAAACTAAATTATAAAATCGGTTATTTTTTCCACTTGTTTTGTCGAATGAACTAACATCTTCCAAATCTCATGAAAACGTTGAAATTAGTGATCATTTTGGTTGTGTGTTTAGGTTGTGTTTTTTATATCTTGCGGCACGATCGTCCAACAATATCGCAAAAAAGCTGCTTTTGGAATCAAACACGAAAAGGTGCTAACATGTTTAATCAATGCATTCTTGCTGATGATATCAAAGCCGCTAAAGCTTATGGTATTGCTTTTATCCGTTTAGCTTCTGATCGTTTCCAAACGGAAAGTCGAGATTTTCTTATTGGCAACGCAGACAACTATATTCAATTAGTACAAAAAGATTTTGATAGACTGAAGCATGTGTTGGATATGTGTGCCAATGAAAATATGCCTATTGTTTTAACAATGATTACGCTTCCGGGTTCGCGTTGGACGCAACATAATCATTCTAAGGATGATTTGCGTCTTTGGCGGAATCAGAAATTTCAAGCACAAGCAGCGCAATTTTGGAGGGATTTGGCTTTAAAATTAAAGGATCATCCTGCAATTGTTGGTTATAATATTTTAAATGAACCCCATCCTGAAAGACTTTTTGATTCTAAGAGTGTTCATATTGATCAAGTGCAGCAAAATGATGTCCAGAAAAGATTGTTTTCTTTTTATGAACAAGTCATCCATGCGATTCGGTCAGTTGATCAAAAAACACCCATTATTTTGGATAGTTCCGCTTACGGCGATCCCAAAACGTTTCAACAATTCAAAATTCACAAGGATAGCAATGTTTTGTATTCTTTTCACATGTACGAACCTTATTTCTATACAAATGGCAAAAAAAACAATGGGAAATTTCAATATCCTGGACAAGTCCATAATACGTACTGGAATAAAGAAGCTTTGAGAAATTATGTGCAAAACGTTGTGCATTTTCAAAAGGTTAATCGTCTACCTAACCATCGTATCTTAGTGGGAGAATTCGGTTGTTATCGAAAATCTAAGGGGTTAGTCCACTATTTCCATGACCTGATAACAATCTTTAAGGAATATGGTTGGCACTTTGCTTTTTACGCTTTTAGAGAAGATGTATGGGATGGGATGGATTACGAACTCGGCGATAAACATTTGCCTTGGAGCTACTGGAAAGCCATTGAGAGAGGAGAAAGGCCTAAACTAAATAGAAATGGAAACTCCCCACAATTTAAAGTCTTAAAAGAGGCTTTGTTGTAATTATCAAAGGCTCTAGACCATCAGAAAATAAAATTAACGACTCAATTTTAGGATAGAGGCAATAACCTCTTCGAGGTTATTGCCTCTATGATTATTTTTATCTTATCTTTGCTTATCTTGCTATTAATCATCATCTTAACTATCGTTTTTTGTTGTGATGATAGTCTAGAGCCAAGAATCTTATCGACAGGAAAGTATTCAGCAGTGTAAATCTATATACCATTATGGCAAAAATAGAAACGGAGCTCGTAAAGCGGATCTTAAAGCGTCTTGATATTGATGATGATGTAGTCTCTCAGGTCATGGAGGAGATTCAAATAGAGGTTAACGTTCAGGATGACACAGACTTGCCTCCTCCGTTGCCGCCGGTAAAAAAGCAATTTGTGATCCTCATTTCAGATCCTTACGGCGAGTTGCCTAAGAAAGAGTTAGTGGGTTGGGTCCTGCAACTTCCTTGCGATGAACCCATGATTACGGCAGAAGAGCGCCTCATTCAGGCCACTTACGAATTTAACGCCTCCAAGCAGGGCCGCAAGTTGCCGATCAAAACGATTGGTGAGGCGTGCGAGAACCTTCCGCAGCGTATTCAAAAGGAGCAAAAGATTTGGATAAAAAGCAAGGAACCCGTGTTAGTTCTCAAAACGAACAACCAAATCCCGCAATCCAGGAAGTCGTCCGCGTTCCAAGCGAAGAAAGACGCGCCATCGGCCGCCGATTTTGACGTTTAAATAGCGTTTTCTTTCATTTCTCTGACTCTACTATTCATGAACGATCGCAAAGATGTCTTGAAGGAGCTTTCTCGGGGAATTTCCTTAGAAACTCAGAAAGGACTGATCGGTTTTGACGGTTTCGTCGACAAGATCATCTTCCTCGTCGATAAGCGACTTGGGGCGCACTTTGATCGCATCAAAACAATGGCGGACTTTGCCAAGCGGATCCAGTCCGCCGCAGGGAAAAGCACGAACATCGAAGGAGTTGTTCATGAAGAACGTTTGGGCGGAAACGGACCGATTTTTGCGAACGCTTTGCTGAATTTAGGCCTTCAAGTGCGCTATATTGGGGCTTTGGGGGTACCGATTGGCGAAATTTTCCGGGATTTTGCGCAGAAAACCCAAGCAGTTTCTCTTTGCGAGCCGGGTGTCACAAACGCACTGGAATTCGATGATGGTAAACTGCTTTTAGGGATAATGTCCCACTTTGACACGATCACGATGGAAACGATTGTTAACACTGTGGGCGACAGCGACTTAAATCACCTTTTGAAAGACGTTTCTCTGATCGCGTTTCAAAATTGGACAATGATCCCTCATATGACAGCCATCTTAGATGCCTTCAAAAAGCGCTTGCTGGATATCCACTTAGACAATCGGCGGCAGCGGCTATTCTTCTTCGATCTGGCTGATCCGGAAAAGCGTTCTGGGGGAGATGTTAAGGCCGTCCTGGAAACGATTCAGTCGTATGCGCGCGCAAACTTCGGGAAAACGATCCTCAGTCTTAATTTGAAAGAAGCGCAATTCGTCGGTAACATTTTGGGCGTCAAAGTCTTAGGAGGGAAAATTCAAAGTGCGGATGAAAGGAACTCCCTTTTGCAGGTCGCTCAGGAGATTCGCAACTATTTGCAAGTGAGCTATTTAGTCATCCATCCTCTGGATTGTGCCGTTTGTGCGACGGAACAAGAAGTGTGCTTTGTCGAAGGCTTTTATACGCCGAAACCGTTGATAACGACCGGCGGTGGGGATCATTTCAATGGGGGATTTGCGGGAGCATTGTTGGCGGATTTCTCGCTCAAAACGGCTTTAACGTTTGGAATTGCTTTGTCTGGACTCTTTGTTCGAACGGGAAAAACGCCCTCGTTTTCCGACGTTGCATTATTTATAAAATCCGCCACTATGGAATGAACGATGCGATTGCGATCTAAGACAATGAAAAAAGATGCTCAAAAGAAGGAAAATTCAACCAATCCCATAGGAATTTTTGTTTCCTTCGAAGGGCCGGAAGCTTGCGGGAAAACCACGCAGATTCGCCGTTTGGCAGCTCGATTGGAGAGGGAAGGGAATCCCGTTCTTGTCACAAGAGAGCCGGGAGGGACGCGGATCGGCGAAAGCATCCGGAGCATTGTTCTAAACAAGGTTAGCAACCTCGAAATGTGCGCAGAAACGGAATTGCTTCTGTTTACGGCTAGTCGGGCCCAACTCGTGCGGGAAGTCATTGTCCCGGAATTAGAAAAGGGAACTTTTGTCCTGTGCGACCGCTTTCTCGATTCCACAACCGTTTATCAGGGGATTGCGAGGCGTTTGGCGCAAAGTTCTGTGGACCTCATTAATCGTTTCGCAGTCGGCGACTTGTTGCCCAATTTAACCATTGTTTTGGATATCCCCCCAGAGGTGAGTTTGGATAGGATGAAAGGCCGCGAGGACCCCCTTCCCGATCGCATCGAAAAGGAGAGCAGGGAATTTTATCAGCGGGCCCGTGAGGGGTATTTGGCGCTGGCAAAGTCGTTGCCAAAGCGGTTCTTTGTTGTTGATGGGACGCAATCGGGAGATGCAATCGAAAACGTGATTTGGATGGAATTGGAGCGGAGATTTGGATAAGCAACACGTCATTTTTGATTTACTGGAAACCCGCTGGAAGGCGAAAACGTTGCCACAAGCGATTCTTTTCCATGGGGATCACTGGTTGGATTTGGAGAAGTCCGTTGTCGGCTTTTTAAAAAAGATGCTCCAGGTGAACGCGTTAGAAGCGTGTCCGGATTGTTTCCTCCTGAAGCCCTACAATAAGATGCGTCAAATCGGTGCTGAGGACACGCGTGAAGTCGTTGCCAATATGCAAAAAAGTCCTTATTCGCCAACAGGATACAAAATTTGCGTGGTTTTCGAGGCCGATCGCATGAATGGCACTGCCGCGAACATTTTACTTAAAACCCTTGAAGAGCCGACGGGAGATGCCCTGATTTTCCTCATGACAACGCGTTTGAACGACCTTTTACCGACCGTTCTGAGCCGTTGCGTAAAATTCAAGCTAAATACTTCCGCTCAAACGCATTTCATCGACGACCAATGGGCGCAATGGCTGCAAGATTATCAGGATTGGCAGGAGGCCCTTTGGGATCAGCGTCGAACGGCTATAAATGCCCATTTACTCTTGGAGGCCTATGGACTTATGGAGCGTTGGGGACATTTTCTGGAAAAACAATATAGCGAACGTTGGGCTGTCGAAAAGGATCTTGTGGCGGAAGAGACGACAAATGAAGAACTTTTGGCGATTCAGTCGGGGATCAAAAAAGTCTGCTGTCAGCAATTATTTTTGGATATTTCCTTGCAAAATCGCGCAATCTTTCAAAATCTTTCCTATGGGTTTATTCAGGCTACAGAATCCCTAGAGAACGCTTATGATTTGCTAAGATTTCACCTAAACGAATCCGTTGCTCTAGAAACTTTTTTCCTACAAGTCATTTCCGCGAGAAGATGCTTTCGTTTTGCAACCAAAGATTGCTTTTCGTAACACATTTGATAAAATACTCAAAAAAACTTAAAAAATTCTCAACTTAAATCACATTCTCATGGCCATCAGTCAATCTGCCAATTATCACAAAAAACCGTACAATCGTTTTTATAAAGCTCCCAAGGGACCACGTAAAAATGAGGGTATTCGGGCTAACGAAGTCCGCGTTATTGGGCCCGATAACCAACAGGTCGGGGTCATTTCCACGCGAGAGGCGATTTCAATGGCCAGAAATTACGGTTTAGATTTGGTCGAAATTGCCCCCAACGCGGCACCTCCCGTCTGTAAAATTACAGACTTCGGCAAGTACATGTACGAGGAGAGCAAGCAAAAAAAAGACAATAAATCGCACACCCAGAAGGAAAAACAGGTCAAATTAGGACCCAATATCGGTCCGCACGACTACCAGACAAAATTGCGACACGCAGAGGATTTTTTAAACAAAAGCTGCAAGCTGAAGATCACATTGGAGTTCCGTGGACGCGATCAGCAAAAACCTAGGGACGTTGCTTTGGGCTTGATGTTAAAGATTGCCAACGACTTAAACCATATTGGTACTCTCGACGCACCTCCCAGCTATGCGGGACGTAACGTAACAGCCATGTTCTCGCCATTGCCTGCCAACAAACGGAAATTACGATTTGCCGCAGAGTGTGAGGAATGTCACGTGTTTTTAATCGCCTCCGTATGAAAAAGGCCATGATTTCGTGAAAAGAGTTTTCAAATCCGTTCGTCATCTATTGACTTTCCATAGCACGATAAGACTTTTACCGATCACATGGTTTTCGATAAAGTCTTACCGGTGGAAACACTGCAAAGGCGACCTAAAAGCGGCATTTGACGTGGCTTTATTGGCCTTTCCGCAGGGTATTGCTTACGCTGCGATGGCGGGTCTACCGATTCAGTACGGCATTTATAGCTCCGTGATCGCTGCGATCTTTGGGGCTATTTTTTCTGGTTCACGATTCACCTCTTTGGGGCCCACAAGTACAACGGCGGTGCTCGTCATGACCCTGTTTACGTCCGCTAACGTGCCGATGGATGCGCGGCTTGGGTACGTGTCCATTTTGCTCGTAATGGTCGGTATTTTGCTCATTTTGGGGTCTTATTTGAACATTTCGCACCTCATGCAATACATTTCCGGGAGCGTCATTTTTGGCTACATCACCGCGATTGCACTTTTAATTTGTGTCAGCCAGCTCCACAACCTTCTCGGTTTTGAATTGACCACAAAGGGCTACTTGTCGTTCTTTGACACGTGTTTACTAACGATCAAGCAGGCAAAAGAGGTCCAATGGATGTCCGTTGGGATGAGTATCGGGACCATGGTTTTGTACGGCATTTTAAGGATGAAATTCAAACAATGGCCGCATATCGCGATTCTTTTGGCCATTTTTGCCGCTATTGGTTATGGGTGCATGCACATGGGCTATCAGGTCAGTTGTTTGAAAGCGGTCCATCTTTCAGACTGGAAAATCACCTTGCCGAAAATCGATTTTGACGCCATTAACTTGTTGGCTAACACTGCCTTAGCGCTCGTTTTTTTCGGTTTATTGGACAGTACCTCATTGAGCGCTTTGATGGCCCGATTCGGCGAACGCGTGAACACGAATCAGGTCATTTTCAGTCTTGGAATGTCCAATTTGGCGTGCGGTCTCGGCTCCGGAATGCCGGTATCGGGTGCCTTGATGCGTTCGGCATTGAGTTGCGATAGTGCAAAAACGTTTTTTACGGGAGTCTTTAACGGTCTGTTTTGCCTCGTCGGCGCCTTGCTTTTTGGCACCATGATGGGTTTCGTTCCTCAGGCAACTTTGGCCGTTATCATCCTATTTTTAAGCTTTTCTCTGATCAATCGCCATGCGGTCAAGATCGTCATCAAATCCACTCCATCCGACGCTATCGTTTTTGCCGCAACATTCCTGGCCGTTTTGTTGTTCCCTCTCAGCACTGCGATCTTTTTTGGCTGCTTGCTGTCCGTCATCCTTTTTTTAGAGAAAGCCTCTGCGCCAGAGATGGTTGAGTACTCCTTCGACGAAGAGGGAGAACTCATGCAGCTCCCTGAAGACGCTTCACGTCCCCACACCGAAATTTCCATTATTCATCTAGAAGGAAATCTCTTTTTTGCAGCTTCAGGCGTTCTCAGGGACCAAATTAGGCAAGTGTGCGAGCGCGAAGAATTAAAGGTCATCATTTTAAAAATGCGCAATGCTTATCTCATTGATGCAACGTGCATTATGGCGCTCGAAGAACTCGCGAAATACATGCAATCAAAGGGCCGATACCTGATCGTCAGCGAAGTGCGTCCCTCCGCCATGAAAATTTTCGAAAACTCGGGTTTTAGTCAAATTCTCGGCAAAGAACACATTTTTCTCGATCATCCAAAAAATCCGACGTTTTCAACCGCCAAAGCCCTCAAGCACGCCCAACTCCTCCTCGGCGGACAACACGCTTCCATCCGCATCTTCGCCCGACAATCCAAAGAAACCAAAAACCTTTATAACCAAATCGTCGAAGCCGCCCAAAAACCCGTCGAACCGAAGAAGCCCCTCCACACGCGAGTCATAAGCAAGGAGAGATAGTAAAAAGTAGAGATTTTTCGGAAACTTTTCTTTTCCAGAGAAAAGAAGAAGTTTCCGAGCCTTCAAAAGGAAAGCATATCGAAGCGCATTTTTGTGGCACGTAGTGCCTCAAAAATGCGCTTCGAAACGAGAGTTTTTTTTGGAGAGGTCCGGAGAACCAATTTTTTGCAAAAAAATGGTTCTCCGGAAATACACCGCCCTTACCCTACCTCTACATCTACGCCCCATTGGGTGGAGTAGAGGAGGGTTTTGGTGGGGGTGGGGAAGTGTTTGCGGGCGAATGATTTATAGAGTTGTAGTTGGGGGGGGTAGGTGGCGATGAGAGTGTTGATGTCTGAAATGCGTTCGGTTTTCCAGTCAACGATGATGGTTTCGAGTGTTTTTGGGTTGTGAACGAGGAGGTCAAGAACGCCCTCGATGCAAGTGGAGTCGTCGATCATGCCGAGAATGGGGACTTCGGTTTGGAGGATCCAGGACTGATCTTGGAGGGTTTTATAAAGGTTTGATCGCAAAAATAGCTCGATTTCGTGGGTTCCGTGGTTGGGGGATGGGCAGGAAGCGATGAAATCGTGGAAACTTTTTGGCCAACAATCCCTTTTTTTCATCAAAACTGCCTGCATCATGGCGTGCCACCAGAGTCCGTAATCGGTTCCTAGAGAAGGAGTTGAAGGACTTGATGAGAATTCTTGTGATGCGACGGATTTGCTGGGAACGACCTTTTTGGGGTGAGCTTTAGCAATCGCTGCGACCTGAGCGAGAAAATCGTGCGGCGGATGAGGGAGTGGGGTAGGGGTAGGATTTTTCTGATGCGTTGGATCTGCTTGTTCTGCAAAGACTTGAGTTTGATTCTGCTCCAATTCCGTTGGCAGATTCTCTGGAAGCGATTGCCACCAATCTTGCGTGTGTTTAGAGTGATCGAGATTGAGTAATTCGCCGAATGAGAAAGCTCCGGAACGTTTTCCGCAGAAAAGAGACGCGTCGTCGATGAGAATGAGGGCATTCTTTACGCGTGTCATGCTGACGTACAGAAGTCGTTCGAACTCAGCTTGTTTTGACGATGTGAGCAGGGAGCTCGCTGAGGATTTGTCGAACGCAACTTTCACGTCCGTGCTGTCGCTTGAGGTGACGAGCGTCGGGTATTGCGTGTGCGGAAAAATGAGCGGGCGGAAGAGGAGTGGCAGGACGACGACGGGCCACTCCATTCCCTTGGCTTTGTGGCACGAGTAAAACTGGAGGGCGTTTGGGTCCGGTTTCGCGGCCTCAATAGTCTTGTCTTTTTGTTCCTCTAAGAACGTTAAAAGCGCATCCACATGTTTGTTATCTTGTTCTAGCTGAATGGCTTTCGTTAAAAATTCATCGAGCTCAAAATCGATTTCCTTAGGCGAGTCTGGGGAGTTGTTGGGCAACAGCAAAAGGCGTTCGCGTAACTGTGTAAATTCCATGAGAAAAGTGACGGAATCGAATAGCGGCATGCGCAAAAATTTGTCCCGCAAATACTTAAGATGCGTCAAATGCCGAGCAACGAGCTGAGATGAATCCGTTTGGTCAGCAAGAATTTGTAATGGATGTGTCGAATTTCGATTTTCTGACGTATTCTGTTCCTTTACAACAACGTTCTCTGTTTGCAGATTTATTTTGGCATTATTTTGTGCATTTTTGAGCGAATTTGAGACAAAATTGGCGATTTCCAGGTCAGAAATGCCGAAAATTTCTCGCAAAACGCCCGCGATTTCGAATGCGTTCAGGGGTTGAGCGATCATTTTTACAAGGGCGATGAACCACGAAAAAGTGCGGGAATCAGCGTGAAGCGTTTTTGAAGAATGTAATTGCGTAGGAATGCCTTGCGACTGAAAACTTTTCGCTATTGCGACGAGCCAGTCATTGTACGGGCATAAAAAGGCGATATTGGACCACTTTTCAACACCAAAATGCGCGGGAGTTTTCCCCTTCATCCAGTCCGTAAGCCATTGAATTTCAGCATTTATCGGATTTTCATTCTCATGACAAACGATTTGCTTACGAACGATGACCCCTTCGCTCGCAACATCAGGAGCTTGAAGGGGAACAAAAGGGATTTGCTTCGGTGTTTTTGATTTTCGCTGGAAGATGTTGGGGAAGAGCGTGTTAACGCCTTTGATGAGCGCTTTTGGGCAACGTAACGTCACATTAAATTCCACGCCCGTAACATCTTGATTCGCTTGTAGTTGCTGATGCAAATTCCAATAAACGTCAACGCTGGCCCGCGATCCGTAAATTGCTTGCTGGGCGTCCCCAACCATGCAAAAATGGCCCTTTTTGGGTGCAAAAACGGTGTTTTTTGACAATTTTTCGACTTGTGAGGCAATGGCGAGTAAGCACTTAAGTTGCTCTGGATCAGTATCTTGCGCCTCATCGAGCAAAATTCTGTAATTCATTTTGTGAATATTTTGCGCAATTTCTGGAATCGCTAGCATCTCGTTGACTAACAAAGACATATCGTCATAAAAAATGCAATTCTTTTGCATGCGAAACTGAAAAAACTGCTTCGATAATTGTGCAACCAGCGTTAATGTGACGAGCTCGAGCCATTCTTTTAACGGTTGGAAAGTGTTCTGCCAGAGAGACTTGAAAGCTTCCCCGCCGTAAGCATATTCGGGG
This sequence comes from uncultured Opitutales bacterium, assembly GCA_964457855.1. Classification (GTDB taxonomy): domain Bacteria; phylum Verrucomicrobiota; class Verrucomicrobiia; order Opitutales; family CAYWEO01; genus CAYWEO01. The sequence continues at coordinate 18,714 of CAYWEO010000001.1, read as the reverse complement.
AGTGGTAAATGCGTGACGGCAGAATCTCCGACATCTTGCATCCACTTCTGAAACAATTGCTTACCTTCTTCGACTTTAACCTGATTGCGCTTATCGGCCACGAAATTCAGCAGAGCGGAACCGTTGATTTGCGGCGGTTTTGACAGGGGGTTTGCCGCCGATAACGTTGGGGGAGTGATGGTTACGAGCGACAGGATTTGAGATAATTCGACATGGCGGAAAAATGTTTCTGAGAGGCTTTTCGGAAGCTCGTTGCGGAAGGTTTCGAGATTGCGCAATGCCCAAAGCCAAGTCGTTTGTACATCGGTAGATACGTTCGGATTTGGCGACAAACCTAACCAAAGACTCTGTTTTTGCACGAGCGACAGGCAAAAACTGTGAATGGTTCCGAAAAAGCTGTCCTCGAAAAGCTGTAGCGTGCTCTGTAATACGTTGGACTGGAAGAGTTTGTGCAGCGTACGTTCGCGCATTTCTTCCGCCGATTTCTTCGTGTACGTAATGGCAACGAGCGTCGGAAGCATCTGAGGCTCTCGTAAAGCAATGGTAGTGATGCGGTTAACGATGGCTGTTGTCTTGCCAACACCCGCGGGCGCTACCACGGAAAAGTTTTCGTGAATGTTGTTGCAAAAGCGCTCTCTTTGGTTTCTGTCGTTGAGTATCATAGAGTTACCGCTGCAAGTCTGGGTACGTGAGGTTCCATTTTTTGATGAGAATTTCCGGTTCGATGGCCGTTGTTGCTAAAGGCAGTTGTCCCGCAAAGACATACTTGGAGCGGATGGGTTCGTGCTGGCCGATGATCCCCGTGGAATCGATTTGATGCATGGCGTCCCACAGAGGCGTGAGCTCCTCTAAAGCGTTGACGGACTGCATCTTAAGCGTTGAATACGACGGGCTTGCGTGGACGATCGCGAACCTCACTTTCTTTCGATAACCCCACACTTGCAGGGCCAGCGCGTAAAGGGCGACCTGCAAACCTTTCCCTTGAGAAGTGACCAGCGGTCCCCCTTGATCTCCCGTTTTGAAATCGATCACAAGCGCATCTGCCTGAGGATCTTGCGTAAAAAAAAGATGATCTTTTAAGACCAGCAAATCGATGCGCCCGCTTAGCGACAACGACTGATGATTGGGGAGATGGATGCAAGTGGGTTTCGGCAAGCTGATTTCGCTGAAGTAAAAACACCCATCTGTTTGCTGCAGAACGCGATCGATCGTGTTTAGAGCGGAACGTCGTGTTTTCTCCCACTCGTAAAGCCACAGGTCGGGTATCGGTAAACTGTTATCGTAGAAGGTTTTTAGCGCCATTTGCCGAGTTTTTTCGCTGTTTGCAATGACGTGTTTATGCCATTTTTCTGCAGAAACATTATGAACTGTTTTGGGTAATGCGATCCACTGGTGCAACCACGTCCCAGACGCCAGACGACTCGGATCTTGTTGGCGGAAAGGGAGATAGGGTTGCGTCTTTAAGATGGAAATGAACCACGTGTGCGCTGGGTGCAAAAGAAGATTTTCCCACGTTTTTGCCGAGAGTGTTTGATACTCTGGTAAAGCAAACGAAAAATGATCATAAGGTTTTGTTGGACAACGTCTTGCCTCGTATGCAAAAAGCATTTTTTCGGGCGAATGAATTTCATTCTGCCCTTGAGGTTGATGATTGATCGATTTTTCTGTCAGTTTATCGAACGTATCTAATTGCGCAAGAGTGGCTTTTTTGACCGATTGAATGACTGATGCATCCAACGTTTCTTTGCGGTGATTGAAGTAAAGTTCGTGAAATAAAAAAGACAGTTTTGGACTATCGGTTTTTGAAGGATCTAAAAAAGTTGTTAAATATAAAGAGTTTGTAGGCAATTTTGCCAACGTCCAAAAGTCTTGTTGGAAGAATTTTCGCTGATCGCTAGTGCTGAAAAAATAGCTGTAATTCGTTGGTAGCCAATAGCCCAAATGTGGATCGTGTTGCATGCGCTGCCGGCTATTTTCTGTAGAGTTGAATAGAGAAAATGCGGAAGTTTCTGGTGGCCAAAGGGTTTGATTGATTTCCGTCAGCAGAAGGTCGGTCCATGCTTGCGTAACAGCCTCTTCTGCAGTGACTAAATGGATTTTTGCATACGGATGATCGCCAAAAGGCGAACGGCGGCGTGTAGTCGTCAATGCCACCTCTTGCAACCAGTTGAGAAACAAGTCTTTAGGGGTTTCTTGAGCGAGCAGGGCTTCGTTCAACTGCTGTCGTAAATCGCTCCATTGCACGGTATTGCGAGGATCGTTGTTTGAATTGGGACTGGATGCAAAAGCTTCTTGTGTTTTAGACAAAAATCTTTCCAAAGATGCTTGCAGGGGAAGGATTTGCCAATGCGAAAAAAATGTTTGAAGGTCCGCATCTTTTCCATCGAACATCTCACGTGCGTAGCTCAAGCAGGCGTTTGATGCATCCGTTAAAAGCTCTTGAAACGCCTTTTGAAGGAGGGCGTACAGACGGTCAAATGTGTCGTGTTGTAGGCCCGAATTTTCCGCTAAATTCGCCGCAAAAGCGACCAAATCGTCGAGCGTATTGCTGCGTTGCCAAGCGATCCACTTTTGAAGCGTGATTGCCGACGGTTCTTGGGGCAGCAAGGCCCCCAACGAATCAGCATGATGGACAGAGAGTTGCGACAGAATATCGGAAACTTGTCTGGCGATCGTGGAGCGCGTGCTTGGGAATACAATGCCGATGCGCGCAGAGGGGTGTTCGTGCAAAATTTTCAATGCTTGAAGGCAAAGGACTTTCGCGGCTTGCTGAGGCGTATCCGTGATAGAGAAGTGGCTGATCGGCAAGCTGTTGCGTTCCGATGCGTGTGTGACAATAGGGGTTGTTGGGAGGTTCTTTTGCCAGCTGTTGACCCATAATTTTGAGAGGAAATTCGCGTGCTGTTGAAGCAAATACACGTGAGCGTTGTGCGCGCACGCCAAGGACGCCTGCAGAAGCTTGTTTAGGTGCCAATGGTGCTCGGAAAAGCCGAATAACACGAGATTTTGCAGCGTTTTTGGCAGTTGCGCCGCATTTTGCAATAGGGTATTGTCGACCTGCTGAACGGTGGCGAGCGACGCTTTTCCTAGGTTCGCAAACAGTTGGTAAGCAAGCGCTTTTAAGTGGTCGGTTGGCAAATTATCAAAGGTTCCAAATGCAGAAAATGCCTCTAGTAATTCATCCAGAAGGAGTTGCGCGTTTTGGATGCAAGCCTTTGTTAGCGGGTGCGCTCGAAATTGATTGTGTGCGATTTCCCCAAAAATGAGACGTAAATGGGCGTTAGAGATCAACTTGTGACTTTCTCCCAAAGCCTCCGAAAGATGTTTCCTCAAACGGCTTACATTCCAAAAATGCACGTTCAAAAACGCCCTTCCAGACGCGATCAATTTCTCTTTCAAAAACGTGTTCGTCGACAAATTAGGCGTGACAATCGCCGACATTTGCTGTGACGTAAAATCGCTCGACAACCCCCTAACCTCCTCAAGCAGAAGATCTTGCAAAGCACTCTCCGGAGATGCACAAATGTGAATTGTCGTAGACATCGATCTAAGGTAAAGGTGGGTGTTTTAGTTGATTAAGGCAATCAAATTTTGGTTAGGAGATCGGAAACTTTTCTTTTCTACGGGAAAAGAAAAGTTTCCGAACCTTCAAAAGAAAAGCGATGCCGAAAGGCATTTTTGCTTGCAGCAAAAATGCCTTTCGAATAAAAGTTTTTTTGGAAAGGGTCCGGGAAAACCAATTTTTGCAAAAAATGGTTTTCCCGGGAAAAAACGCCCCAGAGGGGGTTGTTTTTGCAAAAAATACCCCCTCCGGGATCACGAGCATGAATAAAACAATAACCATATTTTCGCCGGCGAAGGTTAATTTATTTCTTGGGGTGACGGGGTTGCGCGGGGATGGATTTCATGACATCGTGAGTGTAGTGGCGCCTTTGCGTTTTGGGGACGTGTTGCATGTGACGCGGGATCCATCGTTGCGGAATGATGTGTTGGAGTGTGATTGCGAGGGGGTTCCGCGGGACGGGAATAATTTGGTCATGAAGGCTGCGAAGGCTTGGAGGGAAGTTCTGGGGATGGAGGAGGTTTTTTTCGACATTTTTCTGGAAAAGCGGATCCCGATGGGGGCTGGTTTGGGTGGCGGAAGCAGTAACGCAGTGGCGTTTTTGAAAGCCGCTAATGCGTTGACGGGGAATGCGTTAAGCGATGATTCTCTTCTAAAAATGTCAGCGCAATTGGGATCCGATTGTCCTTTTTTTGTGAAACCTTGCCTCAGTATTTTGCGCGGACGTGGGGAACGCATTGAGACGGTTGGCGAGCCGATGTCGGGGGCGTTAGTGGGACGTCGTGTGATGGTTTTCCAGCCCGGATTTCCTGTAGAAACGGCGTGGGCTTATGCGACAATGCGGGAAAATGCGCTTTATACGAGTCCTGAAATTGCAGAAGGCTTGCTGCAGCGTTGCTTGTCGCATTTGGGGGATGAAGTGCCGTTTTTTTGGAATCAATTTGAAAGTATCGTTTTTGAGAAATATCTTGTGTTACCGGTTCTTGTTCAAGAATTTAAGGAGCGTTTTCAGGTGGAAATTCATATGACAGGAAGTGGGAGCGCGTGCTTTGGACTCTTGAGTCCGCGGCATTCTTTTCCAGAAATTGAGGCGTGGGTGAAAAATTATTTGGGAAAAGATACGTTTATTGTTGAAACTTTCCTATAAAAAGTGTTTCTTGTTAAGGAAACTGTTCACCTGAATGCAATCGAATCAAGCAATTGAAAGGCCCCTGTTGGCGGTAGAAGACGACCCTCCTGCCGAAATTATCTTAAGGGGAATTCCGGCGTCTCCTGGCGTGGAATATGGCCCTGGGTTTCTCTATCTTCAAAAGGAATTGGAAGTCCCCCTCTATCACATTGCCGAGTCAGGTATGCAACAGGAAATTGATCGCTTTCAACGCATTTTGGCGGAAACGAGGGCACAAATCAATGTCGTTAAAGGAGATATCAGCAAGCAGTTGGGGGAAAGCGAGGCGCGGATTTTTGACGCGCACTTGTTGGTTTTGGAAGATAAAACGTTGTTTGAGGAAACCCTGAAGTATTTTAGGGATTCTAAATGCAACATTGAATATTGTTTGCAAGTTGTTTCGCGGCGTTACATCAACGCGCTTGACAGCGTTCAAGATGAATTCGTTCGTGAGCGCGTGACGGATATTCGTGACGTTACTAAGAGATTGTTGTTGAACATGATAGGAAGCGGGAAAAAATGTGTGGTTGCATCCAATGGTTTATCGGAGCCCCACATTATCGTTTCCGAACGTTTGACGCCAACGGAAGCCCTTTATTTCTCGAAAAATCGTGTCATGGGAATCGCGACGGATTTGGGAAGTCGGACGAGCCATGCCGTCATTATTGCACGCTCTTTAGGGGTTCCAGCAGTCGTTGGCCTGCACAATGTTACGTGGACAATAGACAATAGCAATTACCTTCTCATCGACGGCTATGAGGGCGTTGTGGTGGTGAATCCATCGCGAAAAACGCTTTTGCATTACGGTCAACTAAAGGATAAGCGAGCCCAGTTGGAGCATATGTTTACAAATTCTATCGATTTAGTTTCGGAAACCGCAGATGGCGTCGCAATCGATCTCATGGCCAACATTGATGGCACTGAGGATGTCGAAGTGGTGCGGGCGTATGGTGCGGGAGGGGTAGGCTTGTTCCGCACAGAGGGATTGTTCATGAAGGAAGATGGGCGCTTGCCCTCCAGCGATGAACAATTTAAAATTTACAAATCCGTCATTGATCTTCTAAGTCCCTTACCCATAACGATTCGCACGATGGACATTGGGGGCGATAAACAATTAAAGCACGTTGATTTATCCCCCAAAGAGGAGAATCCTTTCATGGGTTTGCGCGCGGTTCGTTTCTGCCTGCAGAACCCAGAGATTTTCAAGGAACAATTGCGTGCTATTTTGCGGGTCAGTGCGTTCGGGAAAGTGCGCCTCATGTACCCCATGATCAGCAGTGTCAGTGAAGTTCTTCAAATCAAGGCCATTTTTAATGACGTTACGAAGGAATTGACCGAGAAAGGCATCAAATTCGACCAAAATTTGGAGACTGGCATCATGATCGAGATTCCCAGTGCCGCCCTGATGTCTCCGGAGTTGGCGAAATACTGCGCTTTCTTTAGCGTGGGAACGAACGACTTGATCCAGTATTTGCTCGCCGTCGATCGCGTCAATGATCGCATTGCGCACCTTTACGAGCCCCACCATCCGGCTGTCTTGCGCATGCTCAAGATGGTTATCGAAAATGCAAATGTGGCCAATGTTCCTCTCTCGATATGCGGTGAAATGGCCGGCGACCCCCTCTATATGCCCCTGCTTATCGGCCTTGGCGTCAAGACCCTAAGCATGGCGCCAATCGCGATTCCGGAAATGAAATCCTATGTCCGCAATACCACCATGGACGAAGCAAAGCAAATTACCGCCCAAGCCCTTAAATTCGAAGAATCCAAAGATATCCTCGAACTCCTGAGAAACTTCCAAGCAACCAAATTGCAAAAAATCCTCGAAGAGGGGCAGGTCGCCAAGGCCCTAGAATAATGTGTGAGGGGGGTTCCCGAACCCTTCCGCCAAAAAATTTTTATTCGGAAGGTATTTTTGTGGCATTTCATGCCACAAAAATACCTTCCGATATCGCTTTTCTTTGGAGGGTTCGGGAACCTTTCTGCTCACGGAACAGAAAGGTTCCCGAAATATTCATTAACGATGCTTAGCGCATACACCGCAGCGGTTTCGGAGCGGAGGGTGTGGGTAGCGAGCTTGAGGGGGAGGAAGTTTTTTTGATGGAAGAGGGCGGATTCCTGTGGTGAAAAGCCGCCCTCTGGGCCAATAGCGATAAAAATGCTTTCTGGCGATGGGGGGGGGCGGTAGGCAAGAATAGTTTTGGCGTTGGGCTCGAGGCTGGCTATGAAGCGGAGGGTGTTGGAGACTTGCGTAAATGATTCTTGGAAAAGGAGTTCCATGCGCTGAACGGGGGCAATTTTTGGCAGGTAGGGATTTCCTGACTGTTTGCAGGCTTCGATAGCGATCGCGTTCCAACGGAGAAACTTATGGGCGACGTTCTTGGGAATTTCTTGGCATACTGTCCGTTCCGTGATCACGGGATAAATGGCATCAACGCCGATTTCTGTCGCTTTTTGGATGATAAAATCACTGTTTTTTGGCGACGGAAGCGCTTGGATAAGAATGATTTCTGGCATCTTTTTCTGATGCAGAATTTTTTCTTCGATAAAAACGGTTGCGGCATTTAAAGAAATATCCGTCAAAACGCCCAGATAAACGATGCCCTCACCCGTCAAAAGCGTCACGGAATCCCCTTTTTTTGCCCTCACAACCTTCAAATGCTGGGCCTCGTCCGATGGCAACGAAAAGACACTGTTTGCACTCAGCTGGACATGATCGACAAAACAGTTAAAATAGGCCATATAGATTCAGTTAAACACGATCGTGCCCATGCGCAACAACGATTTTTGAATTTTGAAAAACAACATTTTCTGACGCCAAAAGCCGAAATGCATTGACAATTTACGCCTTTGTTATTTCCTTATATACTCAACGGGGCGTAGCTTAGCTTGGTAGAGCGCGTGTTTTGGGTACACGAGGTCGTAGGTTCGAATCCTATCGCCCCGACCAGTGGGTTTTTGTTTCAGGCTCTTAAGGCAAAGAAGTTGCTGTGCGTGAGTTTTTTCGGAAGTCGCCGTGTGTGAATTTCTTTGTTGTGTTTGACTGGGGTCTTGGGAAGGGGTAAACTGGAGGGCATGGGTAAAGGTTTTGGTTTCGGTTTTCCACCTCCTCCAGCGCAAGGTGGCACGCAAACATTTGCGGGTGGTACGGGCAGCGGAGTAATTACTAGTACGCAGGCGTGGGCAGCTGCGCCAAGTTTCGCGGCTACGGCAATGCCACCTGCACCACCTCCCATCGGCACCACTACGACTCCGACGACGCCAGAAGCGGCTGCGCAAACAGCTCTGCAGAATTTTAACGCTTGTTCCCAATTGCGGGAGTTGGATAGGCGAAAAAATGTGTACAATTCTAGTAAAACTATTCAATATGCATGTGATTGTTTGAAAGCGGGGACAATGCTACAGAATTCACAAGCTTACAAAGCTGCAGCGAACGCTTTATCTGCACTTCCAGATCAGGACTCGGCACTGGCAACAAGCCTCAGGAATGCGATAGACCTAGTCCCGAAACTGCCCTACATTTCTCCGATTCAGATACAATCAGGCATTCAAATAAGGCTTTCATATGCTGAAACTATGCTTGGGCTAACAGCTGGCATCAAATCTTGGCAGTATTCTAAAGACGATGTCCAGATAGCGATAGGGTTTTTATGGCCGGAAGCTGACAGGGCAGCTGCTGCAACAGCGACGGATGCGATGTTTGCATGGCGTCTCACTCAAGATCAGCTGGTAGACGGCATCAAATCTGGGAAGTATTCTAAAGACGACGTCCAAATAGCGATAGCGTTCATGCCGGAAGCTAACAGGGCGGCTGCTACGAGCGCGACGAATGCGGTGTTTGTAAGTTTTGCAAATACACTAAGCGATGCAAAAAGCACCCTACAAACGATTCGGAACTTAATGTTTGGAGAGAATGGTGTTGTACGTGACTACAACAAGGCTTTGAATATGATTAATGGATTGAAAAGTTCGTTGCAGGATGCAGGTAATCCATTAAAGCTCCAACAAGAGTCAGCAGTCGTGAATCTGAACGTCATTGGGGCTCTTAGTAATGGCATCGATGCTAATAACATCAACAATCTTCTCAATAGCTTAAGCGTTCGCTTGGGGGGTACAGCACAGTATCGATCAATATCTTCCAATGGAACGTCATTTGCACTCGATCCTGGGAAAATAGGTACAAGGAATTTTGCCGATCTGGAGGCAAAAATTCAGTACGTGATCGACGTAATGAGAGACAAGTTGGGAGGAATTGTCATAGGGAATACGTACATTATCGACATGAGTGAGTTTCAAGACTATATAGATCTAAGCTATAAAGGAAAGCAGATGGTTATTAACATAGGTAGCGTTGGAGGACAGCCTTACTGCACATCGAAAGATCATGAATTCGGGGGGTTGATTACTATCATTGGAACTAAGCTGTCCAAAATGGCCGATACTAGTTTCCTCGCAAAACAACCTTAACACAATTTTAAAACAGTTACTCAAAATAAATCTTGTCATCGAGGAGAAGATTTCGTCTGTTGGCACCGGAAGGCATTTTTTTGGCACGTAGTACCAAAAAATGCCTTCCGAATAAAAGTTTTTAGGGGGAAGGGTCCGGGAACCCCCCTTTTTTTATAAAAAAGTGGGGTTTCCGGATGTCTAAAACTTATCCTCTTCCTCGCGAGGTTTTTCGACGCTGGGCTCATAGACCACCACGGTGCGTGCGATAAAGTCATGGCCGGCTTGGCGGTATTTGGTAAAAAAGGCGAGGAGGAAGTTGAGGGCGCAAATGGGGAGGAAGCTGAAAATGGCGAAGGCTTTTAGGGAGCTGCGGAAGATGGAGTCGAGGATACTCGGGGGCTCTAAGCCGTTGATTTTGACGACAGTTAGGCGAAAAATCTTTTTCCCGAGGGATCCCCCCTTGGTGATGATTTCGCTGAGGGCGAAGTAGGCCCAGAACGATAAAAATAGGTAGAAGCCGAGATCTGCAACCATTTTCTGGAAATCGGCATTTTGCAGCGTTTTAAAGAGTTCGGTGAATTGCTGGTTGCTATAGTTTGCGACGTAAAGAACGCCCTGCAGTTTTGCCCATTCTTGCGCATACTGTTGAGGCAGAACCCATTTTCCCAGAACGGTTAACGACAGGAAGCAAATGAGCGAAAAATCGAGGGAAAACGCCACACTTCTCTGCCATAAACTGGCACGTTCAGGCGTATTTTCCTTCAAAAGTGTGAGGATTTCCGTGAGGGCCGCTTTTTTTTCTGCTTCGATCGTGGAAGGTTCATTATTGAGCATAGGGAATGTTGTTTTGCGAAAGGTAAGCTTTGAACGTGTTTGTGAGCAACAGTGCAACCGTCAGCGGACCAACGCCTCCCGGAACGGGTGTGATCCAACTGGTCTTCGGAGCAACGTTCGCGAAATCGACGTCGCCAATAATATCGTAACCCCTTTTCGCAGAAGCGTTTGGAATGCGATTAATGCCAACGTCAACGACAACAGCTCCTGGCTTGACCATATCCTTTGTAATTAAATGCGGTTTCCCGGTCGCCGCAACTAAAATATCCGCCTGCTGCGTCAATTGCGCGAGATGTCGGCTCTTAGAATGCGCAACCGTTACTGTCGCGTTCCCATAAGGCCCTTTGCTTAAGAACAATAACGACAAGGGCTTACCGACGATTTTGCTGCGCCCGACGACGACCACGTGCTGCCCTTCCGTCTCAATCTTGTAATGCTGCAAAAGCGTCACAATCCCCAATGGCGTACAGGGAATAAATCCAGAAGTGTCTTCCTGGCAAAGCTTTCCGATGTTGATGGCGTGGAATCCGTCGACGTCCTTTTTAGGATCGATTCGATTAAAGGATTCCTGCTCAACAAGATGCGATGGTAACGGCGCCTGAACGATCATGCCGTTGATGTCCGCGCGTTTATTCAAAATATCGATCGTTTCCCACAGCGTTTCCCTCGGCACATCCTTCTTTAACGGAAAATACTCACACCGCATGCCGATTTCTGCCGCTTTTTTCTGCTTCTGCTGCACATAAATCGCCGATGCCGGATTGTCCCCAACGCACACAATCGCTAACGTCGGTGTCTTCACCTCAACCCTATGCGCCCTCACCTCCCCAGCCAAATCGGCCAAAAGACACTTCGCTAAACTGCTACCATCAAGTAAGTTATGCATAAAATAGGGTGGGGTGGTGGTTTTTCCGGAGGGGGTATTTTTTGCAAAAACAACCCCCTACGGACCTCCCCTGAAAAAACTCCTATTCGGAAGGCATTTTTTGGCACTTCGTGCCATAAAAATGCCTTCCGATATCGCTTTTCTTTGGAGGGTTCGGGAACCTTTCTGTTCTCGTGAACAGAAAGGTTCCCGAATAATTTAAATCTTAAACATCACTCCCATCCAAAAGCAATGATGAGATTTCCTTTTCGGAAAGTTCTTTAGTGGCTCCTGAGGGGATTCTTTTCATAGCAAATTTGCCGATTTGGAAGCGTTTGAGGCGTTTGACGAAGTAGCCGAAGTGTTCGAGGAGACGGCGGATTTCGCGTTTTTTTCCTTGTTGGAGCTGTATTTCGAGCTGTTTTCCTTGGGCAAAACGGCCTGGATGGACGGTGATTTTTTTGGCTGTTAGGCGTTCTCCTTCGTCAACAATGCCGCGCAGCATTCGGGGGATGTCGTTGGGGTCGAATGCGCGATGAACGACGACGGTGTAGTGTTTTGTGACCTCGAAGGACGGGTGCGTCAGTTGTTGAGCGAGTGCGCCATCGTTTGTAAAAAGGAGGAGGCCCTCGCTGTCCTTGTCGAGCCGCCCAACGCAGAAAAAGTGCTCTTTTTGATACTGTTTTGTAAGCAAATCGAAGACAGTCGGTACGGGGAAGTTGGGGTCTCCGCGCGTGACAACGTAGCCGCTGGGTTTGTTCATAGCCAACACGATACGTTTGCGCTTGGCTTGCGAGATGAGAACGCGATTGACCTTAATGCTGTCGTGTCCGGGCACTATCGATTGCCCAATGTGCGCTGGAGTGCCGTTAACGAGGATGCGTTTCTCCCGAATGAGCTGCTCGATGGTGCGACGTGACGCAACTCCTTGCTGCGAAAGGAATTTTTGAATGCGGATGCGTTCGTTCGTGTGCGTCTGGGTGGGGATCATATTACAGAGAGGAATTTTTGGATGCGGTCGATAACACGCTGTTTGCCAAGGACTTTTAGGAGTTTGTAAAAACCGGGACCAGATTCCTGTCCAGACGTGGCGAAGCGGGTCGTATGGATGTAATGCCCCGTCGGAACAGTGTGTTCTTTGGCAAGCGCCTTAACACATTGCTCCAGAGTCTCTTCCGTAAAGGTGTCTGAATTTTGCAGAGCTTGGAGGATCTCGTTGAGCCTAAGCGCTTGATCTGCAATCGGTTTCGAATGGCTAGCAATTTCTTTAAAATCTAACGTCCCCTGAAAGAAATGTCCAACAAAGGCTGGAATTTCTTTCAAAGAGCGTATTTTTTCTTGGGAAATCGCCAGGACTTGGTGGATATAGTCGTCCGAAAAGCCTTCCAGCGGAACTTTTTTCGCGAGAATTGGTTTCGCGAGCTCGATAAAGCGTTCTTGGGGAAGCGCACGTACGTAGGCGGTGTTCATGAAGGCCATTTTGGTTTCGTCAAAACGGGCGTTGTTTTTGTTGATGGCCGGCAAGTCGAAAAGCTGGATAATCTCTTCAATAGGAAGGATTTCGCGATTGTCTTTTGGGGACCAACCCAGCAAACAAAGGTAATTCCGGACGGCTTCCGGCAGATAGTGGTGGTGCTTATATTCTTCCACGAGAGCACCTTGGTCGCGCTTGCTCATTTTGCCCGCTCCGTTCGACTTCAGAATAAGGGGGATGTGCGCAAAAGCAGGGAGGGGGGCTCCAAAGGCCTTGAAAAGCTCCACATGCTTGCTCGTATTTGATAAATGATCTTCTCCGCGAATGATATGCGTTATCTGCATCGCAATGTCGTCGACGACGTTCACGAAATGGAATACAGGCGTATTGTCGGAGCGGAAAATGACGAAATCCTTTTCCTCTGAGCGCGTTACAGTTCCGCGAACACAATCCTCGATCGTTTGCGGCTGGTTCGAAATTTTGAAGTAAATCGCCCCATCTTTTTCGTAAACGCGATCCTTTTTACGCAGTTCCTCCAGATAATTTCGATAAATATCAGCACGTTGGCTCTGGAAGTACGGACCAAAATCCCCACCTTTTTCAGGACCCTCATCCCAATCAAGTCCTAACCAGCGCATGCCGTCAAAAATCACTGCAAGCGATTCCGCCGTATTGCGTTGCTGATCGGTATCTTCGATGCGCAAAATGAACGCTCCTCCTGTATGTTTTGCGTACAACCAATTAAACAACGCCGTCCGCGCGCTTCCGATGTGAAAAAACCCAGTGGGACTTGGGGCAAAACGAACTCTTGTGCGACTCATGAAAACTAAAACAAACGATTCGCCCCCAATTGTAAAGCGCAAAGCGGGAATTTATAGGGTTGGGGGGGGTGTTTTCCGGAGGGGGTATTTTTTGCAAAAACAACCCCCTCCGGACCTCCCCTGAAAAAACTCTCATTCGGAAGGCATTTTTTGGCACGGAGTGCCACAAAATGCCTTCCGATGTGTTTATTCTCCTGTTTTTCATGTAGCAGCTATTTCTCATTTTGAGCTTTTTTTGCGGCTTTTTGGGGAAACGCAAAAAAAGGGGGCGCTTTGTGCGCCCCTTATGCCTTTAATGAATGATCTTAGTCATTTTTGCAAAGATGCTCCTAGGCACTTAATAATACTAGCGTTATTTCCACCGAATAATCTTAATTCCGGGATGTTGTTTTTCTGCCAACTTGGCTTCTTTCTCGGAAATCTGCCCGCACTCGAAACAAATTGTTTTCAGCTTCGGGCAAAGTTTGATCAAGTTTGATATGAGTTTTGTATCTGCCTTTACATTGGAACCAACCAGATTCAGGAAAACTAACTCAGGGAGGCCTTCAAAGCCTTCAAGAATATTGTCTATTATAGAATATCTTAGCCACAGCCCCATTAATTTCTTGCACTGGTTAAGCGATTTCAGATTCGGGAGCACTAGATAAGAAGTCTCTAATCCCTCTACACTTTGGGGCATATTGATGAAAGTGACGTTCTTTAGATCGCTGTATACTGAAGTTAGAGCCACACAATCACCTAAATCTATGGCAACGTTATTACCGACATTCACAGGGGAATTTTGCCTTATTTCCAACGCCACTAGGCGCTTACAGTTTTTGATCTTAAAGCTTTCAATTGTCCCAATTCCTAACAAACCGATAAATGTGAGATCTGAATTATTATCTAAGTTAATGCTGCCTAACTTCCCACAACCCTTGACGATTAGTTTATGTATTTTCTGGCAATTGTTTATATTTAAGTTTTTCAATTTCGTTAGAGACTGCAGCCTTAGGTCAAATAGCCATTTACCATTCAGTAAATCTAACTGAATGAGCTCGTTGCAATTTTTGATTATCAGCTTTTCCAATTTTGAATTATTCTTTTCAAGTTTCAAACTCTCCAAGTAAGCTTCAATCACATACAATTCAACTAAATTCGGGCAATCCTGGAGGATATTTATGTTTCTCAGGGTTGGATTTCCGATTATTTTCACTTTGGTTACGGATTGGTTATCCTTAAGGTTATCTATGTTAAGGTCGTTTGCATTAGGATTATTTATGACATCCGGATTTCCGCAATTCTTGATTTTCACCTCCGTTAAAAATTTGAGGTCCTGAACACCCTCCAAGCTCTTCAGAAATTTACAATCCTTTATAACCAGTTTTTTAATTGAACTTTCACCCTTAAGAAAGCCTTTTAGGTGCTTCAGACTTGGGCAGTCTTGTAAACAAAGTTTCTTCAAAGTCTTGATTTCACAAAGCAAGCGAACGGCCGATTCCTCTAGCCCACCATGTACGGTAAGAGATCTCAGTTCCTTAAAATTCTTTAACGCCTTAATGAGATCATCCGCATCATCATGCGCCTGTAGATGAAGATCCGTTACGTTAGGGCATTTTTCAGCGATCTTAAGGATAGAGCCGGCAGATAAAAGTTTCAGATTGATTTTATTGAGTTTGGGTAATAACGGCAGATCGACAAAGGCGCTATCATCAATTTTATGACAATGGCTGATGTTGACATCAACTAGCTGGTCTGCGTATTTCTTGAAAAGCTTCTTGAGCGTTTCGTTCGTTATTTCACTACCACTAAGGTCGATGGAAAATAGCTTGGGACATTTTTCGATAATCTTGTTAATCGATTCGTCTGATAACTTCTTTTCTTGGTAAAACCTGTTCTTTACAGCCCTGTCTATGCAATGCAAACGCATCTCATTAAGATTGGGGAGCAGTGGCATGTTATTGAATATATCGTTACCGATAAAAATATTCCCATTGATATTGAGAGATCTTAACGTTTTTTGATACTTTTTGAAGATTTCCTTGAGGGTGCTATCCGTCATACGTGAACGCATAACTTTACTAGAGTGATCAATAGACTCCAACTTAGGTAATTTCTTTATCAGCTTGAGAAACAATGCGGGTTGCTCGCAGAAGGTCGAGTCGCTGACGTCTAAGCGAGTAATGTTATCTCCAGAAAACTTGTTAGCTAACTTTTTGAGCTGTTTTTCCTTGAAAATCAAACACTCCCTGAACGATACTCCTGAAATAGCGCTATCGCCAAAAAAATCTCTTAAAAGCCCGCCCCGAAGTGCATGCTCCATCAAATCCAACATGAGCCAACGTTTTTTTGGAAATACGAGCGTCAAGCCCTCATTTGTGGGAACATCGTCGTTGTCGAGCGGTATATCCATTGCAAATTTTTTTAAGGCGTTATAAAACCATTTATTGACCAACAAGACACCGCGATATTCGTTCCAAAACTTCATCAGTTTTTTGACGGAAATTTCCTTTTTCTGCCAATTGACGATTTGAGGAGGACGCGCGTAACTTAGAATCTCGTTGATGAGTTCGCTTGTGAGGTACCCAAATTGTGTTTCAATTCCATTGCTTTGGTTGCCATTTTTAAAGATCAGTTCCTTTTCTTTCTCTTTCTTGTTCTCGTTTTTCTCTATTTTCTTGTTTTTATCGTTCTCGTTTTTCTCGATTTTGTCCCCAAGGACGCCATAAGAGAATGTCGATAATCCGATCATTGCTGAACCGATCAGCAAGGTTTTGAGGGTCAAACAATGACCCGGTTTTTTCTTGATTGTGAATATATTCATAAAATGAAGTTTTGAATGTATTAATATGCTCGTTCTTTGTACCACTCAAAAGAAAGGGCGCCTTAAAACATCTCTTTGTAGATTATAAAAAAATAAGTTCGTCAAACAAATTCGCATTTTTTATCGCATCTCGAACCAAATGCTTGCTCAGGTCACCATATGATGCAAATTTTTTCTTTTTGTTGTTTACATTGCGCGCATAAATGAATGAGAATACAATTCGTGTAAAATTAAGGATTCCCTTCAGGTGAATATTTTTTCAGCCGTGGGAATGATTGTTTTGCTGAGTGAGTTATTGAGAAATTAGGTCATTATGACAAGGTTCGAAGATGCCAGTAGTATCCTCAAAGGCTTTCCTCCAACTTCAGAATATCGAACTTCCTCACACGTCACACACTTCAGATGAAAGGTTTTGTAATTAACTATAATAAACCAAACATCACTGTGGTGTCCGACAAGGAAATCTATTCAGCAGCAATCGGCTCCCCGCTTTTTATTGCCGGGAAGAGCCATTACACACAATCACAATACAATACATAATTATCAAATATCATGAATAAATCTAATCTTAAAGGACGTTGGAAGCGCAAACCTTCCCAAGTCCCACAATCATCGCAGACGTCAGTGTCATCAAACGCAATTCCAGAATCTGAAGATTCTCCGCCAAAAACGCCGGAATTTGTGCCCACTTACTCAACTAACGGAGAGTCTGATAAGAATCCAAATCACGAGCTTTTAAACCCTTCTGACGGCCCACAATCTGGAGAATCTCAGGGAGGAGCTGGCGAATCTCGTCCATCTCATTACGAGAAAAGGACTTACGCGCAGAGGGGAGGCGACAGAAAACCCTATGCCGGACGTAGTAGAAGCAGCGACGACAATAGAGGCCGCTTCCAGCGGGAAGACAATCGACGCGACGGCGGCAACAGATTCAATAGGGACGATAGTCGACGGGATGGTTGTGCAAGAAGAAGAGAGTTTTCCCCTTCTCGCAGCGAATCGAACGTTGAAAAGTTCCCAGAAGCGATTAAGCAAGAAGCTCCAAAGTGTTTCTGCGGGAAAATTTACAACTTCTTCAAGAACTTATTCGGATGCAAGGACAAGCAAAGTTGCTCGACAAGTCATTGCGGCCCAGAAAGTAAAGAAGGTAGGGAACACTCCCGTCCAGGACGTCCTCCGTATAATAATAGGCCTCGCTGGAAACGCTAGCCTTTTGTAGCTTATGGATGTCTTTAGGATTCGCGGTGGAAATCCCTTGCGGGGATCCGTGCAGGTCAGTGGTTCAAAGAACTCCTGCCTGCCGATTCTTGCAGCGACGTTGTTAACAGATGAGCCGTGTGTGATTAAAAATGTTCCCGATTTGAGTGACATTCATTCCATGATCAAACTTCTGCAATATCTTGGCGCAGAAGTGGAATTCATCGATACACACACGGTAAAAATTCGAGCTGAAAACATTCATTCTCAAGCTCCCTACGACCTGATGCGCAAAATGCGCGCATCCATTTGTGTCGCGGGCCCCCTAGTTGCACGTAAAAGAGAGGCAAAAATTTCTCTGCCGGGGGGGTGCGTATTCGGCCCTCGTCCCATCGACTTGCACATCAAAGGCTTACAGCAGCTGGGATGTGAAATGACGATTGACGGCGGTTATATGCACTTCGATGCCTCGAAATTGAAAGGCAGTGAGCTTTTTCTCGGTGGACGCTACGGAAGTTCCGTCACAGGAACGGCTAACATGATTATGGCGGCCACTTTGGCTCCCGGAACCACACACATCGATAGCGCCGCCTGCGAACCCGAAGTCGTCGACTTATGTCACTTATTGGTCTCCATGGGAGCTCAAATTAGGGGCATCGGAAGCCATTCCTTGGAAATCGAGGGCGTCGAAAAATTGCACGGAACAGAATACACCGTCATTGAGGATCGCATTGAGGCGGGAACGCTGATCATTGCGGGCCTCATGCAGGAGGGTAGCGAAATCCGTGTAAGGGGCGCCAATGTCAAGCACTTACGTTCGCTATTGCACAAACTCGAAGAGGCGAATGCAGATATTCAAGTCGTCGGACCAAAGGAAATTCTCGTTCGCGGGAAACCTCTCAATCAATTAAAACCGATCGAACTCACGACCCTCCCCTACCCCGGCTTCCCAACCGATTTGCAGGCCCAGATGTGCGCGCTCATGAGCGTTGTGCCAGGCTTGAGCATCATTACTGAACGCATTTACCCCAATCGTTTTATATACGTCTCGGAACTCCAGAGGATGGGTGCCAACATCACTTTAGAGGGCAGCAGTGCGATCATCAACGGCCAGAAAAATTTATCCGGTGCGCCAGTCATGGCCTCCGACCTCCGAGCCAGCGTCGCTTTATGTCTCGCGGGCTTCGTTGCAAAAGGCGAAACCGTCATCCATCGCGTTTACCACCTCGATCGCGGTTACGAAAACTTTGACGACAAAGTGCGCGCTCTCGGCGCCTCAATCGAACGCATAACGCAAGACGCATTAGAGGCAGAGATTGTGTAGCGTTCCGTCGCGATTTGTAATCGCTAGGGTTCGTTCAGGCATGGCCGATTTTGAGCGGCGAGTTCGTTGCGCATCGGATCTCAATTCCATCACGTATTACAATACGCTCAGGAATCTCGACCTTGCGCGCCTGCTCGTCATCTCAAAATCGGCCATGCCTGAAAAATTTCAACCCCGTCACGTACGTTAGTACGCTCGGGGGTTAAAATTTTTCTGT